>JBCBYM010000281.1:0-1873 GCA_039815865.1 Pseudomonadota bacterium
GGTTGGGTTTGAGTTTACGGAGCAATTTTATGACTTCCTCGTATAAGGTCTGACTGTCGAGGTCGTCTTCTGGCTGGTCGATGAGTAGAAGATCGTTCCCTTTCTGACTCAGTAGAAAGAGCATCATAGCAGAAGCACGCTGGCCGAGTGAATGCGAAGTTAGTGGTTTTCCATGATCCTAAAAAAAGCAGTTGGACGTCAATTTCGTCACGTTGGCGCCAGCAAAGGGGGCTGTTTGAGGGGGCGACCGCCGAGCCAGGCGCGGGCGGCATGGGCGAGAATGCGGGACCAGCGCTCGGGCACGGTCAACTGCTCCGCAGTGTTCACGAGGCGGCGTAAAAAGGCGGTCACCTCGCCGAGCATCTTCGCAGCCGTCGCCGCTTTGGCGTGCGCCGAGGTTACTTTCAGCGTTGTCTGCCGGCCATGCTCAATACGCTGGCCAACGCCTGAGAGCAGCAATGGTCGCGACGTGGTTGCTTCCAGATGGCTGTCGCCGTCGGCTAATCGGCAATAGATGTTCCACCAGTTAAAGACCAGCGCCACCATTAAAGCGGTGAGTCGACAGCGCGCCAGATCCTGGGTGGTAAATCCGCCCCATCCCCACTGGTTCTTCAACTCGTCGAAAACGTTTTCGCAATCCGCCCGATCACGGTAAAGTTGGGCGATGGCGTAGATGTCCTTTTCCTGAAGTGACGTGACCAAAACTGCGTATTCATAGAGCGCCGTATCGTCTTCGATTTCAGTGAAGCTCAAGCGCAACTGATCACGCGACTTTGCCTCGGCTTCGATCTGGGCCAGGTCGTCTTTGATGCGTCGGCGCAGGATCACCACGTCACGCTCACGGCTCCAGCCATCACGGCGTCCTCATGTAGCGAAGCGATAGGACAAGCAAAGAAGCGCAAACGCTCGCGGCACCCCTGCCAGCCATGGCCTGCGTTCTGCCAAGAGCGACCGGAAAATGTTCTGTTGATCAAACGCTTGACGTTTTTTGTTAAGCGCAGTTTGAAGAGATAATCGCGCCCGCGCCGCTCAGCCTCGGCCATGATCTTCTCGGTGCCAAAACTGACATCGCCGCGCAACAAGGACGGTTGACAGTGGGCCGGCAAGCGGTCAAGCAAAGCCCATAATCCAGGCGCGGCATGGCTGCCTGTGGAAGCATTGCCAGGCAGCGTTTCGACGCCCATGACGAGGCGCAATCCAGCCACCATATAGGTGTGATGAACGTGGCTCGGCCGCCCTGGTTTGGTAGGATTGTAGCCGACGACGGCGCCTTCCTGGCGGCCATAAATTGGCTTAACGGTGCTGTCCATATCCATGATGTAGGGTTCGGCGAGAAGCGGCTCGACACACGTCTGTAAGTTTGCCTCAAGCCATGCTTTAGATTCCTCCTCAGGCATCGCCAACAAGGCACGGCGCAGAGCATCCTCGCTTACGACTTTGGTCATGCCGAGAAGTTCCGGCAGCACCGGATCACCTCGCAAGGTGTTCACGTGCGCGTAACGCGAATGTCCAGCCAGTACCGACAGCATCCAGGTCCCGCAGACATCGCGATTGCTCGATGCGTTGGGACTCGAACGCGTGAGCGGGCAACCGTCGACCAGGTGTTCAAACCGCCCTGACGTCTTCAGGAAGTCGATAAAATAGGCGGCCTGCCCCATCGTCGTACAAGGCCGGTCGAGGTCCCAATCGACCCGAACGCGGCCATCGAAGGTGTCAAGATCATGCGGTTCATGCCGCACGGCGACTTCACCCTCTGGGTGAACGGGAATTATATCAACGGATTTTTGCATACCATTGATAGTGAATTCTCCACCGGCTAAAGCCGGTGGCTTCCCGTTACGGCTAAAAGCCGGATCGGTCCGCCATAAGGCGG
>JBCBYM010000282.1:0-1867 GCA_039815865.1 Pseudomonadota bacterium
CCTTGGCTCGGATGCTGGTGGCGATGGCGTGGCCCAGAGCCTCCGGTTCGCGCGCCAAGGCACGCATTGTGGCCGAGGATGAGCGCGAGACAACCGGCGTGCGCGCGCTGCTTAATCTGGGGCATACCTTTGGCCACGCACTCGAAGCGGAAACCGGCTTTTCCGATACGCTGTTGCACGGCGAAGCGGTAGCGCTGGGAATGGTTCTGGCGGCGCGCTATTCCACCCGGCGCGGCGAGCTTTCGCACAGCGATGCGCAGCGCGTCGCGGACACAATCACAGCGTCAGGATTGCGCGCGCAGATCGCCGCGCTTGATCTCGAATGCGACGGCGCTCGCCTTGTCGAGCATATGCGCCATGACAAGAAGATGGATGGCGGGACACTGCCCTTCCTGCTGCTGCGCGCGATTGGCGATGCCTATCTGGCCCGAGATGTCGACTTGGACGATGTCGCCGCGTTTCTGGACGAGCAATTGCGCCTGCCGGTCCCCGTCTGAGCCTAGTCACCGCGGCGAGGCTTGGCGCTGATAGTGGGCTTACTTCTTCAAGCGGTCCGTCAGTTTGGAGACCTTGCCGCCAAATCCTGGCGCCTCCTCAACGTCCCCTTCGGCCAACATCGCGTCGTGCTCACCAAACAGCGCTTCGATCTCAAAGCGCTTTTCAAGCAGCGTATGCGCAATGCCCGGAGCCAGGCTTTCGCCTTCCCCGATCTGGCCAAGTATCGCAGCCAGGTCGCTGACCGTCGCCTCGCGCGGCGTCTTGAAGAAATGGCCCTTCCGGTCGAAGTAGCCCCGTCCGCTCTTTGCCATCACACATCCCCCTGTTCCGGCCAAAACTGAGGCGCTCGATCCGATTCGGCACCCCCAAAGCAGACGGAGTGTCTGTGCTTAACGCAAAATTTGCCAGAAAAATTATGTAAACTCGCCGTCCCACATGAGACCAGCCCTTGGATTTTCAAGCATTTATGAGCATGACTTCAGGCGACAAGAGCGCTGACAAACGGTTCCGTTTACCTTGGATCGGTGCGTTCCATGAAACATGGGCCGGAGTTAAGAGCCCTTAGTCTTGCGCTTTACTCAAGCTCCAGGATGACGGCGTCGACCGCTAGGCTTTCCCCTTCAGCGGCGTTGACCTTCGCGATTTTGCCGTCTTTCTCAGCGCGAAGGATGTTTTCCATCTTCATCGCTTCAACGGTGGCCAGTGGCTGTCCAGGCTGGACCGTCTCGCCCTCTTCAACATGCAGCTTCACCAGCATGCCGGGCATCGGGCAGATGAGCATTTTCGAAAGGTCGGGCGGTTCCTTCTCAATCATCAGGCTTTCGTGATGCGCAAGGCTGAGCGGCAAAGCCAGCGCACGGGTCGAGGCGCCTCGGGTCGTGATCACCCAGTGCGCGCCATCGCGCTCAACGATCAGGCCGTACGTCTCGCCGCTGGAGTCGGTCGCGGTGGCCTCAACCATTCCCGGCATCCAATCGCAATGACCATCAATCCGCACGCCATCGACCAACGCGTGGCCATCGCCCAAGATCACTTCGTGACGGGTATCGCCGATCTTGACCATCCATTCGGACGAAACGCGGCTAAAACCGTCTTGCCCGTCATCGCCGTCGAGTTGACCGGTTATGCGGCGCGCACGGTTCTGCAAGGTAAACTCATTGCCCGCAGCAATAGCCGCCAACATGCGCTGCGCGTCTTCGCTCACGGGTGCGCCGGTAAAGCCTTCGGGATACTCCTCCGCGATGAAGCCTGTGGTCAGCTCCCCTTTGCGAAAGCGCTCATGCTGCATGATTGCCGAGAGGAAATCGACATTGTGGCCCAGCCCTTTGATCCGGAACGCGTCGAGCGCTTCGATCTGCAGGTCGGTGGC
>JBCBYM010000283.1:0-1867 GCA_039815865.1 Pseudomonadota bacterium
CTTCGAGAAAGAGATCGACGGCGAGAAAGAGCCGCAAACCAGTCGCTACGCTAAGTGCAACAACGTCTTCAATGCCGATCAGATCGAGGGCCTTCCAGACGCCTATTACGTCCGCCCTGCCCCGCCCCGTGATCTTGGCACCGAACCGGTGCCTGAGCTGGACGCCTTCTTTGCTGCCACGGGCGCGACAGTTATCACCAGCGGGACGCCGAGGGCTTACTATGCGCCGGGACCGGACCATATTCACATGCCCCCAATTGGCACCTTCTTCGACGCGAGCGGGTATTACGGGACTTTGGGACATGAGACCGTTCACTGGACCGGGAGTGTATCACGGCTCGACCGGATCAAGCGGTTCGAGGACCGCGCCGGATACGCGTTCGAGGAACTGGTCGCAGAGATCGGCGCGTGCTTTCTGGCTGTTCAGCTGGGGGTCGCGCCTGCCTTCGACCAAAGCGCCGCTTACATTGAAGGATGGCTGCAAGCGCTGAAATCGGACAAAGGGCTGATCTTCAAGGCCGCTGCCGAGGCGCAGAAAGCGGTGGATTTCATTAACGCGCGCGTTGAGGAGCAACAGCAGGCCGCTTAGGCGGCCCCCCTCGCTCTTTCTGTCGCTCGCCATTGGAGGTGACGCGGCAGCGGGCAGCGCCGCCGCCCCCTGCCCCGCCTGGCGCTTCGCGCCGGGCTCCTTGAGCGATGATCCTACCCGTATGGCATCTCATCTGGGGGTATGTCTTCGTATCGCACGTTGGGTTTCGCGCCGTTGCACCACATCGGCTCGAGGTCACCGGTGTTCCATTCATAAAGCCAGCCGACATGCGCGCCGGTCTCTTGATCGATGATCTTCTTGATGGGCTGCGCTTCAGATCTTCTGCTGTCCGGCATAGCTGTCTCTCAAGGCTGTTTGCACAGGCAGTGCTTCCCCTCCCCGCATCACAAATCGTGACAGGGTAAGCTGCTGCTTACCCGCGAGTATGCGCGGAGCTTGAGAGGATGGGGGTGAAACCAAATCGACAAGAGTGGTGCGGGCGGAGGCGCAGCCGACAACACGGTCTTGTCTATTTTGTTTCAGGGGGAAGGACGCCGAAACTCCTTCCCCCTCGAGACAAAAATCGCGGCGCGGCGATGCCGCGCCTTCAGGAATACTGCTTGCGCAGTTCCTTGATGAGGCTTGTGAGTTCGGACCAGAACAGAGGCTCCAACTGGCCTTGGATCACGGCTGCGTCCGAGCGCAGGCGGAGTGGATCGGCCTGATCCCGCAACTTGTCGAGGACCTGTGCGTCGAGTGTCTTCATGGTCCGAAAGCTCATATTGCTCGGGAGACGCTCGGCATCATCCGGGGCCACGTATTTCGGCTTGAGCTCGAACTTGGCGATGGCGCGCTTGCCAGCAAGGCGCACAACATCGGAGGCCGGCAGACCTGCGGCTTCGAGAGCGTCCAATCCTGGGCCATGGTCCTTTTTCGGGGCGGCGCGGACATGCACGGCGCGGGTCTCGGGCTTCTTTGGTGCCTTTGGTTTGGCTGCAGGCTTCTTCTCGGGCGTGGACTTTAATGAAGGGCTTGTAGCTTTTGCTGTTGGCTTCGAGGGCGGGGTCTGCTTTTCCGCAACGGGGTTGGGGTCAGCGGCGGGTTCAGGTGCAGGCTTCGTCTCCTGAACTGGGTCTGGTTTGGGAGCGGGTTCGGCGGGTTTCGGTTTGTCTCCGAACTGCTTGCTGTACACCGGGTCGTCGCCGAGGAGTGAGGTGATTTTCTTGCGCGCCATTATTCAGCCTCCAGCACCAATGAGAGGATTTCACGCGCCTCATCGAGTGCCTCGTCATAAAGGCGGGCATGGGTGCGCATGAGCGGGTTCGGGTCTTCGGTTCG
>JBCBYM010000284.1:0-1829 GCA_039815865.1 Pseudomonadota bacterium
AAATCCGCGATCCCGCCCATGCTCAACACGCCTGAAATGCGCTTTCAGGTGGATGAGGCGCGCAAGTTCTCGGCCATGGCGGAGATCAAGGAGCGCCTCACAACCGATCCGGGCCCTGATGTCGAAGAGGTCAACGCCACCGATGGTGTGCGCGTCAACACGGCGGATGGCTGGTGGCTGCTGCGCGCTTCGAATACGCAGGATGTGCTGGTGGCCCGCGCTGAGAGCGACAGCGAGGAGGGCCTTGAGCGCCTGATCGCGCAGATCGACCAGCAGCTTGAGATGTCCGGGCTCGAGCGCGGGGAAAGCGTGGGCCATTAACGCGGCCGCAGCGCCCGGCTCCAAGGGCTGGCCGTGGTCGGCGCTCGGCCTGGAAGAGACCGCCGATCGCGAGGCGATCCACGTGGCCTATGCGCGCTGCCGGGCTCAGCTCGACGCTGAGAACATGCGGATCTCGGCCTTTGCCGAGCTGACCGAAGCGCGCGAGAAGGCTTTGTTTCTGGCGGCCGAATTGCGGCGCGAGGCGCAGCGGCGTGGGGAAACGGTTTCGCCGGCGCCCCGTCCGCCGCTGCCACCGCCGCCGCTGCCACCGCCGCCGCCACCACCGCTTTCCACGCCACCTGCGCCGCTTTCCATGCCACCGGCGCCTTTTCTTGACCCGGTCGCCGCCTCGCCTGCGCCCCTGCCAGAGCCAGCCGAGGAGTGGGGGCACGCGGGCGGCTACAATCCCGATGTCGAGTTTGGCGCCGATAGGAATCTCGATCGTCCCACGTACGAAGGATTGGCGGACGAAGACCCCATAGACCTGCCCAGCCTCAAGGAAGAGTTCGAGACCTTCGCCAATAAAATCCAGCTCAAGAAGTACGGTCCCTGGTACGTTCTGGGCTTCTTTATGCTGCTCGCTTATTGCAGCTGATCCGACTTACAACGCAAAAAGGACCCATCTGATGAAACGCCTTATCGCAACCGCCGCTTCCGCCCTCGCGCTGTGCCTCGCAGCCCCTCTCAGCGCGCAGGAGGAAACCGCGCCCGGCGACGCGGAGATCCAGCAGGAGCTTGATGCGCTTGGCTCCTTGTTCGGCGACATGTTTGGCACCGCCGACCCACTGACCGCTGAGCAAGAAGCGCGCGTGCCCGCGGCGCAATCGGTGGTTCTCAAGCTCTTTCCTGAAGGCACCTACGCCAAGATGATGAACGAGACGCTGGCGCCGATGATGGACGGCATCATGGGCAATATCGTGGGAACGCCGGCGATCGCTCTGATGGAGCTGACCGGCCTTCCGCCGAGCGCCTTGACCGATGTTGACGAGGCCAAGCTTGCCGAAGCGGTCGCGTTGCTTGACCCGAACGCGGCTGAGCGCAACGCGGAGATTGGACGGGTGACAATTGAAATGATCGGCGGCATCGTCGCCAAGATCGAGCCGAGCTACCGCGCCGGTCTTGCGCGCGCTTACGCGGTGCGCTTTACCGAGGCCGAGCTGGCGGATCTCGACGCCTATTTCGCAACGCAGGTGGGCAGCAAGTACGCGGCGGAAAGCTTCCTCATTTTCGCCGATCCGCAAGTTATGTCGGCGATGAACGAAATGATGCCGGCCATGATGGAATCGATGCCGGCGATGATGGGCGATATTGGCGCTCTGGCGGAGAAGTATCCCGCCGGCCGCACCTTCTCGCAGCTTTCATCCCAGGAGCAGGACACGCTCGCGGCGCTGCTGGGCACCACGCTCGAAGATTTGGCCGCCAACGAACCCGCGACCGCCAGCGAACCGATGAGCGAGGCCGAGACCGAGGCGGAGTGGGTCGAGCAAGAAGGCGCAAGCTGAGCGAAC
>JBCBYM010000285.1:0-1827 GCA_039815865.1 Pseudomonadota bacterium
ATATGGTGGGCAAGCTCAAGATCATGGAGCTGCGCGCGATGGCTCGCGAGGAACTCGGCGAGGATTTCGACATACGCGGCTTCCACGATGCGATCTTGATCAACGGGCCAGTGCCGCTCTCAATTCTTGAAGAGAACATCAAGGCTTGGGTCGAAAGCGTCAAAGCCACCAGGTCAAGCGTCGCTTCGTGACGCAAGTCGTTCCGCCTCCTGAGCCGCAGCTCCACTACATCGAGCCTTCGTCCGATATGTCGGACCTTGTGCATACGCTTTTCGTGATGCGGACGACCGATGGCAAGACCGAAGACATTATGCCTGCGTATTCAGCGCAGCTTTTCAGCTTTGTAGAAGGTGCGGGATCGATCCACTTTCCCGACGGCCCAATTGGACAATCGAGCGACATCACGTTGAACGCGCCAATGTTGAAGGCGGCGCCAATGCTTTTGGAAGGCCCGGTCGTCAATGTCGGCGCGTCTTTCACACCACTGGGCTGGGCCTCGTTTTCCGGGCTTTATGCCGATAGAGTGCATGACTGCGCCTTCGATGCCTCATCCGTGATCGCGCCAGAGCCTTTTGCGCAGCTCGGCGAGGCTTTGGATCGTTGCCGGGCGGGCGTGATTACGCCGGAGGAATACTGCCGCGCGATAGAAGGGGTTATCCGCGCCGTCTGCCGCACGCCCGCGCGTCAGCCAAGCGAGGATCATGTCGAACTTGTGCGCGCTATCGATGTGTGGCTCGAAAGCGCCTTCAGCCCACCGGTCAGCGATCTATACGCATCAGTGGATCTTGGTCAGCGCCAGGTTCAGCGCCTGTGCCGCCGGTATTACGGAGTGCCCCCGGCGCAATTGGTCAAACGCTATCGCGCCATTCGGGCGGCTATGCTCTTAGCTCATGAGGAGCTGTCGACCGAGCTGCGCGATGAGGTCTTGAGCGCTTACTTCGATCAGGCCCACCTCATCCATGACGTTCGGCGATACACGGGGCGCACACCAAGGAGCCTTTCCAAGGAGCCTCTTGCCCAGGACATGCTCGATCCCAACGGGCATGGCGAGACCGCAAAGAAACTGCGCGAAGACTGAACCCTGATCGCAACGCCGCACCCAAGGAAAAGTACGGGAGCGCGCAAAGCTTGAAATCGGAGCAAATCACCCGTATTTGAAATCCGACTCATTCAGTCTGATTTAAGAACCGCTCGCAATAAAGGGGTCCGTTAGGCTCATGCGCCTCTCAAACCTTGCCGATTACGCTGTCATTACCATGAGCCAGGCCGCCACGCATTGCGGCGATGGCCGGGTGAGCGCGGCTGAATTGGCGAGCGAAACCGGACTGCCTGTGCCCACGGTTCAAAGACTCGTCTCCAAGCTGACGGCCGCAGGCCTCTTGCGTTCGGTGCGCGGGGCAAAGGGTGGCTTGCAGCTTGGTCGCCCGGCGGCCGCAATCACGGTGGCCGATATTGTCGAAGCGGTCGAAGGGCCGATCGCGCTCACGGCTTGCGTCGACCACGCCGCCTGCGAATACGAAGTGGGCTGCCAAATGAAAGCGCACTGGCCGCTCATCAACACCGCTTTGCGCGGCGCGCTGGCTGGCATCACGCTTGATCACTTGCGCCCTTCCGCCCCTTCCATGACCCACCCACCTATAAAAGAGCACGCGGCATGACCGATAATCTGGACCTCGACACTCAGGAAATGGACGCGCCGGAAATGGATGCCGAAGCCAAAGCCGCTGCCGCCGCCAACGCTGCGGAGTATGAGCACGGCTGGTCATCGGACATCGATACCGAATTCGCCGAGAAGGGCCTCAACGAAGACACGGTCCGCTTTATCAG
>JBCBYM010000286.1:0-1822 GCA_039815865.1 Pseudomonadota bacterium
GTCGCAGGCGCTCGGCCTGCTGCTGGTTGCTCCTGAAATGATGCGGAGATAAGCCGATGTCCAAGACTGATCTCACCCCCCATCTGAATAGGCGCGCGCTGCTTGGCGGATCGCTGGCGCTGGGCGCGGCGGGCCTTGCCGCACCGCGTATGGCCTTCGCTCAGGCGCCGGGTGCCAAGAACATGCTCTTTGTGCTGCTGCGCGGGGCGATGGACGGGATGGCGATGCTCGCGCCCACGGGCGAGCGCCGGTTCGAAGAGCTGCGCGCAGCGGCCCTGCCCGATTACGAAGGCGCGCGCCGGATCGACAGCACGTTCGTTTTGCACCCCGCCTTTGAAGAGGTTGGCCAGTCTTACGCCGCGGGCGACGCGCTGTTCGTGCACGCCGCCGCCACCTCCTACCGCGAACGCTCGCACTTTGACGGGCAGGACCTGCTTGAAAGCGGCGCGGCCGCGCCCAATACGATGCGCAATGGCTGGCTCAACCGGCTGGTGGCGCTGATGTCGGATCAGACCACGCCGCGCGCTCTCGCCATTGCGCCGACCATGCCGCTGGCTCTGCGTGGCAACGCTCCGGTTTCAAGCTACGCGCCCTCGGCCCTGCCTGAGGCAAGCGAGGATTTCCTTGCGCGCGTGGGCAAACTCTATGGCAGCGATGCGCAATTGGGCGCGCTCTACGCCAAGGCGCTGGAAACGCGCGCCATGGCGGCTGACGATGGCCTCACCAACCTGCGCGATGCGAAGAAGGCGGGCGAACTGGCCGCCTCGCTCATGCGCGGTGAGGACGGCGCGCGCATCGCCATGATCGAGCTTGGCGGGTGGGACACGCACGCCAATCAGCGCGGCGCCTTTGCCCGGCCGGCGCGCAATCTCGACGCGCTGCTGGGCGCTTACGCAAAGTCCATGGGCAGCGCCTGGGGCAACACGCTGGTTTTGGTCGCGACCGAGTTTGGCCGCACCGCGCGCTATAACGGGACGAACGGCACCGACCACGGAACCGCCAGCGCGGCGCTTGTCATGGGCGGAGCGGTGCGCGGCAAGCGGGTGGTGGCGGATTGGCCGGGCCTTGGTGAAAACCAGCTCTACCAGGCGCGCGACCTGATGCCGACGACGGCGCTGGAAAGCGTGCTGGCGGGCGCGGCGGCCGAGCATTTCGGCCTTGATCCGGCAGCTGCGATGGCCAGCCTGTTCCCCGGCAGATCGGCAGCGCCGCTCAGCGGGCTGGTGCGCGCCTGAAGCTCTCCCGAGGCTTGTCGCTATTCCGCTGGCTGCGGCAGGCGCCCGCTTGAGCCGCCGCCCGGACCAGACGCGCGCCCGCGCGGCTTGCGGTTCAGGAGGAAGAAAATCAGCGCGGCGCCCGTCAAAGGCAGGAAAAAGAAGATAAGCCGCCAGGTGCTCATCGCCGGAACCAGCAGGTCAGCATCCACGAAGGGCGCAAACAGCAGCAGGAAGCCCGCTTCCGCCCCGCCCGCGCCGCCCGGTGTCGGGACGATAGAGCTGATCGACTGCACCATATACTGCAGCAGCCAGTATAGCGCCGGGCGCCACTCGACACCAAACGCGGCCAGCACCAGCCCCGCAATCGAGAAGCGCACGCACCACTGGGTGAGCGCCAGCATAATATTGACCGCCGCAATCCACTTGCCGCGCCGCACCGCTTCGCCCCAATCGCCCATCACGCCTCTGACCCAGCGCCGCACCGCGCGCGACGCGCTCGCCGCCCATACGCGCACACGGCGTCCCAGCCAGCCCGCTGCGATCACCACGGATAGCGCCGCCAGCCCCACCAGCACCCAGACCACGCCCATGCTGATGGAACGCAC
>JBCBYM010000287.1:0-1812 GCA_039815865.1 Pseudomonadota bacterium
GTTTGAAATCCGCGAAAGCTGGTCCAAGCGCGTGCCCACCGCCGCCTTGAACCGCTGGTTTGATGACGCGATGGAAGCGAACCCGCCGCCCGCCCCCGGTGGCCGGCGGATCAAGCTTCGCTATATCACACAGGCCGGCACCCGCCCGCCGCGCTTCGTGATCTTCGGCACAAGGCTCGACGCGCTGCCCAAGAGCTATGAGCGCTATCTCGTCAACGGCATTCGCGCCAAGCTGGGCTTTGAAGCGGTGCCTGTGCGCGTGGTGCTCAAGAGCCCCAAGAACCCCTACAACGCCAATCGCGGCGGGGGCGGAAATTACTCGAGCGGAACGGGCAAGGCGTGATTGAAGGGATGATCCTCATTTTCGGGCTAAGCGCGATAGTGGTGATCCTGGCATTTAAGCTTCGCTCGAAACCCAGACACGTCGAGATGCCACCAGACCTTGATCGCGGGCGCGTGCTGGTAAAGGGATTGAGCGAAGCGGAGCTTGCAAAGATCCTCAGCGAGTTCGGAGAGCTCTACCAGCTTGCACCTCGCACGTTCACCCATAAGTGCGCGGGCGAAGAGCATCGGGAGGTCTCTTGGACTCAGCCCATCGCCACCGGTCACGCGCAATTCCTAGTCAATTATCTGCACTACCCGAGGGGCTTTGACCTTGAGCGCGCCTCGCCCTGCGCGGTCGGCGTGATCCCGATCACACCGGGGACAGGTCCTGAAGGCGTGTCGCCGGGCAAGCTGGTCAAACTCTATGTTCCCAGCGATGACACGGAGTATGATGTCCTCTACGCCGCTCTCGAGAACGGATCGACTTATGTCATCCCTTTCACCAATCACAAATGGACCAAGACAACCGAGCGGCGGGATAACGAATTTGTTCGTGGGATGCGGTTTGAGGTGACCACTTCATGATGATCGAACTGTTCGCCGCCTATCTGACTATGCTCGGCAGCGCGGCACCAACGGATGCGCTGGACGTCCTACAGACGAACGCATCCACTGCGCGCGTGCAGAAAGCGGTGGAACTGAGCCTTGCGCCCGCTTTCCTGCTTGTTGGCATTGGCAGCCTGATGAATGTGATGATGGCGCGGCTGATCTGGCTTGCGGGGCGGATTGAGCGGCTCTCTGATCCCACTGGCGGCGCGTGCGATATCAGGGTCGCGCCCGAGGTCGAGTGGCTCAGAAAGCGCCGCGCCTTTGCCCGGGTCGCGATCAAGCTTTCGACAGGGGCGGCGGCGACGATCAGCGTGGTGATCGCTGTTCTGTTCGTTTCCGCTTTTATGAAAGCCTCGGTCGGGGTGTTTGTCGCGATCCTATGGGTGCTGACGATCGGTCTGCTAATCGCGGGTCTGGGTTATTTCCTGCGAGAAACCCTGCTCGCGGCCGACGGCCCTCACTCCTGACACACAAAAGGCGGAGCATCGCTGCCCCGCCCTATCGTTAATGCGGTGAGTGCGCTTAGGCTTAGCCCTCGCCCGCCGCCTTGCTTTGCAGCTGGACGTAGTTTTCCAGGCCCATCCGCTCAATCATGTCGAACTGGGTTTCGAGGAAATCGACGTGCTCTTCCTCGTTGTCGAGGATGTAGTTGAACAGGTCGCGGCTGACATAGTCACGCACGCTCTCGCAATATTCGACCGCGTCGCGCAGCAGCGGGATCGCGTCTTCTTCGAGCGCCATGTCGGCCTTGAGAATTTCGAGAACCGTCTCGCCGACCCGCAGATTGTGGATCGCCTGGAAGTTGGGGAGGCCGTTCAGGAACAGGACGCGCGCCGCCAGCTTGTCGGCGTGCTCCATCTCTTCAATCGATTCCTTGCG
>JBCBYM010000288.1:0-1805 GCA_039815865.1 Pseudomonadota bacterium
CTGAGTGATTTCGTGACCCGTGCGAATGCCGCTGGCAAGATCCTCGGCTCGGTCTGTCATGGCGCGCTGGGACTCTGCGGCGCCAAAGGCATCGATGGGGAATCGCTGGTCAAGGGACGCCGCGTCACTGGCGTGACCAATGGCCAGATCAACACCTTCGGCATCGCTGTGACGCCAAAGCGCCCGGAGGAAGAGCTGCGCAAGTTCGGCGCAACTTACGAATGCCAGCACGCGTTCCGCGACCCCTTCACCACCCACGGGATCCCTTACCGCTGGCAAACGCTGGAACGGACAGCCTTTGAGCTCATCTACGGGGCGATCATGGTGCCTAGCCTGCTCAAGGCCATGGGTGAGACCCCCGAGGCTCCCTTCGAGCCCGCGTTGGTCCTGTTCGGATCGGTGCTGGCGGTCACGCTGGCGACAGCCTTCTCTGAGCGTTTGTCCCACGGCCTCGAAACCGACGCGCGGATCTTGACGGCCGAGGCCGTTGGCACCGCTTGGGCGCACAGTCAGCCGACTCTAACGGTGGCCAATGTGCCGACGGTGCTCTTTTTGGCCGCCGGGATGGGTTGGCTCACCATGGAAACCGCGACAACCCTGAGCCAAGCGTTTTGCATTGTAATACTGGTGGTGCTGGGGGCGCGGGTTGGCTGGGTGGTCGCCCACAATTGGTGGCGGCCTTTCGGCGGCGGTGTGTTCACCGGTGGCATCGGGAGTGCGCTGGCTCATCTGAAATACGCAATCCGCTGATATCATTTAACAAATTTTGGAGGTCAAAATGCTCGAACTGCTCCCCCTAATCCTTCAGCTTGTCTTGCAGGCGCTCGATATTGCCGTGCACGCCGCAACCGATCAGATCGAGCCGCTGCGCGTGGCATCGAATGCCGTCCTTGGCCTTGCCGCTCTCGTGGCTGCGCGTTCGGGTCGTTTTGCAAGGCCGCTCCTTGTTGGCGCATCGGTTGCCTACCTCGCGCTAAATATCTGGTTTCTCTTCCAGTTCGGGTTGGTCAATCCCAATACAGGAGGGGTGCGGTATCCTCTTTTCGTCTTCGTGTTTGGTAGCCTCGCGCTCGCCGCCTGGCAGTGGCGCGGTATCGATGGCTCAAGGAACGGGTAGCAGGACATTGCGCCTTCGTTCGTGAACCATGATGCTTATCGGTGGTCTCCTCGCAGCCATGTTCGCATTGGTCGGCGGCGTGTTTTGGACATCCAAACCTGTCGCGACCGCGCTTGCCTCTGCGCTCGACACCGGGGATTTGGGCGGCTGCGTCGACATCCAGGGCGGCGGGATCATGATGGGCGCGGATCCGGTCTTCCCCAACGAAGGCCCGCCCCGAAAGTTACTGGTCTCACCGTTCCGCCTTCAGGCCCATGAGGTCACCAACAGCCGGTTCGCGGCCTTCATCGCTGAGACCGGCCATGTCACCGAGGCTGAATTGAACCGCGGCTCGGCCCTGACTTGCGGCAGGTGCCCAGGCGGAGAATGCTGACCTCGCACAAAGGTCAGCATCCATTGCTGTGGCCATCAGTTCACGCGGATCATCGGTTTTTGGAGCCCCACCGTTGGACGGTTCTCCGGGTCGTAGAAGCCAGTTCCATCCACGTGCTTGCCGCCCATGAAGAGCATGGTCGGAGTATCCTCCCGAACATAGAGGACATCGTGGTCTGTGACGAATTCACGGCCACCGAGGAAACGCAGCAGCGCGCAAGGCTGCCCCAGGATATCGCGTGCCTCACCGACGACGAAGTCGCCACTCCCGCAGGCGCCATCCGGCAGTTGGTTGAGGTCTTCGGCCATCGGTGGC
>JBCBYM010000289.1:0-1773 GCA_039815865.1 Pseudomonadota bacterium
CCAGCGGAGCGCATTTGCAAACGGCGGTGTCGCGCCAAAGCGTAAGCTGGTCGAGTTCCGCACGTCTGGCGCCATGCCAGAGGTCGGCTCCGAAGTTGTGGCTGATCATTTCGTTGCAGGTCAGAAGGTAGACATTGCGGGCCTCACCATCGGTAAGGGTTTCGCGGGCGCCATGAAGCGCTGGAACTTTGGCGGTCTTCGCGCCTCCCACGGTGTGTCGATCTCTCACCGCTCCCACGGTTCCACCGGCCAGTGTCAGGACCCGGGCCGCGTGTTCAAAGGCAAGAAGATGGCTGGTCACTATGGCCAGGAGCGCCGCACGGTTCAGAACATCACCGTTGTTCGCACCGATGTTGAGCGCGGTCTCATCCTCGTAAAAGGTGCGATTCCCGGCGGCGCAGGCAGCTGGGTTGAGGTGCGCGACGCTGTGAAAGTAGCACGCCACCCCGATGCGCCAGTCGAGGGTTCCTTCAAGGCGCCTGCAAAACTGGACGAGGCCGCTCCGGCTGGTGATGTGAAGATCGAAGGCACCGCAGCTGACAACATCGTTTTGGTGGACGGCATTGGCCCGAAGACCGAAGAGCAGCTGAAAGAGAAGGGTTACGGCTCCCTCAGCGCTTTTGTGAATGCGGATGCGGCTGAGCGTGACGGCGTTCTGGAAGAGCTTGGCGTCAAAGAGCAGGCCGAGACCGAAGAGTGGGTCAAGCAGGCTGAGGACATCCTCGCCGGTGGTGAGCCCCGCGCCGATGTCGACAAGAAGCTTCTGAAGAAGCTGCTCAAAGAGGGCGGTGAATAATGGAACTCGCAGTCAAAACCCTGGACGGCAAGTCCGCAGGCAAGGCCAAGCTCGACGATGCAATTTTCGGCATTGAAGAGATCCGCGGCGACATCCTGCAACGCGCTGTTCGCTGGCAGCTGGCCAAGCGTCAGGCTGGCACGCACAAGACCCAAACCCGCGGTGAAGTCTCTGTGACCACGAAGAAGTTCGTGCGTCAGAAGGGGTCTGGCGGGGCGCGTCACGGTTCGCGGAATGCGCCGATCTTTGTCGGTGGTTCTGTGGCCCACGGCCCGCGTGTTCGCAGCCATGCCCATGACTTGCCGAAGAAGGTCCGCAAGATGGCGCTGGCCCATGCGCTGTCTTCCAAGGCGAAAGACGGCTCCCTGGTTGTTCTCGACAACGCCAAGGCCGACACGCCGAAGACCAAAGAGCTTGCTGCGCAGCTTAAAGGCCTCGAGCTTGAAAATGCGCTGATCATTGGCGGTGTCGAGCTGGACGAAAACTTCGCTCGCGCCGCCCGCAACATTCCAAACATCGATGTGCTGCCGGTCGCCGGCCTGAACGTCTACGACATTCTGCGCCGCGGCAAACTGGTGGTCACGAAAGACGCGCTTGAGGGCATAGCCGCCCGCTTCAGCGGCGCGAAGGCGGAGGCGTAATCATGGCCGAAGTTCAGACCCGCGATTACGACGTCATCCTGGCGCCCATCATCACCGAGAAATCGACGCTGGTGGCCGAGGAAAATAAGATCATCTTCCGCGTGCCGCTGACGGCGACGAAGGACGATATCAAGCGCGCCGTGGAAAGCCTGTTCAAGGTTGATGTGACCAAGGTCAACACGCTGCGTGTGAAGGGTAAGACCAAGCGGTTCCGGGGTCACTTAGGTCGCCGGTCCGACATCAAGAAGGCCATCGTCACCCTGAAGGAAGGCCAGTCCGTTGATATTACGACGGGCCTCTAGAGGGCGAGGAGACAGATCATGGCATTGAAGACAT
>JBCBYM010000028.1:0-22658 GCA_039815865.1 Pseudomonadota bacterium
CCTTGCAGTTGATCTAGATGAACTGCAAGGACATACGGCCAGATATCAAGAATGGGTTCGGCTGTTTTGGTTACGTCCAGCATCGGATGTGAGAAGGTGGCCAAATACTCGTCTTTTGCCAGCCTTCTTGTTTTCGCCATGATGAGCACGCCTCTACAGAACTTGTTGCCTCACATATTCGGATAGTTCGGCCCGCCGCCCCCCTCGGGCGTTACCCAGTTGATGTTCTGGTTGGGGTCCTTGATGTCGCAGGTCTTGCAGTGGACGCAGTTTTGCGAGTTGATCTGGAATTTGGGCTCTTTGCCTTCCTCCTCGATCCATTCGTACACGCCCGCCGGGCAGTAGCGCGCTGAGGGTCCGCCAAAGACATCAAACTCGCTCGCCTTTTGCAGCGCGGAGTCGCCCAATTGCAGGTGGACGGGCTGGTCCTCGGCGTGGTTGGTGTAGCTGTAGGCGACGTTGGTCAGCCGGTCGAAGCTGTAGACGCCATCGGGCTTGGGATACTCGATTTTGGGATAGAGATCCGCGCGGCCCGTCTGGGTGTAATCGGCGTGGTGCTTCATGCTGATCGGCAGACCAATCTTGAGCGTGCGCATCCACATATCGACGCCGGCAAGGATTGAGCCGATATCGTCGCCAAACTTGGCCACCGCTGGTTCGGCGTTCTGAACCTTCTTGAGCTCGTCCGCGATCCAGCTTGAGCGCAAATTGGGCTCATAGCTCTGCAGTTCGGGCTGGCTTTCCTGATTGGCGATTTCTTCGACAATCGCTTCGGCGCTCAGCATGCCCGATTTCATCGCGGTGTGGCTGCCCTTGATGCGCGGTACGTTCACAAAGCCCGCTGCACAGCCGATCAAAGCGCCTCCGGGAAACGCGAGCTTGGGCACGGACTGCCAGCCGCCTTCGTTGATGACGCGCGCGCCATACGCGACGCGCTTGCCGCCTTCGAGGATGGCCTTGATCTCCGGGTGCGTCTTCCAGCGCTGAAATTCCTGATAGGGCGAGACCCACGGGTTCTTGTAATCGAGCGCGGTCACAAAGCCCAAAGCGACCTGATTGTTTGCCTGATGGTAGAGGAAGCCGCCGCCCCAGGTGCCACTTTCGCTCAAAGGCCAGCCTTGCGTATGCAGCACGCGGCCCGGAACGTGGTTTTCGGGATCGATATCCCACAGCTCCTTGATGCCAAGGCCGTAAACCTGCGGCTCGCAATTGGCTTCAAGGTCGTACTTGGCTTTCATCTGCTTGGTCAGGCTGCCGCGCGCACCCTCGGCAAACAGCGTGTATTTCGCTTCGATCTCCATCCCTGGCGTGTAGTCAGGCTTGTGCGAGCCATCCTCGGCAATGCCCATGTCCTGCGTGATGACGCCTTTGACCGCGCCGCTCTCGTCAAACATGACTTCTGACGCCGGGAAACCGGGGAAAACCATGACGCCGAGACCTTCGGCCTGTTCAGCGAGCCAGCGGGTCATATTGCCGAGCGAACCGGTGTAGCAGCCGTGATTGCTCATCAAGGGTGGCATGAAGATATGCGGCAGCGGGGTCTTGCCTGTCTTGCCCAGCACCCAGTGCCAGTTATCAGTCACCGGCGTCTCCGCCATCGGGCAATCCATGTCGCGCCAGTCGGGGAGAAGCTCATCGAGCGCCTTGGGATCGACCACAGCGCCCGAAAGGATATGCGCGCCGATTTCCGATCCCTTCTCAAGGACAACAACCTCGAGCTCTTCGTTCAGCTGTTTCAACCGGATCGAGGCAGCAAGGCCCGCCGGCCCGCCCCCAACAATCACGACATCACATGGCATGCTTTCGCGTTCAGTCATCGGCTTATTCAATCCCCATTGGCGTTTGCCCGCAAATCTGCGGGTTTTTGCTCTCGCGCACCACTTGATAAGACGGCCCGGGACAGTCAAGACCTGTGATCATAGTCATGACCGCATCAAACCCGCCTTCCTTCCCTGACATGCGCCTTGAACTGGCCGCTGCGCTGGACTGGTGGCGTGACGCAGGTGTGGATAGCGATTTTAGTGATGACGCTACGGCTTGGCTTCAATCAGACGAAACCAAGGCGAATGAGGGCAAACAAGAGCCTAGGGCACGTGGGCGAGATGAAAGCGCTCAGTCACCTTCTTCCGTGCCAGCGACGGTCCCCCAGCAAGCCGTAGCTCGCATCGATTTTTTTGCCGAAACCGCTCCAGCGACACTGGCCGAGTTCCACGAATTCTGGATGTCGGCTCCAGGGCTGGATGCTATCGGACCACGCGACCGGATTGTCCCGAGGGGCGTTGAGGGCGCAGACTTGATGGTCCTTGTCCTCGAGCCCGAGCCTGCGGATCGAGGCACACTGCTTTCCGGGCCACAGGGAAAGCTGCTCGACAGCTTTCTAAGGGCTTGCCGGACAGACCCCGCAAACGTCTATGTAGCCTCCGCCTTGACCCGTCATACACCCATGGCGGACACACAAGCCCTAGCGCAAAGCGGGCTCGACACGGTCCTCTTGCGCCACATTGAATTGGCCCAACCCAAACGGTTGATCGGATTTGGAGCAGGTCTTGTCCCTTTATTGGGGTTAGATGTATCTCATAAGGATAAACCTTCACGTAATATCAACCATACTCCTCCCATCGAAGACGCACTGTTGAGTGAGGGACTGGACACCTTGCTGGACATGCCTCGCCTCAAAGCGCGGTTTTGGCGGAGATGGATCGAATGGTCGGCGCTGCACTGATGAAGAGACTTACCGGAACGGCCTGTCTTGCGATCGGGTTCCTGTGCGTTCCGGGGTTCACCGCTTCCGCCTCAGCTCAAGATACGCGCATGCCGGGCAGTATGCTGGCGCATTATGACCATTCCGGAGCAGCGGCTTGGCGCAGCGAAGGCGCCCTGCCCACAATCCTCTCTGAGAACGAACGCGCCCGTTTCCAAAGCCTGTTCGCCGCGATCGATGGACAAGACTGGGAAAGTGTTGAGACGCTTCTTGATGAGACTAAGGGCGGCGTTCTCCATCAGATCGCGCTTGCCGAGTATTACACCCACGCCAAGAGCCCCAAGATCAGCGCCGAGCGGATTGCTGACTGGTTTTCCGATGGGGTCCATTTGCCTCAGTCACGCCAGTTGGGGCGAATGGGTGCCAAGCGCGGCCTTGCGTATTTGCCGGAATTCCCAAGCGAACAAAGCCTGCGCTATCTGAACGCCGCGGCCAAACGCATCCGCCCGCGCAGCGTCAACGACGGCTCCATGCCCGATGCCATCCGCGCGAACATTCTCGGCGAGATCAAGAACGACAATCCGCTTGGCGCTTATGACGCTCTTATCGAAGTGGACGAGAAGCTCAGCCCCGAGGCGCGCGCCGAATGGCGGCAACGCGTGGCGTGGAGCTTCTATATCGAGAACGACGATGCCAACGCGCTAGCGCTGGCTGAAACGGTCGCCGAAGGCAGCGGCGCCTGGGTTGCCGAGGGCGAATGGGTGGCCGGGCTTGCCGCCTGGCGCCTTGGTTTTTGCGCGCTTTCCACCGAGGCCTTTGCCTCTTCCGCCGCCGCGTCCACGAATATCGAGCTTACATCGGCAGCGCATTACTGGGCGCATCGCGCTCTTATCCGTTGCCGCGAACCGGGTAAGGCGCAAACCCATTTGATGGCCGCCGCGCAATTTGGCGATACGCTCTACGGCATGCTCGCAAGCGATCAGCTGGGCCTTGATCCCGTCGATCAAGGGCCTGGCGACGCCTTCACCGCATCGGATTGGCAAACCCTTTCGGCGCGCCCCAATGTTCGCGTAGCGGCCGCTTTGATGGAGGTGGGGCGCGAGGCCTGGGCTGACGAAGTGCTGCGCCATGAGGCCAAGATTGGCGGTGCGCGCGGGTATCAGTCTCTTGCGCGTCTGGCGCGTGAGCTTGGGCTTCCTTCGACCCAACTCTTCATGGCTCACAACGCGCCTTACGGCACGCAGACCGACACAAGTCTGCGCTATCCGATCGCGAGCTGGCGCCCCAAAACCGGGTGGCGAGTGGACCCAGCGCTTGCGTTTGCTCACGCTTTGCAGGAATCGAATTTCCGTGCTTCGGCGGTGAGCCCGGCCAACGCGCGCGGCCTGATGCAGATCATGCCGGGCACAGCGCGCGATCATAACCGTTCGCTAAACCTTGGCGCGAGCTACGCGGACCTCAACGACCCCGAGATCAACCTGACCTATGGCCAGCGCCACCTAGAGATGCTGCGCGACGCGCAAGCCACGCAAGGAAAGCTGCCCAAGATCATGGCCGCCTATAACGCAGGGCTCACGCCCGTTGGCCGGTGGAATAGCGAGATCCGCGATTTTGATGATCCGCTTCTTTGGATGGAATCGATCCCTTATTGGGAAACACGCGGCTATGTCGCGATCGTGATGCGCAATTACTGGATGTATGAACGCGCCGCTGGCCTTCCATCGCCCTCTCGCCGCGCACTGGCACAAGGGCAGTGGCCAGAGTTTCCGGCGGCCGCTACGGTTCGGACAGCCCGCGTGGAGCAGACCAACTGAGCAGGAGACTGAGGCAAAATGGCTATTGATCCGGACAAGACCTTCATCCCGATCAATATTGCCGTCCTCACGGTTTCCGATACCCGCACGCCGGATACCGACACTTCGGGCGACATTCTTGCCGGGCGGATCGAGGCGTCCGGTCACACCATGGCTGGTCGATTGATCATCAAGGATGACGCCGCCCTTCTGGCCGCTCAGCTTGAGCAATGGATCGACGATCCACACATCGACGCGATTGTCTCCACTGGTGGCACAGGGCTTACTGGGCGCGACGTGACGCCTGAGGCCCTGAGCCGAGTCAAGGACGCTCGCGACATTCCCGGTTTTGGCGAGCTGTTTCGATGGCTAAGCTTCAAGATGATCGGCACCAGCACTGTCCAGTCCCGCGCCTGCGCGATCGTAGCGCGCGGGACCTACATCTTTGCACTCCCCGGCTCAAACGGAGCGGTCAAGGATGGTTGGGACGGTATCCTTGCCGAACAATTGGACGCGCGCAACCGCCCCTGCAACTTCGTCGAGCTGATGCCACGTCTGACAGAGAAATAGGGCTTCGCAAATCGCGGTGTTCTTATTATGTTCACCTTCATGAGAACGGCACAAACGCGAAAGCACCATCCCGATTATCAACCGGGCCGAGGGGCAGCCTCAAGCGAAACGCCCACCCGGTTCGGCATGGCGCATCGCGAGATCGATGGCGACTGGCGCGATTACATGGAACGGCTCGATGGCCCACCGGTACGTTTGCGCACAACCGTGACTGAGGAGCACCCCAAGACGATCCTGAGCTTTAATCAGTCGCCTGACATCCCCTTTGACCGATCAATCAACGCCTATCGTGGCTGCGAGCATGGTTGTGTCTACTGCTTTGCGCGCCCCACCCACGCCTTTCACGATCTGTCTCCCGGACTTGACTTTGAAACGCAGCTCTTTGCAAAACCGAACGCGGCTGAACGGCTGCGCGAAACGCTTAGCAAGCCTAAATACACCCCTGGCGCTATCGCGCTTGGCACAAACACCGATCCCTATCAGCCAATTGAACGCGACTATCGGATCACGCGTGACATTTTGAAAGTGTGTCTGGAAGCGCGCCATCCCGTCACGATCACGACGAAATCGGATCGGGTTTTACGCGATATGGATCTTCTGGAAGAGATGGCTCAGGAAAAGCTGGTCGCGGTGGCGATTTCGGTGACAACGCTCGATCCCGTATTGTCGAGCAAGCTCGAGCCGCGCTGCCCGACGCCAGCCAAACGTCTTGCCGCGCTGGCTAAGCTTGTTGAATGCCGCGTTCCTGCGCATTGCTCAATCTCGCCCGTAATCCCGGCCATCACTGACGAGTTTATGGAAGCGATCATCGAGCGTATTGCCGATATCGGTGTCAAAAGCACGGGCTGGATTCCGCTTCGCTTGCCGCATGAGGTTGCACCGCTGTTTCGGGAATGGCTTGACGTTCACTACCCGGATCGGGCCGGAAAGGTGATGGGCATCGTTCGCTCGATCCGCGCGAAGGATGGAAAGGGCCGCGACAACGATCCCGATTTCTTCAGCCGCATGAAACCCAAAGGCGTTTGGGCGGACCTGCTTCGCAGCCGCTTCCGTATCGCCTGCAAGCGGGCCGGAATTGGTCAAGGAAGCGACAGGCATCGGTTTGAACTTGATTGCAGCCGGTTTCGCCCCCCTGAGGTGGGCGGTCAAATGCGGCTGTTTTGACTGCGAAGACAGTCGCGATCTTGCGCGCGGGGCGTTGGCTCGATAGCGTTTGGGCGACAGGCGATCGGGGGTTAGCGTCATGAAGTCAGTGTTGGCAGCGATCGTCCTTGCATGCGGTGCGCTCACCGCCACTCCCGCCTACGGGCAAGGCGAGGCGCTTGATCCGACCAAGGTCATCGACGCGATCGACGACGCCACGCTGAGAGCCGCCATAGCCGCCCTCGGCGCCACAAGTGGGCCCCTCGATGATGAGGACAACACGGTTCGCATCGCCTACCCCAACGGCATGCGCGGCGTCGCGCGGCGAATGGCCTGCACCTCCGAGAGCGGATGCAAGGGGCTGATCCTGCTTGGCTATTTCACAATAACGGAGGATGTCACTGAGGATAGATCTAGGGCCGCACTAGACCGGTTCGGCTTTGAACAGGTCATCTCATCGGTGGTGGTCAACCGCGAGGGTGAGCACGTGGTCAAGACCTATGTGATGCTCGATGGCGGGATTACCCAGGCAAACCTCATCAACTGGATCGGCCTGTTTGGGCAAAGCTTGGCGGCCTATCAGGGGATGCTTTACCCTCCTCAATAGGCCTCTGAGCCTGCCCTCACCCAAACCCATCCCCAAGCTCATCCGGCGCAAATCGGATCAACCGGCTGTCGACCAACGCAGCGGTGCGGTTTTGGACCGCAATTTGGTAGTCGGGATCGGTGACCATCTCCAGGAACGCCGATGCTGTGGGGTAATGCGCGATGAACCCTTCGTGCCACTGGCGCACTTCGGGTCCGGTCACCATCGTCTCGAACGTGCCGCGCCATACGATGGACGCGGCGACCCGGTTGTAGATCGGATGGCTGGTGGTTCCGTATTCCTGATAAGCGCGCTTGCCACTCCACCCGTTGCCGTGATGCGGGTGCCCTTCCGGATACTCGGCAAACTCCCGGAAGAGCAGCAGGTTCAGCATGTTGATCGGCGTGTCGCGCGGCAAATCCTTGAACGCTTTCCAATTGGTTGGCGTTGGATCGATGTGGATGCGCTCCGGCTCGACGAAGGTATCCGCCATGAGGGCGCTATACTTCCAGCTTATAGTTGTGGAACCGGTCGCGCAGATCCTTCTTGCTGATCTTGCCCGTGGCCGTGTGCGGGATGTCGTCAACGAACTCGACCGCATCGGGAAGCCACCATTTGGCGACTTGCGATGCCAGGTGCTCAATAACGTCCCCGCTGGTAAGCTCGGCGCCTTCGTTCTTGACGACGAAAAGCACAGGACGCTCATCCCACTTGGGGTGCGGCATGCCGATGCACGCAGCTTCCGCAACCGCCGGGTGACCGACGGCCGCGTTCTCAAGCTCGACCGAGCTGATCCACTCCCCGCCTGACTTGATCACATCCTTGGTGCGGTCGGTAAGCTGCAAAGTGCCATCGGGGTGGATGATGCCAACGTCGCCGGTGTCGAACCAGCCTTCGGCGTTGATCGCATCCTTGTCCGCCTTGAAATACCGCTTCACCACCCACGGACCGCGGATCTGAAGCGCGCCGCTTGCCACACCATCGCGCGGCAGTTCGGTGGTCATGTCATCAAGATCAACGATGCGCAACTCGACCCCAAAGATCGGGCGTCCCTGCATCATGGTCTTGCGGACCTTCTCTTCGAAGCTCAGTTCGTCCCAGTCCCAGGTTGGGCTACCCACTGTGCCGATAGGCGAAGTTTCCGTCATCCCCCACGCGTGCTGCACCCGGGTGTCATTCTTCATCAGGCGCTCGATCATGAACCTCGGAGCGGCCGAACCGCCAATGGTCGCCGCCTTAAGGGGCGGAAGATCAATGCCTTGCGCGTCGCAATACTGGAAGTGCGCGAGCCACACGGTCGGGACACCAGCGCTATCGGTCACCTTTTCGCGCAGCATCAGTTCGTGCAGCACCGCCGGATCGTTCACGGTCGAGAAGACAAATTTCACGCCCGCCATAGCGCCCGCATAAGGCAGGCCCCATGAAGCCGCATGGAACATCGGCACGACCGGCAACATCACCGAGGCCCCGCTAAAATTGAAGACTCCCGGTTGGAGCCCGGAAACCGCGTGTAAGACCGTCGAGCGGTGCTCATATTGCACGCCCTTGGGGTTACCTGTCGTGCCGGATGTGTAGCAGATCATACAAGGGTCGGTCTCTTCGCCGGTGACCCAGTCAAAGTCCCCATCCTGCGCGCCAATCCAGTCTTCAAAGGCGGGGTTGTGCTGATCGGAATCGTAGCAAATGTAGTGCTCGACCGTGGTCCAGCGGTCTTTCATCTTGTCGACAATCGGCTGGAAGGCTGCGTCATAGCACAGGACCTTATCCTCGGCGTGGTTCACGATGTATTCGAGCTGATCCTCGAACAGGCGCGGGTTCACCGTGTGGAGCACACCGCCCATGCCCGCCACACCGTACCAACTCACAAGGTGACGCGAATGGTTCATGGCAAGACTGGCCACCTTGTCGCCTTTCTTGAGCCCCAGCGCCTTTAGCGCCTGCGCCATCTTGAGCGCGTCGCGGCGAATACCAGCCCAGTTTGTGCGCGTGTCACTCCCATCGGCCCAACGTGTGATGATCTCGCGCTCGCCTGTCTCACGCGCGGCGTGATCGATCACGTGCGTGACGCGCATGGTCCAGTCCTGCATGGCTCCCAGCATGGGTCTTCCTCTCTCTCGAATTGGATGCGTTGTGCGTTGGCGCTTTCATGCCTTGCCACTTCGAAAATGGCAATTGCCCACAAAGCAGAACGCGACAAACTCTGTTTGCCATCATTGAATCAGAAAAGTGTCACACGACTGGCATGGAGCCTGCCTAAGCCTATCCTATGTCCATGGCTACAAAAGGGACTCTAAGCATGAAGACGACTAAGCTTTTGATTGCTGGCGCTAGCGTGCTGATCGCTGCCCCGGCATCCGCTCGAGAAGGGCTGTATGCTGGCGTGAACGGCGGCATCCGGCTTGAAGATCAGGTTGATATCGACGAATCAACAACCGACCCGCAGACCAATGGAGCGTTTGCCGACACTCAGAGCGGCTTGGATGTCGACGCGGTGCTTGGCTACGATTTCGGCATGGTCCGGATCGAAGGCGAGCTTGGCTACAAGCGTAACAGCTTTGACAGCTTCACGTTGCTGAGCCTGGCGGACACGCTCGGTTCACCGGCGGACACCTATTCCGATCCCGATGGCAGCTTCAGCGTGCTCAGTGGCATGCTCAACGCGATGCTTGATCTGGGCCAGGATGATGGTCTGAACGTCTATCTTGGCGGCGGCGTTGGTCTGGCGAACGTCAATCTTGATCTGTCCTCGCCCAGCGTCGGGACGGTCATAGACGACAACCAGACCGACTTTGCCTACCAGGCAATCGCTGGCTTGCGTTTCCCCGTGAGCGACAAGATCGATTTGGGGATGAAGTACCGCTATTTCTGGGTCGACGAGTTTGACTTTGACGGTGCGAATGGCGACCCGCTCGAAGCGGAAAACGGTTCACACTCCATCATGGCGAGCGTGATCTACAATTTTGGGACGAAGGCACCACCGCCTCCTCCTCCCCCGCCGCCGCCTCCGCCCCCTCCTCCGCCGCCTCCGCCGCCCCCGCCGCCCCCGCCGCCTCCTCCGCCGCCGCCAGTGGTCGAGTGCAATACGGGCCCTTACATCGTGTTCTTCGATTTCGATCAGTCCGAGATCACGCCCGAGGCTGCCCAAACGCTCAACACCGCGATCAGCTCGTATGGGAATTGCGGGACGGCCCGGATCATGCTGGCCGGCCACACCGACCTCTCGGGCTCACAGACCTACAACATTGGCCTCGCCGAGCGCCGCAACGCCTCGGTTCAGGCCTACCTGACCGGTCGAGGCATTCCGGCGGCTCGGATAGCGAGCGAGGCGTTCGGTGAAGAGATGCCGCGTGTTCCGACCCTGGATGGCGTGCGCGAACAGCAGAACCGCCGGGTCGAGGTTACCTATGGGCCGGGTTCTGGCATGTAGGCTGGACACTGATCTGACGAGGAAAAGGAGAGCCGGCGCCCACGCGTCGGCTCTTTCTCTTTGTGCGATCAGGCCACCAGTTTCAGCCGCGCTGCACCCCGTACCGGTTCCAGCCTGACATTTTCGATACCCTCGATCTCCGCGATCCGTTCGGCCATCTCGCCATCGAGAAGAAAGTTCATGCCAAGTCGCACAAGCGCATCCTGGCCGTTTAGCATGGCGAGCCGCAGAACCACTTCACCGGGGGCGTCCGAGCCATCGGTCAGTTTAATCCGCATGTCGCTCAGGGCTTGCGCGTGCATGACGTCGGCCTGGAGACGCATAGGCATCCGGCCAGTTACGCTTGCCAAAGGCTTGGCCCCGCGCACGGTAAGGCGTGGAGGCTCACCCGGATTGGGCGAATCCAGTTCGACGTTGAGGAGCAAGCATTCGTTCGACTTGGCCCAGCGCTCAAACTGCGGGACGAGCGATTCTTCAAAACAAGCGGCCGAAAACTGGCCCGAGGCATCGGAAAAGTCGCCGCGTACAAACTCGGCGCCGCGCTTGGTCCGGCCCTTGCTCATACCTTCAACCATCGCCGCTATGACCGCAGTTCCCCGGCCTCCCTGCGGTGCGCCCGCTTCCATGATCGCCTGATAGCTGCGCGCCCCTTGCGCGGATGCAGCGGCGCGGAATTGCTGAACAGGATGGGCTGAGAAATAGAATCCGAAGTTTTCACGCTCCTGCGCCATTTTCTCGGTGCGAGACCAGGCTTCAGCCGGGTTCAAACGCAGGGTATCATCGCCGCCCTGTTCGCCTCCGAAAAGCGCGACCTGCCCGCTTGAGCGCTCTCGGATCGCCGCTTCGGCAACGGCCAGCAACAGATCCGCGTTCGCAAACAGCAGGGCGCGATTGCTCTCAAGGCCATCCAACGCGCCCGCACAGATCAGACCTTCAAGCTGACGCCGGTTCATAGCGCCTTGCGGTATACGCTCGCACATATCCTTGAGGCTTTCAAACAGACCACTCGCCTCGCGCTCTTCGACGATCTGATCCATCGCCTTTTCACCGACATTTCGAATACCAGCGAGCGCATAGCGCACAGCGTAGCCATGATCGGTTTGCTCAACGCTAAAGCGGGCTTGCGAGGCGTTGATGTCGGGAGGCAGCATCTCGATGCCGCCTTCAACCGGATACCGCCGAGCGTCATCGACAAAGACGCTCAGCTTGTCAGACTGATGCATGTCAAAGCACATCGAGGCGGCGTAGAATTCCTCGGGATAATGCGCTTTGAGCCAGGCGGTCTGATAAGATAGCAGCGCGTAGGCTGCTGCGTGGCTCTTGTTGAAACCGTAGCCGGCAAACTTGGCGATCAAGTCGAACAGCTCATTGGCTTGCGTGGGGGGAATGTCGGAGACGCGCTCGCATCCTTCGACGAAGATGACGCGCTGCTTGTCCATCTCGGACACTTTCTTCTTGCCCATCGCGCGCCGCAGCAGGTCTGCATCGCCCAGCGAGTAGCCCGCCAGGATCTGGGCCGCCTGCATCACCTGTTCCTGATAAACGAAGATCCCGTAGGTCTCCGCCAGAATACCCTCGAGCTTGGAGTGCGGGTACTCGATCGGCACTTCGCCTGCCTTGCGCTGGCCAAACAGCGGGATGTTGTCCATCGGGCCCGGACGATAGAGCGAGACAAGCGCGATAATGTCGCCAAAATTGGAAGGCTTCACGGCTTTAAGCGTGCGCTGCATCCCATCGGATTCCAGCTGGAACACGCCGACCGTGTTACCCGCCTGCATAAGGTCATAAACACCCGGATCATCGAGCGGCAGCGCGCCCAGATCAATATCGATCCCACGCTCAGCCAGAAGGTCCACCGCCTTGCGCAAAACGCTCAGCGTCTTGAGCCCGAGAAAGTCGAACTTGACCAGACCGCTGCTTTCGACATTCTTCATGTCGTATTGCGTCACCGGCATGTCAGAACGCGGATCACGGTACAGCGGCACAAGCTGCGAAAGCGGGCGATCACCAATCACCACCCCGGCGGCATGAGTCGAGGAGTTGCGCGGAAAACCCTCAAGCTGCAGGGCAAGGTCGACAAGACGCTTCACATCATCATCGTTGTCATATTCGCGTTTGAACTCGGCAGCGCCGTTGAGCGCGCGTTTAAGATCCCAGGGATCCGTTGGGTGATTGGGCACCATTTTGGCCAAATCGTTGCGCTTGCCAAACCCCATTTGAAGGATGCGCCCGCAATCCTGGATCGCCGCGCGCGCCTTTAGCTTACCAAAGGTGATGATCTGCGCGACGTGATCAGCGCCGTATTTGTCCTGCACATAGCGTATGACTTCGCCGCGCCGCGTTTCGCAGAAGTCGATATCGAAGTCGGGCATCGAAACGCGTTCGGGGTTGAGAAAGCGCTCAAACAGCAATCCCAGCTGGATCGGATCAAGGTCTGTAATCGTCAGCGCCCAGGCGACGATCGATCCCGCCCCTGATCCGCGCCCGGGGCCTACCGGAATCCCTTGATCCTTGGCCCATTGGATAAAGTCGGCAACAATGAGGAAGTAGCCGGGAAAGCCCATCTTGACGATGATCCCGATCTCGTAGTCGAGCCGCTCGAAGTAGGTCTGACGCTCTTGGGCGCTCATATCGGCATAGGGTTCAAGCCGCTCTTCAAGCCCTTTGCGCGATTGTTCGGCCAGCATCTTGGCCTCACCCTCAAGATCACCAGCAAGGCTGGGCAGGATCGGTTGTCGATCAGGCGGCGCGCAGGCGCAACGTTGCGCTATGACGAGCGTATTGGCGATCGCTTCGGGCAAATCCTCGAACGCTTCCTCCATCATGCTCGCTGATTTGACGAAGGCTTCGGGGTTGGAAGTCGCGCGGGTCTCATCATCAAAATAGTTCGAACCAGCAATGCACAACATCGCGTCATGCGCCTTGTGCATGTGGGGTTCGGCGAAATTGGCGGGGTTGGTGGCCACCAGGGGGAGATCGCGCGCATAGGCAAGATCAATCAGCGCCTCTTCGGCCTCCTCGCACACCGGATCGCCATGACGCGCCAGCTCTATATAAAGCCGCCCCGGAAACAGCGCCTCAAAAGTGGAGCATAGGGACTGCGCCGCTTCCCCTTGCCCTTCTGCCAAAAGCCGGGTGAGCGCGCCCTCGCCTGCGCCAGTCAGCGCGATCAGCCCGTCGCTGCACCCCTGTAAATCGCTTAAGCGGACGTGCGGATCGAGCTCAAGCGGGCGTTCAAGATGCGCTTTGGAAACCAGGTGGCACAGATTGTCGTAGCCAGTCATGTCCTGCGCAAATAGCGCCAGATAATCGACCATACGCCCCTGGGACCCATCGCGCTCCACGCCCAGAAGCGCGCCGATGATCGGCTGTACGCCTTCCGCCTTGGCTGCGCCGGCAAACATGACCGCGCCATAAAGGCCGTTGCGATCGCACATGGCGATGGCGGGAAATCCGCGCTCCTTGGCCAGTCTGGCGATTGCCTTGGGATCAATCGCGCCCTCCAGCATCGAATAGGAGGACAGGATGCGCAAAGGGACAAAGGGAGCGAAGGGCATCCCGCCAATTTAGGAAAATCGGGACGATTGGGAAGCGCAGTGTCCCGCTAATTCTCCACAGACACCGGCCAGAGCAGCCATAGCGTCGCGTAACTCACAAAGATCCCCAAGAGGAAGTAGCGGTGCCAGACGGAAAATGTGTCTCGATCGGCGAACCGTTTCTGGAAAATGAGAACAGCGTTGGAACCCTGCCAAGGCAGCCAGGAGAGGCCCACGATGATAAAGGCTGCGTAGCTGGACAAGAGCCCAGTTGCCTACACAAGGCTCACAATTATCGAGCCGACAATCGGCGATAAGAGCGCCACTCTTGTTCGCGGACCAATCCCCACATCCTTTGGCGAAGCCTGGCTCACAGCAGCTTTTCAATATCCTTGGCGATGCGCGAGGGGGTGTCGTTCGAACCATAGCGCTTCACCACATTGCCCTCACGATCGATCAGGAACTTGGTGAAGTTCCACTTGATCGAGGTTGAGCCCATCAGGCCCTTTTGCTCTTTCTTCATCCAGTCAAACAGAGGCGATGCGTCTGGCCCGTTGACGTCAATCTTCTGCATCAGCGGAAAGGTGACGCCGAAATTGACCTTGCAGAATTCCGCGATTTGATCGGCGTTGCCCGGCTCTTGCGCGCCGAACTGGTTGCAGGGAAAGCCGAGGACTTCAAAATCCTTCTCCTTGAAATCCTGATAGAGCTTTTCGAGCCCGTCATATTGCGGGGTAAACCCGCATTTGGACGCGGTGTTGACCACCAGAAGCACCTTGCCCTTCTTGGTCGAAAGGTCGAGTTCCTCGCCGCGATTGGTGGTGACGGTGAAATCGGCAATGGTCGTCATATGGAGGCTCCAAAGGTCTTCGCCCGGTTTAGGGCGCGATGCGTGTGATCGAAAGCTGGGCGAGACCTTCGCGCTATTCAAGAACCCCGTCAACCAAGCGCACGATCCGATCCATGCGTTTCGCCAGACGCTCATTATGGGTCGCGATGAGAGCCGCGCTGCCCTCGCCCCGGACCAGTTCAAGAAACTGCGCCAGCACTGTGTCGGCGGTTGCCTCATCAAGGTTGCCGGTCGGTTCATCGGCCAGAACGAGCGTCGGTCGGTTCGCCAGAGCGCGCGCGACTGCCACGCGCTGCTGTTCGCCGCCCGACAACTGGCTTGGCCGATGTTCGAGGCGGTGCTCAAGGCCCAGACTTGAAAGAAGGCTGTCGGCTCTTTCGGCTGCATCCTTGCGATCAGAGCCTGAAATCATCTGCGGCATGATCACATTTTCGCTAGCGTCGAAGTCAGGCAGCAGATGGTGGAACTGGTAGACAAAGCCCAGGTGATCGCGCCTTAAAGCGGTACGCTTGTCGCTTGGCAGGGTCTCAGCTGCGGTGCCAGCGATTGCAATGGAACCCTCGAACCCACCTTCAAGCAGCCCAATCGCTTGCAACAGTGTCGACTTGCCCGATCCTGATGGGCCAAGCAGCGCCACGATCTCACCTGGCTCGATTGTCAGGTCCACCCCGCGCAAGACGTCAATGCGCTGCCCGCCTTGCTCAAAGCTGCGGGTAACGCCGCTTAGCTGCGCAATCGCTGTCTCACTCATAGCGCAGCACCTGAACCGGATCGGTGTTCGCCGCTTTAAGCGCAGGGTAAAGCGTCGCCAGGAAACTGAGGATCAGCGCGAGCGCGACAATCCCGGCCACTTCCCACGGATCGGTGCGTGAAGGCAGCGTGGACAGAAACCGCACTTCAGGGTCCCATATCTGCTGGCCGGTGACCTTGGCGATGACCCACACTATCTCCTCACGGAAGAACAGGATGATGAAGCCAAAGGCGAGGCCGGAGACCGTCCCTATTGCGCCGATTGTGGTGCCGGTCGTGATAAAGATCTTGAGCAGGCTGCGCCGCGTGGCGCCCATTGTGCGCATGATCGCAATATCGCGCGTCTTGGCGCGAACCAGCATCACCAGACTCGAAAGGATATTAAAGGACGCAACCAAGACCATAAAGCTAAGAGCAAAGAACATCGCCACACGCTCGACCTGCAAAGCTTCGAATAGGGTGGAATTGATGGTCTTCCAGTCCGAAACAACAGCGCGTCCTTCAAGGCTTTGAGCGACCGGGGCAAGGATCTCGCCCACCCGATCCGCGTCCTCAACCGAGACTTCGATCATTCCGATCGCATCGCCCATGAGCAAAAGCGTCTGGGCATCGGCTATCGGCATCACGACGAATTTCTCATCGTAGTCGTAAATCCCGACTTCAAAGATAGCCGCAACCTCGTAGCCGACCTGGCGGATTTGCGTGCCAAAGGGAGTGGAGCGGCCTTGTGGGTTGATTATCGTGATCGTGTCGCCGACACGCGCGCCAATATTCTGCGCCAACCTGGTGCCAATCGCCACCTGGCTCGCACCGGGATTGAGCGCAGCGATACTGCCCATGACAACTTTCTCGTTAAGCGCTTCGATATCGGCAGCGGTGTTTCCGCGCACAAAGATGGCCTCAGCCCGCCCATTGAAACTGGTAAGCAAGGGCTGCTCGATCAGCGGAGAGGCGTCGGTCACCCCTTCGGTGGAGCGCACCCGTTCAAGCACACCCTCCCAGTTGTCGAGCCGGCCGCCATACGCCTGCACGATCGCGTGGCCGTTCAAGCCAACGATCTTGTCGAGCAATTCCGCGCGAAACCCGTTCATGACGCTCATCACCACGACAAGCATAGCAACGCTCAGCATCACGACCCCAACCGATATGCTCGCGACAAGCGCAATGAACGCCTCGCCCTTGCCGGGCCAGAGGTAGCGCTTGGCGATCATGCGTTCGAAGGAAGAGAGCATTGGCGTGGAGAAATCTGTCTGAAAAGTGACCCGGTGATCTGGCCATGTCTGGATGAACGCCACCTGTAGAAGCGCCGGTGTCAGCGCACAATGCGCGATGGCCTCGCAGCTGTGCTTAACGCGTTCGGGGCGGCATCATAAACGCGTCACGAAAAAGGGGTGAATCGAGCACGCCTTTCCCTTGTAATTGATCCGTAACATCGTCATGGACCGCGCGACGATATTCGATTGCGTGCTGCCGCTCAAAATCCGTTCATTCCAAGGAGACTGCCGGCCATGAATGTGACGCACCCGTTTTGCGACCCGGATGGCGACAAGCTGCGCGAGGAGTGCGGGGTTTTCGGGGCCATAAACGCAGCTGATGCAGCCGCTGCTACGGCGCTGGGTCTCCACGCTCTGCAGCACCGCGGTCAGGAAGCGGTTGGCATCACCAGCTTCAACGCTGAAACCGGCTATTTCGTCTCTCGCCGCGCGCTGGGGCACGTGGCCGATACCTTTTCCAACGAAGCGGAAATCGAAGCCTTGCCCGGCAGCATGGCAGCAGGCCATGTGCGCTATTCGACCACTGGTGGATCGGGGATGCGCAACATTCAGCCGCTTTACGCGGATCTTGCGACCGGCGGCTTTGCGGTGGCGCATAACGGCAACATCTCGAACGCGCAGAGCCTGCGCAAGGACCTCGTAGAGAAAGGCTCGATCTTCCAGTCGACCTCCGACACCGAAGTCATCATCCACCTTGTCGCGACCTCGCGCTACCCCACCATCGCGGACCGGTTAATCGATGCGCTGCGCCTCGTCGAAGGGGCCTATGCGCTGATCGTAATGACGCCTGAAGGCATGATCGCCTGCCGCGATCCTCTGGGTATTCGGCCGCTCGTCATGGGCAAGCTGGGTGAAGCCATTGTCTTTGCCAGTGAGAGCGTGGCGTTTGATGTCGTTGGAGCAAAGCTGATCCGCGAAGTCGAACCTGGTGAGCTGCTCCAGGTTGATTTGGATGGAAACATCAAGAGCGTGCATCCTTTCGGCGTGCAACCCGCCCGCCCGTGCATTTTTGAGCACGTGTACTTCAGCCGCCCAGACAGCATCTTTGCCGGACACAGCGTTTATGAGGCGCGCAAGGCTATCGGCACAGAACTCGCTGGCGAAGCGCCCTGCGATGTCGACCTTGTCGTGCCCGTGCCTGACAGCGGCGTTCCTGCAGCGATCGGCTTTGCGCAAGCGTCGGGCATTCCGTTCGAGCTGGGTATCATCCGCTCACACTATGTCGGTCGCACTTTCATCCAGCCATCAGACAGCGATCGGCATTCGGGCGTCAAGCGCAAGCACAACGCCAATCGCGGCCTTGTCGAAGGCAAACGGATTGTCCTGATTGACGATTCGATCGTGCGCGGAACAACCAGCCTCAACATCGTGGAAATGATGCGCGAAGCGGGTGCGAGCGAAGTGCACTTCCGCGTCGCCAGTCCACCCACAGCGCACAGCTGTTTTTACGGTGTCGATACGCCTGAGCGCTCCAAGCTGCTCGCCGCGCGCATGGAGCTGGAATCAATGCGCGAATTCATCCGCGCCGACAGCTTGGCCTTTATCTCGATTGACGGTCTCTACCGCGCTGTTGGGACGCATGGCCGCGACGCGCAGGCTCCGCAGTTTTGCGATGCGTGTTTCACAGGCGACTATCCCACCAGCCTGACCGACCTCGCCAATCGCGAACGCAATTCCCCGCAACTGCCCTTTGCCGATCCGAAAGCCGCCTGAACCATGAGCGACACTGACACCGACAAGCCCCTTGCAGGGCGCACCGCGCTTGTGAGCGGCGCGAGCCGAGGAATTGGCGCTGCCAGTGCGGTCGCCCTCGCCCGGGCTGGAGCGCATGTGATCCTCGTCGCGCGCAAGGTCAAACCGCTCGAAGCGGTTGAGGACGCGGTCCACGAAGCGGGCGGAACGTCTACGATTGCCCCTGTTGATCTGACCGAGGGCGATTCTGTCTCGCGCCTGGCTTCAGCCATTGCGGGCCGCTGGGACACGCTCGACATCTTGCTTTTGTCGGCGGCCTATCTTCCAGAACTCACTCCGCTCTCGCAGGTTGACCCCAAGCAGTTCAACCAGGCGATGATGACCAATGTCGTCGCAACCCAAGCGCTGCTCGCCAATTTTGACCCGCTCTTGCGACGTTCCACGCGAGGCCGTGTGATTGGCCTCACCAGCAGCGTTGGCGCCTCGCCAAGGCCGTTTTGGGGAGCCTACGGGGCAACCAAGGCCGCGTTCGAGAATATGCTCGCCACCTATGCCGCGGAAGTCGAACGTTTGAGCCCGGTCCGCGTGGCCATCGTCGATCCCGGCGCGACCCGCACCGAAATGCGCGCGCGCGCCTACCCCGGTGAGGACCCACAAAGCGTCAAGACCCCCGAAACCGTCGCCGAGCGGCTTGTTGCGTTGCTGGCTGAGGATTTCGAGGCGCTTCACCGCGAACGCATCGAATAGACCATTCTAGGTAGCCTTCCCGATGGTTTGATCCGGGAAAATTAAGGCAAACCCAAAATTTACCTATTTTCGCTAGGTCTTGGAAACGCCAGGTGGTGTTACTGGGATGCGACCACTTTTGCACTTCAGACCACTGGCAAGAGACCAACAGCTATTGGTATGGAAAGCACTAAGGCGATGCCTACGGATACGAATAAGTACGATCTCGCTGCGCAAGAGGATCGCTGCGCGCCGCGGACAAAACTCACCATCCCTGCGACGCTGCGCGCGTCGGGCGGCCGCGCGTTTCAAAGCGTGGTCCATGACCTGTCGATCTCAGGTTTCTCGGCCGCGTCCATCAATCGCATGCACGAAGGTCAGGTGTGCTGGCTCACGCTGCCGGGCCTAGAGGCTCTGCAGAGCGAAGTCGTGTGGTGGGACAATTGCATCGTCGGCTGCGCCTTCACCGAGCTCTTGAGCCCGATCGTCCACGACAACGTGCTCCAGCGTTACAGCCACATCACCGCGCCGCGCAAAGCGATTTGACAAAAACCTTAGCGGGCGCGGATCAGCCGCGCAAAAATGCTACTGGTTGGACGCGACAGGCTGCCCGTCAGCCGCTGCGATTCTATATGCCAGCTTGAGCCAGTCCTCTCCGAATTTGGAACTGGTGGCGGTTGGCCAATTGCTCACCCTCGCAATAACCAGATCAGATTCCGGAATAATCGTGATCGCTTGTCCAAAAATGCCCTGTCCGCCAAAGTTGCCTTGGGGATAGGTCCACCATTGATAGCCATAGCCGAACCCGCCGCCGAACTTGACCTGCGCCGCGCCCGCTTGTCCAAACCAGCCTTCGGGCACGGTTGCAGTTCCATCGGCACCCTTACCGCCGCCGAGCACGAACACACCCATGCGGGTGTAATCAGCAAGCGAGAGCGAGAGGCAGCACCCACCAATATTGCCGCCACGCGGATCCACCATCCAGAACAGCCCGTTTTCAAACCCGGCCGGCTCAACAATCTTTTCCTGGGCATATTCGGCCAGCGGCAGTCCGACCGCGTTCTCGACCAGAAGGCCGATCAGGTTGGTTTCGCCCGTCTTGTAATTGAATTGGGTGCCCGGCTCGCTTTCACGGCTCAGCCGCTTCATCTGTTCAACGATGGCGTTGGGACCGTATTCAAGGACAAATCGGTTCATTTGCGCAACGTCGCTTTCCGGATCGGAATAGTCTTCGTCCCACGCAACGCCGCTTGTCATCGTCGCCAGCTGCTTGACCGTCACACCATCATACGATGAGCCCGCCAGCTGCGGAATATACTGCGTCACCGGATCCTCGAGCGAGCCGATAAAGCCATCCGCAATCGCGGCGCCCAGCAAAGTGGAGGTGAAACTCTTGGCGACCGAAAAGCTGGTCCAGCGCTGTTCGGGCCCAAACTCCAGACCATAGCCTTCAAACCGCACCGTCCCCTTATGCCAAACCATCACGCCGGCTGCGTTGGTGTCGGCCATGGTCTTGCGGATATCAGCGACAAGGACGTCAGGCAGCGGCTCGCCTTTGGCCAGCGGCAAGGTCGTGCTGGCGGCGGGCACTTCGTGGCCCGCAAACCACTTTTCCATCTCACGGAAGCGCTGGGTGCGTTTCGCGTCATCCCAAAACAGAACTTGCAGTTCGGCCGGATCGACTTCTGGCGGCGGCAACAAGCGAACGGATGCGAGTTCGGGCGGTGCGCTGTCGAGACCGGCCACCGCTGAACCGCCACACCCGCTGAGCGACAAAACCGCTCCCAAGGCCCCCAAGGCCAATCCCCGTTTGGCAAGTTTCATGATGGCCCCTCTTCCTTAGTTCTCGATCGCTTTATCCGGCGCGCGCGCTCTTGGTTAGCGTCACCTGATGGACGTTCACATTACGGCAGCGAAAGCCCGCCTCGCAATAGGCAAGGTAATACCGCCACAACCGCACGAAGCGCGCGTCAAAACCGGCGGGCAATCGGCCTTCATCGACCGCGCGATCAAAGCGTTGGCGCCAGAGCCGCAGCGTCTCGGCATAGTCCGCGCCAAAATCACTCTGATCGCTCCATGTGAGCCCGCGCGCCTCAGCCAGTTCGCGAAATTCGCTGGTCTTGATCAGCAATCCGCCGGGGAAAATGTAGGCCTGGATAAACTCGGCCGTGCCCGCATAGGTCTCGAACAGATCATCGGCAAAGGAGATATACTGGATCGCCGCGCGTCCTTCGGGACGAAGGGCCCGGGCGAGAGTATCCATGAAATCGGGCCAGTATTCGCGGCCCAGAGCCTCAACCATTTCGACGCTGGCAATGGCCTCATACTGCCCTTCCACATCGCGGTAATCCCGCTTTTCGAACGTGATGAAGGGCGAGCAATGATCGCGGGCGTAATCGAGCTGTTCATCAGACAGGCTGATGGCGGTGACCTTGGCGCCACCCTCAGTCAGGATGTCGGACAAGGTGCCCCAGCCGCACCCGATCTCCAGCGCATCGGCTGGCGAGCCTAGCCGCTTGGCAATGGCTTCGTACTTGGCGCGCTGAGCGGCTTCGAGCGTGTCCTCAGCCGCGTTCTCGCCAAGCCCAAGCGCGCTGGAATACGCCATCGAGGGATCGAGCCAGGCGCGGTAGAAGTCATTACCCAGATCGTAGTGGGCCGCGATGTTGCGCTCAGCGCCTTTGCGGTTGTTGCGATTGAACCGGTGCGCAAGATTGGCCGCCCATTTGAAAGGCCCTGAAGAACGCGCCGTATTGCCCAGTTTACGCGCGTTTTCTCCCATGATGGCGAAGAGCGCCACCATGTCATCGCACTCCCACTCACCCGCTTCGTAAGCCTGATACCAGCCGATCGAACCCGAAGTCGCCAGCCGCAGCAGCGCGCGCCAGTCTCTTAGTTCAATTCGAACATCAAAACCCGGAGCCCGCCCGCCAAGCAGCCGCGTCGTCCCATCGGGCAAATGCGCGAGCATCGAGCCCCGCTCCAAGCCCTGATCGACCGCGTTGATTATAGCCCGAAAGCCGGGAGCCATCAGTTTTGAGACGAGCCCGGGAGCGCTGGCGAAACGATCCCCGCTGCTGAGCAATTGCTCGCCTCTAGAACCTGGTCTTGCCCCGTGCGCGTTCATGGGCGCCCTAATAGGCGTGGGCACAAGGCGGGGGCAAGCGCTGAGCCATTCGTCCTACCCCTCTTTCATCACCTTATACGCCGCCAACGCCCGTTCGCGCGCGGCGCGGTGGGCGATGATCTTGGCTGGATAGGCCTTGGGCAAACGGCCGAACTCTTCGGGATCATGGATATAGGGCTCATCCAGCGCGCTGAGTTCAGGCACAAAAGTGCGGATATACTGAGCGCAATCGAATTTCTCCGACTGGCTCAAAGGGGCCATGATCCGGCTGAACATGTTCGAATCGACCCCTGTGCCCGCGGTCCACTGCCAATTGGTCGCGTTCGAGGCGTAGTCGGCATCAACCAGGCAATCCCAAAACCATTGCTCGCCAAGGCGCCAGTCGATCAGCAGGTGTTTGATGAGGAAGCTTGCTGTGATCATGCGCACGCGGTTGTGCATCCAGCCCGTCTGGTAGAGCCCTATATCCATGATCCCGAAGAG
>JBCBYM010000290.1:0-1769 GCA_039815865.1 Pseudomonadota bacterium
CATTCCACAAGCCCACTGGGCTGATCACGGCTGAAAGCGATCCGGCGGGGCGGCCCACGATCTATTCCGCGCTGCGCAACGCTGTGCCCAAGGACATGCCGCGCCTGATGCCGATCGGCCGGCTGGACCTCAACACCGAAGGCCTGCTTCTGCTCACTAATGATGGGGGCCTGAAACGTCAGATGGAGCTTCCCGCCACCGGCATCCCGCGCATGTATCGCGCCCGAGCTTTTGGTGAAGTGGTGCAGGATCAGCTCGAAGCGCTGATCGAAGGGGTTGAGATTGACGGCATGCATTACGGCTCGATCGATGCCAATCTCGAGCGCACAGGCAGCAGCACAGGGCCAGGCAAGGCGAAGAACCACTGGATTGAAATGACGATCACCGAAGGCAAGAACCGCGAGGTGCGCCGCGTGCTCGAATATCTCGGCCTCAAAGTGAACCGCCTGATCCGCACCGCCTATGGCCCGTTTGCGCTGGGCGACCTGCCGCGCGGACAGGCGGCGCTTATCCGCAAGGGTGATCTCTCACGTTTCCAGAGCCAGTTGAAGCGCGGCTTTGGCCAGTGAGGGCGCGCGTATGAGGATAGTTTCCGGGCAATGGCGCGGACGCAAGTTGAGCGCGCCCAAAGGGGACCTAACGCGACCTACGGCCGACCGAACGCGCGAAACGCTGTTCAGCATGCTCTCCAGCCGCATCGGTGCGTTTGAAGATCTGCAGGTGGCCGATCTTTTCGCAGGCTCGGGCGCGCTGGGTCTCGAAGCGCTCTCACGCGGCGCGGCGCATTGCCTGTTTGTCGAACAGGATCGCGCAGCGCTTGACTCCATCCGCACCAATATAGCGAGCCTTGAGACCAGAGACCGCGCGAGGGTCGAGGCAATGTCCGTCATGCAACTGCGCGCGCGGACAGAGCCGCTCGACCTGATCCTACTCGATCCTCCCTACAAGACAGGCGCGGGCGACGTGGCGCTGGATCGATTGCTGCGGCTGGGCTGGATTGGTGCAGCGACGTGGATGGCTCTCGAAACCGCGGCTTCGGAAGAAGTGGACGTTAAGGGTCTGGCGATAGAGGCCGAACGGCGGGTCGGGAAAGCCAAGCTCACGCTCTTGCGAACGGCAGACTGATCCCCGCGCGCCCCGACGCCCGGCCTCGACGCATCCGCACTCGTTCAGTCTGAGAGGGCCTGAGAACCCTCCCGCTTTTCAAGCCGCTCCCAAACCTTGGCCTGCTCCGCTTCATCCATTCCCGAGAGTGTCACCTTGTCCGCGTCGGTAAGGCCCCAGAAGAGCTTCTGGCGCGAGGGCGAAAGCGACCAGTAATAGTCCTTCGTCTCCACGGGCCACAGATTATAAGACGCCTGCTTTTCGGCAGGCCAAGAGGCGATTTCCATCGCTCTTGCATCTTCGGGGTTTTCGGCTTGCATGGCGGCGTGGGCAGCACAGATGGGCGTTCCACCAACGGCCAGAACGGCGAGGCTGGCGATAAGGCTGGCATTGACTGAAGTACGCATTGGGCTCTCCTTTGTGTGTTTCCCAAGCGCCAACGAACGCGTGTTTATCCGGCCGCATCCCCAGAGCCGGACGTGCAATCCATGCGCTCAGGCCACGGCTATGGCCAGAGCCGGCGTCCACTCCGAGCGCGCAAAGAGCACACGCCAACGAGAGCTGTGGCGAAAGTGGGCCGACGCGATTGAGCTTAAGCCGCAATAGTGCCACATCGGAACCGGCCTGTTCGCACTGACTTGCTACGAGCCCAATAGTTCTATATT
>JBCBYM010000291.1:0-1734 GCA_039815865.1 Pseudomonadota bacterium
CGACGGCGAAGCGCTGCTGTGGGCGCACAGCCGCCTGATCTACCGCCCCGAAGAACGTCGCATCCTGATGGTGATCAGCGACGGCGCGCCGGTGGATGACAGCACTTTGAGCGTGAACAGCGCGGGCTACTTGGAAGCGCACCTTCGCGGCGTGATCGAATGGATCGAGAAGGCCTCACCCGTGCAATTGGTGGCGATTGGCATCGGCCACGACGTGACACGGTATTACCGCCGCGCGGTGACGATCATGGATGTCGAACAGCTCGGCGGCACGATCATGGAGCAGCTTGCAGAACTGTTCGAGGATGAGAAGGGGCCGAAGCGCGGGCGGCGGTGACTTCACCGCGCGCAGAAGACTGCTCCGCTTCCTTCCCAGCACGCTCGGTCGGTTGTGCTGCGTTCGACATAGGAGGATCGCACCACGCCGTCGGGGTAGTAGAATTGCAACTGCCCCCGGCCCTTGGCTGTCACGTCGAGGCCGATTTGCGTTACCCCATCAAAGTACTCACCATTCAGGCTGGTCGTAACGAAATCACCGCCGGGTCCTGTGACAAAATTGCACGGCCCGTCATACTCCCCAATGCCGTTGCGGAAATAGCAGGCGACGCGGCGAACCTTTGCTTGGGTATTCCGTGGCGCGGCTGAAGCGGCCGGTTCGCGGTCAGCTGGGTCTGATGGTTCGACCGCAGCGCCTGCGTTTCGAACGGTGACATTATAGCCAGCGCAGCTACGGACGATGCGGGTGAACTGCTCGGCCTGATAAGGGGTGGCGCGTGAGCCATCACCGCCAAAAAGCCGAACCAACACGCCCCCGTTTATTCCAGCATCCATCGCGCGGTTGACCATACAGCCACAATGCTCCCCGACGATGGAAAGCGTGCGAACACACATTCCATAAGGGCTGCCCATACCATCGGGAACTCCTTCGCGTAGGTTCTCGGTCGACAGCGCCGTGCTTTGAAGATCCTCATCTGCGGATACATCAGGCGAGCCGGTGTCGCTCTGGACGAGCGTTGCCTCTTCGGAGGCTGCCTTTGAGGTCTCCGCTTCGTTTTCGCCGCTTTCCGCTTCGGCCAGCGCTTTTTCGAGCGCGGCGGCCATGCCCCCTTCGCGCGCGTCCTCGGCTCCGTTCTTGTCGGTAAAGCCCGAGCAGGCCGCTAGCAGCCCGAACGCCAGCATCAACCCAAACCCTCGCATCATTGCGAATCCCCAAATGCAAAATCCGCGATCGAGCATAAGGACTTCCTAGCGGTCTGAAAACGTCTGTTGCAGGGCCATCATCGCCGCTCTAAACCTTTGGGCATGAACGTAACCCAAGCCGTCACCAGCCGCCGCTCTGTGCGCGAGTTCCTCGACAAACCGGTCGATCTCGACACCATCCGCCGCGTAATGGACACCGCGCGTTGGGCAGCCTCAGGCTGCAATTATCAGCCTTGGGAAGCCGCCTTGCTCACCGGGCAGCCGCTTGCGGACTTGCAGGCCAAGATCACCACCACGCCTCCGCAACAGGCCGAGTATGACTGGACTGCGCCCAATAACGAGGACGCTTACAAGCAACGCCTCCACGGCGTTTCCAAGGGCATGTTCGGCTCCATGGGCATTGCGCGCGAGGATGGCGAGGGGCGGATGAAGGCGATGATGCGCAACGCCACCAGCTTTGATGCGCCGGTCGTCATGTTTACCTATTTCCCGCGGCTGATGAAAGAGGCGCAATGGTCAGACACCGGCATGTGG
>JBCBYM010000292.1:0-1728 GCA_039815865.1 Pseudomonadota bacterium
CCCAGCATACATGCTCGCCTTCACGCCGCGGGTGAACGGCGCCAAGCCCGGAAGACCCGGGTCCCAGCCCTCGTGATCCTCAGCCGTATAGAGCGGCTTGATCGCAAAGCCCTCTGGCGTCTCCCAGGTGAGATCGCGACCCTTGGACTCCTTATCGGCAAGGGTTTTCCAGTCGTCTGTGCTTGGTCGAGGGGAGTTTGTATCAGTCATCAGCAGGCTCATATCACACAAAACCCCCGGTGAAAGCTCCACAGAACTCATCACCAGGGGCCGTATTCCCTAACGTCGAGCGAGCAATTAAGCTCCCTTGAAGGCCGCCTTGCGCTTTTCGAGGAAGGCCATGCTGCCTTCCATGGCATCAGCAGAATGGCTCGCGATCTTCTGGCCTTCAGCCTCGGCCAGAATGACATCGTTGATCGATCCATCGAGCGCGGTCGAGATGTTGCGCTTGATGTTGCGCAGCGCCACGGTCGGGCCATTGGCCAGCTTTTCAGCCAGCGCGCGCGCTTCGTCCATCAGCGCCTCGTCCTCGACGCATTTGTAGATCAGGCCCCATTCCTCAGCCTGCTCGCCGTAGATCTTCTCGCCCAGCATCATCATGCGCGTCGCGCGGGCGCGGCCGATCTTCTTGGTGAGCAGCCAGGTAGAGCCGCCATCGGGGATCAGGCCGATATTGACGAAGGCCTGAAGAAAATAGCCGCGCTTGGCCGAAATCGTGAAGTCAGCGGACAAAGCGAGGCTGCAGCCAACGCCCGCAGCCGGGCCGTTGACCGCGCAGATCACCGGAACCTCTGCGCGCATCACTTGGGTGAGCGCGGGGTTGTAGTGCTGCATCAAAGCTTCGTGGCTGCCACCTTTGCTGTCACCCGTACCGCGCGCCGCCAGGTCTGCGCCTGAGCAAAAGCCCTTGCCCTCTCCCGTGATCAGCACCGCGCGCGCTTCGCCGAGATCATAAAAGACCTGCCCGATCTCATAGGCCATTTGCGGCGACATGGCGTTGAGGCGATCGGGCTTGTTCAGAGTGATGGTCGTCAGCGGTCCGTCGGTTTCGACGCGGATGGTTTCATAGGTCATTTGTCTCTCCCAAAGGACATTTGATCTGGCGCGTTGGCGCGTTGCAATTCGAAACGGTTAGTGCCGTGTGGAACGCGCCGCCGCAAGTGGGTTACGGCGCGCTGCGTCACTTTTTGGCATCAGGCGCGCCATTAGGCGAGCGGCGTCAATGCGTGTCTTTGGGCGACTCCATGATTTCGGTGAGCATGCCCTGCATGTCCTTGGGGTGGACGAAGAAGATGGGCGTGCCGTGCGCGCCGATGCGCGTGGGGCCTAGGATGCGCTTGCCCATTCCCTCAAATTCAGCGCGCGCCTCTTCGAGATCGGGCACTTCGAAGCAGACATGATGCTGCCCGCCCAATGGGTTTTTGGCGAGGAAACCGGTGATCGCGCTGCCCGCCCCGAGCGGTTCGATCAGCTCGATCTGAGTGCCATTTGTGCCATCAAGACCGGGCGTGTCGACAAAGCAGACTTTGACGCCTTGGGTTTCGAGGTCGAACGGCTCGTGGATTTTAGTCGCGCCCATGACGTCGCGATAGTGGGCGATGGAGTCGGCGATAGAGGGCGTGGCGACGCCGATGTGGTTCAAGCGGCCTAGTTTCATGTGTTCCTCTCGTCATTGCGAGCGCAGCGAAGCAATCCAGAATTTGGTGCGCTGACGCTCTAGATTGCCGC
>JBCBYM010000293.1:0-1726 GCA_039815865.1 Pseudomonadota bacterium
CTCAGCAAGTTCGGGAGCCAGGATGTGGCATTGAGCAAGGTCCACGATGCGATGCGAACCCGCTGCGCGAAAGCCCAGCGCTGCTCCCTTTTTCCCGCGTGCGGCGTGCAGCGTTGCCCGTCGGCGCGAAGATGGTGGGGAAAGATGCGTGTCCAGCAGCCGGCTTGCCTCGATACCCTGCCCCTTAGCTGCGTTGACCACGCGATCGTTCACAAAGGCTCTTAGAGTTTCTTCGTTCGCGTTCTGCAACTGGCATCCGCCGCACGCGCCAAAGTGCTGACACGGAGGCTGTATCCGGTGGGGGCCGGCTTCGATGGATCCATCCGCATGAACCGTGTCGCCCGGCACTGCGCCCTTCACGTGCCGACCGCTTTGTGTGACGCCATCGCCCTTTGCGGCTAGGCGCACGATGACTTCAGACTGGCTCACAGGCACGCTGCCAGAGCTTTGCTGACCTTTAAGGCAAGATCATCAGCGCTGAAGGCCGGGCCCGCAAGGCGCGCCGCCTCGCCATGCAGCCAAACCGCTTCGCACGCCGCCTCAAACGGATCGCAACCCGTAGCGATCCGACTGGTGGCGATGCCCGCCAAGACATCGCCCGTCCCTGCGGTTGAGAGCCAGCTTGTAGCCGGCGGCGCAATCGCTAAGCGGCCATCCGGCGCGGCAACGAAACTGTCGGGCCCTTTAGCGAGGATTGTAAATCCGCTTGCCGCCGCCAGGGCTTGAGCGCGCGCACGGCGGCCATCGGCGACGACCGAAAAGGCCCGGCAAAGCGCATTCAGCTCTCCATCATGAGGCGTCATCAGCGTCGGCGCGGCGCGCTCGCGGCTGATACCGCCGATCAAACGCAACGCGTCAGCGTCGAGCACAAGGGGAACGTCCTTTGCCATCGCGGCCTTTAGCGCCTCGACCGATTGAAAGTCGGTCCCAAGCCCCGGCCCGATAAGCAGACCGCCAATTCGCGCGTCATCGAGGAACTCCTTAATCGAGCCGCTCGAAACCGGAAGGCTGGAGGGTGCAGAGGCGAGGTCACCGTCGCAATGCAGTCGGACATAGCCTGCACCCGCACGCTGCGCACCCAAACCGGCCAATATCGCAGCGCCCGGCATTGCCCCAGCGATAATCGCGCATAATCCCCTAGTGTATTTGTGCGCATCACCCGGAGGTGAATTGAGCCTTGGCTGCTCAATCCGGAAGGCGGCCCCCTCAACAGGATCGATGCCGATCGGAACAAGCCGTTGAGTGCCGCAATAAGCGCGAGCCGCGCTGAGGCAATGCGCATATTTCCAAGCGCCCAGCGCCAATGTCACATCAAATCGTGGAAGCTTCTCGTTAAGCGGGACACCCGTGTCGGTCGCTATTCCCGATGGTACGTCAAGCGCGACGCGCAGCGAGTGGCGCTCTGCAAGATCGCGCAGAAGCAGAGCGTGCTCGGCGCCGAGCGGCCGCGCAAGGCCCGATCCGAAGAGACAGTCGACGAAAATCTCACCTTCAGCCTTGCCGCCCGATGTCAGAACCGCACCTCCCCAGGCCCCTCGCGCGTTCTTGGCAGCATCCGTCTTGGGAACCTCAGGCGCCACAACCTGCACACGAAGACCCCATTCGCTCAGACGCCGCGCGATCACATAGCCATCGCCGCCATTGTTTCCTGGGCCGCACAGCACCGTGATCTTGCGTCCTGCCGCGATCCGGCGAACCCATTGTGCCGCGCGTCCGGCTGCGATTT
>JBCBYM010000294.1:0-1716 GCA_039815865.1 Pseudomonadota bacterium
TGGCGAAGATGTCGGTGCCGGTGGGGGCGGCGAAGTCTGCGCCGTTGTGCATCCGGCCCCAACGCGGACCAAAGCCCGAGGTGAAGCGGTGCGTGGCGCGCACCGGGTGCGTGAACGGCGTGCGCTCGGCAGCGATGCGATAGAGGTTCATCCGGTCGAGATCGTCGAGGATGCGGTTAGCGCGGCTGGCATCCGGATTGGGCGCAGCCCCGCGGGTGGAGATCGTCAGCGGTGTCAGCGGGCCACCCTGGCCGGAATAGCCGCGGCGGACCTCTTCGATGAGGGTCTCGGTGGGCAGGCCAGCTGCGCTGAACATCTTGTCGAGCGGCTCGACAGAGACGGTCATGGCCTCTTCGAGCCTGCGGAAGATCTGGTCGTTGCGCGCTTCGAGCAATTTGAGCTCATTCTCGATCTCTTCGGCGACCGAGAGGGCGAGGGCGGCATCGCTGGCCTCGCTGTCGCGCTCAAGCGCGGTGTCTTCAAGAGCGTCTGCGAGGAAGGCGAGCGTTGCCTCGATCTCCTCGGCGCGGGCGGCCTCGGGGGCGGCGCCGCCATTGGCTTCAAGCTCGGCGAGCTTTGCGGTAAGGGCGGTCTCTGCCTCGTCGCGCTCCTGCGCGGTGCGGCGCAGCGTGGCCTGAACGATCTCGATGCCGCGCTCGAGCTCGCGGCGGCGGTCCTCACCTTCGAGGAGCTGTGCCTGCATGATCGAGATCTGTTCGAGCGCCGATGAAAAGCGCTGCTGGGCGGCTGCGGCTTCGGCGGCGCGCAAGTCGCGTTGTTCGGAGAGGTGGTTGAGGCGGTCTTCGTAGATGGCTTGGTCGCGCTTGGCCTGCTCGCGGAAATTCCCAGCGCCGATGCTGTCCATCAGAAGGATCGCGGTGGCCACGATGGCCCACGCGATCACGCTGGTGCTGCCGACCCATGCCATGAGCTGCGTGCCCGGGCCGAGGCGGACGAACCGGGTCTCGGTATCGGTGCGCAAAAACAGACGCTTTTCAGGGAAGCGGCGCTCCAGCGCCGCGTGAAGCTTTACTCTGAGTCCTGCCAGCAAATTCTGCGCCCCGCTGCCGTTGCCCTTGTTCGTTTGAGCGGCCCTATCCCCGGGGGTCCCTCACAAGCACTGCGCGTGTGTTTATCCACACTGTTACAGCCTCGCAACGGTGTCCCCCGCAAAGATGGCAAAACTGCGGCATATGCGCCTGAGATTGGCGAGAATTCGCCGACCAGCGCCTAGAGCGCCTTCACCGCCTCGAGCACCGCATCGGCGTGGCCGGGCACTTTAACCTTGCGCCAGATCTCCGCGATCTTGCCGGTGCCGTCGATGAGGTAGGTGGCGCGCTCGATGCCCATGTAAGTCTTTCCATACATGCTCTTTTCCACCCAAACGCCGTATTGCTCGCACACGTCGCTTTCCTCGTCGCTGACAAGCGCGATCTTGAGGTCATGCTTGGCGATGAATTTGTCGTGCTTTTTGACCGGATCCTTGGAGACGCCCACGATCACGGCGCCTGCCTCGGCAAAGGCATCGACGTTTTCGGTGAATGCGATGGCTTCCTTGGTGCAGCCGGGCGTGTCATCTTTCGGATAAAAATAAAGCACCACCGCTTTGGGCTGCAGCGATGAGAGGGTGAGCGCCTCGCCGCCGTCCCGCGGAAGGGTAAAATCTGGGGCCGTGTCGCCGATGGCTGTCATGGGGGTGTCTCCTGTCATTGCCTG
>JBCBYM010000295.1:0-1715 GCA_039815865.1 Pseudomonadota bacterium
CTTCAACCTCGGCGGCGAGCAGTCGGGCCACATCGTGATGTCGGACTACGCTACCACGGGCGACGGCCTCTTGGCCGGTTTGCAGGTGCTGAGCGCCATGGTGGAGACCGGACGCGCCGCCAGTGACCTCACCCGTGTGTTTGACCCATGCCCGCAAGCGCTTGAAAACGTACGGTTTGGCGCCGGCAAAGAGCCGCTTGAAGCCGCTCGGGTCAAGGCCATCATCGCCGAAGCGGAGGCTGCGCTCGCCGGAAAAGGCAGGCTGCTTATCCGCAAATCGGGCACCGAGCCGCTCATTCGTGTCATGGCGGAAGCTAGCGATGAGGCGCTGATGAACGAAGTGGTGCGCGCCGTGGCAGACGCGGTAACCGAAGCCGCCTGAGACGCACCGAACAGGCGAATTGAGCGGTGGCCTCTCCCTGCGTTTTGGCGCAGGCTGCGGCCATGGACGCTACACCCTCAACACTGACCGCGGGCGAGCTTCTGGTGAAGAGCCTCGAGGCGCTGGGCGCAACCCGCGCCTTTGGCGTGCCCGGCGAAAGTTATCTTGCCGTCCTTGATGCGCTCCATGACAGCCCGCTTGATCTGACGCTCACCCGCCACGAGGGCGGCGCGGCCTTCATGGCCTGTGCCTGGGGGCAGCTGACGGGCGCGCCTGGCATCTGCATGGTGACGCGGGGCCCGGGGGCCACCAATGCCTCCATCGGGGTGCATTCGGCGATGCAGGGATCGGTGCCCATGATCCTCTTTGTCGGACAGATCGCGCGCTGGATGCGCGAGCGCGAGGCCTTCCAGGAGGTGGATTATCGCGCGGCCTTCGGGCCTATCGCAAAATGGGTCACGGAAATTGACGACGCGGCGCGCATCCCCGAAATTCTCGCGAGAGCCTGGCGCACGGCGCTCTCGGGGCGTCCGGGGCCCGTGGTGATCGCTCTTCCCGAAGACATGCTGGTGGAGCGGGTCCCAACTGCACCGCTCAGCGCGCCGCCGGTCCTCTCTGAGCCGTATCCGGCGCCCGAGGCTCTTGCCCGGGCCCGTGCGATGCTTGAGAGCGCTGAGCGTCCGCTCGCCATCGTAGGTGGCACCGGTTGGACGAGCGAAGGGCGTGCCGCGCTCGCCCGCTGGGCCGGGGCGGGGCAGATCCCGACGCTGGCGGCCTTTCGCTTTCATGACCTCCTAGATCACGATGCGCCGGGCTTTGCTGGCGTGGCCGGTGTCGGCATGACGCCCGCCGTCAAACGGCTGATCGCGGAGGCGGACGTGATCCTCGCGTGCAACATCCGTTTCGGTGAGATGACGACCGATGGCTATACGCTGTTTGATGCGCCGCGCCCGCGCCAGAGGATTATCCATAGCCATTGCTCCGACCGTGAGCTTGGAAAGGTCTACCAGCCCGACATCGCGCTGCATGCGGCACCGGGGCCTGTCATGGCCGCGCTGGGGGATCTGGCGGCAGAGCCAGGGTCCTGGATGGCAGAGGCCCGCGAAGGCTACTTGGCGAGCCTGACTGCCCCACCACAGCCCGGAACGCTCGATATGCGCGCGGTGGTCGAGGTGCTTCAGGAGACGCTCTCGAGCGATGCGATCCTGACGAATGGCGCGCATCAGTCCTCTAGCAATGCCCATTGCATTTTCCATCTGAGTAGGATCAGGTACTGCTACCGCGATTTCGTAACCAAAATTCCGCTCCGGTGCAATAATGCGTGCGGTCTGCA
>JBCBYM010000296.1:0-1671 GCA_039815865.1 Pseudomonadota bacterium
GCGTAACTATGCGCTAGAAAACACGGTTAGGCGCATCGCTTATATCTGGTCTGACATGATCAAACGGCCTTTTACGCTGGATTATCACCAAGGAAGTGGTCTCACGCCTGCTCATGAGTTTGTAAAAACTATTTTTGCCGAGCTGGATCCTGAGATAACCGAAGACGATGTAAAAACGTCCATGCGCAGGATTGTTGCAGAGCGTAACTCTGCCAAACCTTAGCGTTCACAAGAATAGCCGCTGATTTTCGAGCGCATTCCTGCCAGCGGTTTTTGCTGCGGCCATCTCAGTTTCATAGTTTAGTCGCGCTGTGTCCGAACCGTTTGGATGCGATGGATCAGCGAGACTTTAGACGTGAAGAACCGACTTACAATCAATGCCTGGCCGCGTTTGATGAAAGCGCAGGTTGCCGCTCGCTATATCGGGACATCTGAAACGACGCTGCGCCGCCTGGTTGCTGAAGGCGCGGTCGCACAACCTCTGAAGCGCGGCGGCGAACGTGTTTGGGATATCCGAGACCTTGACGAACACGTTGAGAGTCTGCCTCGTGTGGGTGAGCCTGCCAATGATGACTGGAAAGGGCAGGCGCTATGAGGGCTTCGATGGCATTCGTGCGGTATCCATTCACGATGTATGATTACGACCGGTCAGGTCGAAAGCGCTGGTATGTCCGCTTGGTCGTGGATGGGAAAAACAAGAAACGCCGCGTTCGTTCTCCGGAAGGGACTGAGGCTTGGGTCGCTGAATACAAAGCCATCTTAGAAGACATGCAGGCGAATGAGCGACCTCGGCCCAAGAACCCCTATGTCGCGGTTCACTCTCTCGCTTGGTTGATCAATCAGTATTTCATCAGTCCGCAGTTCAAAGAAGCGAAACCCGCGACGCAAGCGCAGCGGCGCTCGATCTTGTTGCGGATATCGAAAGAAGGTGGTCATCGCGATTGCCGGACGTTGACGAAAGAGGCGGTACAGGCGGGACGCGATAAGCGCTCTGCGACCCCAGGCGCGGCTAACAACATGCTCAAAGCGATGAAGGCCATGTACAACTGGGCGATGGACGCAGGACACGTCACGCACAATCCAGTTGAAGGTGTGAAGCGTCTCAAAATGGGTGAAAGTAGTTGGAAGCCTTGGACACTCGAACAGCGAGAACAATTCAAATTGGCACACCCTTACGGAACCACCGCGAGGACGGCCTATCATTTGGCGTTTGATGGCGGTTTGCGTCGATCCGACGTGGTTCGCATCGGGCGGCAAAATCGGGACGCGACACATCTTCGGATCGAACAGCAGAAGACTGGCAAAACTATCGCGCTGATGGTGACGCCAGATCTAGCAGAAGCGCTCGATACAGCCCCGGGCGATGGTCTGCTCTACATTCAAACGGCGTTCGGAAAACCGTTCTCGGTGAAAGGTTTCGGCGCTGCCGTTCGGCGTTGGGTTAAAGCGGCGGGTTTGCCACCTGAGTTGACACTCCACGGCCTACGAAAAGCCGATGGCGTCCGCATGGCCGAGGCTGGCGCGACCGAAAATGAGATCGCTGCGAAGCTCGGACATAGCGATACCCGGTCGGCGTCCATCTACACAAAAGGGGCTAACCAACAGCGGCTCGCAGATGCCGCGATCAGAAGATATATAGAACAAAGTGCCCCGCAACGGTATTTTGCGGGG
>JBCBYM010000297.1:0-1611 GCA_039815865.1 Pseudomonadota bacterium
GTACTTCTTCACCAGCTTTTCGCGCTTAACTTCGCGGGCGATCATGGATTTTTTGGCCATGGATCAGTTTCCTTGCTTGGTGAAGGGCATGTTGAAGTGGCGCAGGAGCGCGCGCGCTTCATCATCCGTCTTCGCGGTGGTGGCGATGATGATGTCCATGCCGAGCATGTCGACGACCTTGTCGAACTCGATCTCGGGGAAGACGATGTGTTCCTTGATGCCAAAGGCGTAGTTGCCCCGGCCATCGAACGACGTCGGCTTCACACCGCGGAAGTCACGGATACGCGGCATCGCGATGGTGATCAGACGGTCGAGGAATTCGTACATCCGGTCGCCGCGCAGCGTGACCTTCGTGCCGAGCGGCATGTCCTCGCGGACGCGGAAGCCTGCGATGGAGTTCTTCGCCTTGGTGATCACGGCCTTCTGGCCTGCAATCGCCGTCAGATCTTCCTGCGCGGCCTTCACCTTCTTGGTGTCCTTGACGGCATCACCGACGCCCATGTTCAGGACGATCTTGTCCAGACGCGGGATCTGCATGTCGTTCGTGTAGCCGAACTCTTCCTTCATGGCGGGCTTGATCGTGTCCCGGAAGAGCGCTTTCAGGCGCGGGGTGTAATCGGTTGCGTCGAGCATCAGACAGTCTCCCCGGTGGTCTTTGCAAAGCGGACCTTCTTGCCGTCTTCCGTGCGGAAGCCAACGCGGGTCGCTTTCCCGTTGCTGTCGAGCAATGCGAGGTTCGATAGATCGATGGGCATTGCCTTGGGCAGGCGGCCACCCTGGCTCTGCTGGGACTGGCGCGTGTGGCGGATGGCCATGTTGATGCCATCGACAACGGCCTTGCCGGCGGAGGGGTTCACGGAGGTGATCTCACCTTCCTTGCCCTTGTCCTTGCCCGCGAGCACGACGACCTTGTCGCCCTTCTTCAGTTTGGCAGCCATCTCAGAGCACCTCCGGCGCGAGCGAAATGATCTTCATGAAGTTCTTGGCACGCAGTTCGCGCACGACCGGCCCAAAAATACGGGTGCCGATGGGCTCGCCCGAATTGTTGAGGATCACGGCGGCGTTGCGGTCAAAGCGGATCGCGGTCCCGTCTTCGCGGCGCACTTCCTTGGCGGTGCGAACGACGACGGCCTTGCGGACGTCACCCTTCTTCACACGGCCACGCGGAATGGCTTCCTTGACGGATACCACGATGATGTCGCCGACCGAGGCGTATTTACGCTTCGAGCCGCCCAGAACCTTGATGCACTGCACCCGGCGCGCGCCGGAATTGTCAGCAACATCCAGATTCGTCTGCATCTGAATCATCGGTATTCCTCCGACCTTGGGTGCCGCCCTGCAGGGGACATGGACACCCGGGTTTCGTATGAACGCACTAAGCCTCCGGCCAAGCGCGGATGGGGTCTCCTAAAGAAGCTGCGAGAGTCGCGCAACCCCATGCATCAAAGAATCTTGGAGCATCGGCTTGCTTGCGCTTCCGGGGCGGACAAGAGACGGTGACTTGGGTTTGCACCCACGCAGAGGAAGGAGCAATCAAGATGGCTCTAAGACTTGCGGCAGTGATGCTTGCGCTGACGGTTGCAAAGTCGGCTGTGGCGCAGGAAACGTGGT
>JBCBYM010000298.1:0-1605 GCA_039815865.1 Pseudomonadota bacterium
CGACCAGCTGTGTCACACGCCCGGGTGAGGCCGTCCCAATCGTGTCGCCCAGCTTGAGCGACCCAACGCCGATGTCCTGAAACCGGCGGGCCAGCGCGACCACGTTTTCAACCGGCGTCCGGCCCTCGAAGGGGCAATCAAAGCTGACAGCGAGTGCCGCGGTGACCGATGCGCCCGCCTGTGCCGCCATCGCGGGCAACGGACGGATGCGTTCGAAGGCCTCATCAACCGAACAGTTGGAATTGGCGCGCGAATGCGTTTCGCTGACCGACATGAAGGCCACCCATACGTCCACACCCGCCGCGCGTTCGCCGCCGCGTTGGTTGGGCACTAGGGCTTCGATCACAAGGTCATCTGAACGCTCAATCCCGGCGATCAACGCCTCGGCATCCGCCAGTTGCGGCACCGCGCGGGGTGATACGAACGACGTCGCTTCCAACCGGCGCACCCCTGCCCCAATCAGGCTGTTCGCGATCTTGATCTTCTGCGCGACCGGCACAAGATCCGGCCAGCTTTGCAGGCCGTCGCGCAGGCCAACCTCGGTTATGGTGACGGTTTGGCTCACTTTTGAGGACCCTTGAACACGTAGTCTTCGGTCGGGAAAACCCGCGTACGGACCTCATCGGCATAGGTCTCGAGCGCACCGCGCAGGGTCGGCAAAATCTGCGCATAGCGCTTGACGAATTTCGGCTTGAACGCGTCGAACATCCCGATCACATCGTCGGTGACAAGGATTTGCCCGTCACACTTGACCGATGCGCCAATCCCGATGCTGGGAACTGAAAGCGCCTCGTGCAGCTCGACCGCAATGCCTTCCAGCACGCCTTCGATCACCACGGCAAAGCAGCCCGCTGCGTCCATCGCTTTGGCGTCTTCCAAGAGCCGCTGACGCGCGCCGTCCTCCTTGCCCTGGGTTTTGAAGCCGCCCAGCGTGTTGATCGATTGCGGTGTCAGGCCGATATGGCCCATCACTGGAATGCCGCGCTCGGTCAGGAACTTGACCGTCTCGGCCATCTCAGCCCCGCCTTCCAGTTTGACCGCGTCACAGCCGGTTTCGCGCAAGATGCGCGCGGCACTTTCAAAGGCTTGTTCGGGACCTTTTTGGTAGAAGCCAAAGGGCAGGTCGACAACGATGCAGGCGTGGCTGCAGGCCCGCGCCACGGCGTGCCCGTGTCGGATCATCGTGTCCAGATCGATCCCCACCGTACTGTCATCGCCGTAGATCGTCATCGCGAGGCTGTCGCCCACCAAGATGAAATCCGCGACCTCGTCCACCAGCTTGGCAATCGGTGCGGTATAGGCCGTGAGTGCGACAATCGGAGTGCCGCCTTTCATTGCGCGGATGCTTTGGCTGGTCAGTTTCTTGGTGGCTTTCTTTTGAACGCTCATGTCGGCTTGTCCTGTCTAAGGGGTCCAATGCGCCATCGGCTGCCCGGCAACCGAGCAGTCAAAGGCGCAAAGGTAAGTGTTGGTGATAGAGCCTGCATAAAGCGTCCGCAGATCGGGGCCGCCAAAGGCTAGGCTGGTGGGGTTGTTCAGTGTCGCGCCGGTGTCCTGATAGATCAGGTCGCGCGTCAGGGTGCCGGCATCGAGCGCGGATTGGAC
>JBCBYM010000299.1:0-1580 GCA_039815865.1 Pseudomonadota bacterium
GCCGAAGCGCTTTTGGAGACTTGTGCACCTGACCGGTTAGCCAAGCGCGGTCTGAACCGCTTCGAGCACGGTTTCAAAGGCCTGCTCGCGGTCAAACTGGGTTGTGTCGATCACCAGAGCGTCGGGCGCGGCTTTTAGTGGGGCATCGGCGCGCTGAATATCCCGGGCATCGCGGGCGACGATGTCCCGCTCAATCTCATCCAGAGGAATTTCGATCTCGCGGCCGGTCATCTCTAGCCAGCGCCGACGCGCGCGCTCGTGAACGCTGGCGGTGATGAACAATTTGACATTGGCATCAGGCGCAATGACCGTGCCGATATCGCGCCCATCGAGCACAGCGCCGCCGGGTTGCTCGGCAAAGACGCGCTGGCGGCGGAACAGCGCCTCGCGCACCTCGGGATGGACCGAGACCCGGCTGGCTAGGCTGCCCACCTCTTCCGTGCGCAAAACAGGGTCCTCAAGCAGCGCATCGGGAAAGGCGCAGCCCGCAAGCGCGTGCGCTTCGTTGTCGGGGTCACCCTCGTTGATGGCAACTTGTCGTCCAACGGCGCGGTAGAGGAGGCCAGTGTCGAGGTGAGGAACACCAAAGTGCTCGGCCAATCGGCGCGCAATCGTGCCTTTGCCAGAGGCGGTGGGGCCATCAACCGCAATGATCATTCAGCGTCCTTTCGAGTCAGCCAGCCGCGCAAGATCGCTTCGGTTTCGAGCGGGCGATCAAGCAGAAAGCCATGCCCGCCACCGGGCACCACGGCCAATTCCGCGCCCGGCGTCAGCTCTACGAATTCCTGCACCGTGTCGATCCGCGCGCTGTCATATTGGCCGATCAGAAACAGCACTTTGTCCCCGGTCAAATCGCGCAGTTTGAGCGTCGCATCATAGCGGCGCAAAACCCCGGTGGAGCTGAATTCGCTTGGCCCCCACATTGAGCGATAGATGAGATCGTTGCCGCCCTGACCGCCAAAGCGCTCGCGATAGTCGCGGTAGGCCTCTCCAAAGCTCTCGGCGTAATCGGGACGCTTGTAATGGCGCGAATAGATCCGGTTGAAGATTGCTCTGCAAGCGGCCCGTTCGGGTGGGGCGTCGCTCTCGCAGGTCTTGAGCGTTGCGCGTTGATCATCCGTAAGATCCAGGACAAGCAGGTTCGCGTCGGTCAGCCAGTGGGGCGTTGAGATGAATGTGCCGCCCAGCACAGTCGACGCCACACGCTCGGGGTGCTTGGCTGAATATTCAAGCGCGAGCGCGGCGCCCCAGCTCACACCCACCAGATGCAGCTTTTCCGCTCCCACAGCCGCGCGCACCGCTTCAAGCTCCTCAACAAAACGTTCAACGCGCCAATTGGCCGGATCGTCGGGCCGGTCGGATTTTCCGCTGCCAAGCTGATCATAGAGGATGATCGGGCGGTCGCTTGCAAGGCCCAGCATGGCGGCAAATCCGGCGTGCGTGCCGCCCGGGCCGCCGTGAATGAAGACGGCTGGGGCCTTGTCGCTTGAGGCGATGTCGCCATTGATGCGCACCCAGACTTTGCCTCCCTCTACCGGCACCATCATCTCATGGTCAGGAGCAGAAAATGGGGCGGGGCG
>JBCBYM010000029.1:0-21748 GCA_039815865.1 Pseudomonadota bacterium
ATCGAAGCCAGCTTTGATGAACGCGGCCTTGTCAGCGTGCGGGTGTCGGACGGCTCGGGCACGCCGGGGCCGGTCTTGGTCGATGGTTTCACCAGCACCGCGCTCAACACAGCCACGGCGGCTGATGGCACTGTATCCTTCGACGTGGGCGGCGCGGCGGTGGCGCCGGCCAGCGGGGCCCTGGCGGGCTACGCTGCGGCGCTTGACGCGCAGGCCGACTACCAGACCGAGCTTGACGCCATTGCGGCGGATACGATTGCCCGCGCCAACGCCGCGCAAGCCAGCGGAGCGGACGCCGATGGCAATCCGGGTCAGCCGCTCTTTACCGGTACGGGCGCCGGCGACATCGAGCTGGCGCTGACCACCGCCAACCAGCTCGCCACCGCGCCCGCCGGATCGCCCGCGGGCAGCACCAACGCGTCCAATCTCACCAGCCTCATCGCCGCGATCGGCGCGGACGATGGCCCGATTGCGCGCACCGACACTTTGCTTCTGGGCCTTTCCAGCCGCATCGCCGCGCAGGACGTGACCCGCACCGGCCTCGCCGCGATTGCCGAGAACGCGCAGACCACCTTGCTGACCGAGACCGGCGTCGACCTCGACACCGAGGCGGCCAACCTTGTGCGCCTGCAACAGGCCTTCGAAGCCAACAGCCGGGTGATGCAGGTGGCGACCGAAATCTTCGACACGATCCTGGGGCTGCGCTGATCGCGCGCAAGGAAGGAGCAAGACCCATGACCATCCTCAGCAATTCCACCAACGCGTTCTACGAGCGCTCGCTCACTCAGATGAGCGGCCTGCGCAGCTCGCTTGAGCGGGTGCAGACGCAGATCTCAACCGGGGTTCGGATCTCGCGCGGATCGGAAGACCCCGCCGCCGCCTCGCGTCTGCGCACGCTGGCGCGCACGGAGCGTTTGTCCGAAGTCCAGGCCGATAACGCCGACAAGCTTGCGCGCGATCTCACCGAAGCGGGCGATGAAGTGCAGGGCGTTGCCAACCTCCTTGCCCGCGCGCGGGAGCTGGCGATCCGAGCCGCCAACGACACGACCGGAGAGAGTGGGCGCGCCGCGATTGCGGAAGAGCTGGCTCAGCTCGAAGAGGAATTGTTCGACCGCGCCAACGCCGAGACGCTGACGGGCGAGCCGCTCTTTGCCGGAACCGCAGCGGGTCCCGCCTTTGTGCGCGCGGTCGATGGCACGGTTTCCTATAACGGCAACACCGATATCCCGATCGTGTCTGTCGCGCCCGGCACGGAGTTGGAACGCGGTGTGACCGGCGCGCAGGTCTTTCAGTTTGACGTAGGCGGCACGCCCACCGACGCCTTTGCCGTCCTTTCGACGCTCACAGCGGCGCTCCAACCCGGCGTTGCGGACCAAGCCGCCGCGTCGCGCGCCGCGATTGATGGTCTGGACGCTGCCCTCGACACGGTGACGCGCAATCAGACGGTGCTCGGCACGCGTCTCGCCTGGGTCGAAGTGATCCAGGACAACCAATTCAACCGCTCGCTCACTGTGGCGGAGCGGCAATCCGATCTCGGTGACACCGATCTGAGCGAGGCCGTTGTCCAGCTGCAACAGATCGAGACCGCGCTCGAAGCCAGCCAGTTGAGCTTCAGCCGGGTCTCCAGCCTGACCTTGTTCGACGCGATCTAATCGCGCGCGCGCCAAAGGAGTAAAGCCAAAATGTTTGCCGCCATCGGCATCGTTGTTTTGATCGCCCTCGTGTTCGGCGGGTTCGTGCTTGCGGGCGGCTCTATGGGCCCGATCCTGGCCGCGCTGCCGCTGGAATTCATGATGATCGGCGGGGCGGCCTTGGGCGCGACGCTGATCGGCAACTCGATGCATGAGATCAAGCTGCTTGCCGGAGGACTGGGCAAGGTCTTCAAGGGACCGAAATTCTCGGACGATGATCACATTGACGCGATTGCGCTGACATCCAAGCTTATGAAATTGCTGCGCTCCGAAGGCGCGGTGGCGCTGGAGAGCCATGTCACTGAGCCGGGCAGTTCCTCGATCTTCAGCGAGTATCCCAAGCTGCAGAATGACGACACGGTCCTCGGCCTGATCTGCGATCCGCTGACGCTGATGGTGGTCTCGTCCGGCACGCTGGACACCCACGCGGTCGAGGACATTATCGACAACGCGATCAAGACCCAGCTGCACGAAATGGAAGAGCCCGAACACGCGATCCAATCGCTTGCCGATGCGTTTCCCGCGCTGGGCATCGTCGCGGCGGTTTTGGGCATTATCAAGACGATGGGCGCGATCGACGAACCGCCCGCCGTGTTGGGCAAGATGATTGGCGGCGCGCTGGTGGGCACGTTTTTGGGCGTTTTGCTGGCCTATGGTTTTGCCGGGCCGATGGCGGGCCGGTTGAAACAAATAAACGCGCACGACAAGCAGATCTTCTATTCGATCAAGCAGGTCATCGTCGCCAGTCTGCACGGCTATCCTCAGCCCATGGTGCTGGAAGCCGCGCGCTCCGGCCTGCCGCCAGCGCACCGACCCAAGCTGACCGATCTGCTCGATCAGATGCGCGGCAAGTAAGGGAGGCGTTCAAGCATGGCCGATGCCCCAGCCGCGCCCGAACCGCTGGCGCCGATCATTGTCAAAAAGATCACCATCGAGGAAGGCGGCCATCATGGCGGCGCGTGGAAGGTCGCTTACGCCGACTTCGTGACCGCGATGATGGCGTTCTTCCTGCTGCTGTGGTTGCTGGGCGCGACCGAAGAGAACCAGCGCAAGGGGATCGCCGACTATTTCACGCCCACGCTGGTAAAGATGCGCCAGAAGGGCGCGGGTTCGGATGGCATGCTGGGCGGATCCTCGATCACCGACGCGGACAATTACCCCAACGCGCAAGGGCAGACCGGCACGCTCGCTATCACCATCCCACGCGGCGCGACCGGTGGTCCGATGGAAGGCGGCGGCAAGGGTGAGGCGGAAGAGATCGAGAAAAAGGTCCAGGAGATCCGGGCAGAGATCGACGACAGGCTTTCCAAGACCAAGAAACTGGCCCGACTTGCGCGCCAAGTGCGCGTCGCGCGCTCGGCTGAGGGTATTCGGATCGATCTGGTGGACGATGCCGACTTCTCGATGTTCGCTCTGGGCACGACGGTGCTCACATCCGATGCGCAAGAACTGCTTGAGGCTCTGGGCCAAACGCTGGCCGACGGGCCGACCCCGCTGATCTTGCGCGGGCATACCGATTCCTTGCCCTGGCGCTCGGGCATTACGGCGAACAACTGGTCGCTTTCAACCGGCCGCGCCGAGGCCACGCGCCAGGCGCTGATCCGCAACGGCATCACCGAGGACCGCTTTGCCCGCATCGAAGGCGTGGCCGACCGCGAGCCGCTCGTCGCCGCTGATCCATCTGATCCGCGCAACCGCCGCATCTCGCTGTTGCTGCTGGAAGCGACCGGAGGACCCTTGCGCCAACCCACGCGCATGGCCGAGGAATCCTCTCAGATCCCGTGATCCACGCGCATTCCCTTAGGGCCGCCCCTGAGGTGACAGGTCAAAGGCCATAAACCATGTGAGCCTAGCCATCGGAGGCGTCTTGATAGCCTACCGATTGGACCCGCTCATGACCGCAACGATCCTGCCCCACGAATTGCCTCAGGCGCTTGCTCACGCACCCGAAGGCGTGACCACGCTCTCGCTTGACTGCTTTGACACTCTGCTTTGGCGCGATTGCCACGCGCCGACCGATGTCTTTGGCGATTTGCCGGGCCTTGTTCCTGGGCAACGGATCGGGGGAGAAGCGAACGCGCGCAAGGCGATGCGGACCCTGAAACGCCGGAGCGAAGTGACGCTTGAGGATATATACCGCCATGTTCTGCCAAACGCCGATGCGCCCGCGCGCGCGGCGGCGATCAAGGCGGAATTGCAGGCCGAAGCGCGCGCCTGCTTTGGCTTTGCGCCCACGGTGGAGCTGATGCTGGACGCCAAAGCGCGCGGGCTGGAAGTGATCATCGTCTCCGACACCTATCTGAGCGCGGATCAGCTGCGCACGCTCATTGCCACCGCCGCGGGAGACGAAGTCGCCGCGCTGATCGATCATGTCTTTGCCTCCAGCGATGCCGGCGTCTCCAAGAGCGAAGGTCTGCTCGCCAAGGCGATGAAAGCGATCAAGCGCCGCTCGCACCAGATCCTGCATATCGGAGACAATCGCAAGGCGGACTATGACAGCGCGCGCGCTCTGGGCGTGGCCGCGCTGCATTTGAAACAGTTTTCGAAAGAGACCGTGCGCCGGCTGCGGTTTGAGCGCACCTGCCAGCAACTTGACCCCGCTGAGCTGGGCGCGCCTGAGGCGCAGATCATCGGTCTCCAACCGCACCGGGCGCTGCTCGCGCATGGTGAGCCAGCGATTGAGGATGGAGCCGAGGCGTTGGGCTTCAGCGTGCTGGGTCCGGTCTTTACCGCCTATGATTGCTGGTTGCGTGAAGAGGCGGAGCGGCTGGAAAAGCAACGGGGGGGAAGCGTCCACTGGCTCTTCATGCTGCGCGATGGGCACTTGCCCGATCTGGTCCATTCCGCCGGCCCGCGCGCGCCCAAATCGGGCCGGGTTGAAATCAGCCGCTATGTCGCCACCGCCGCCTCGCTCACCAAGCGTGAGGCCTATGAGCGGCATCTGGCGCTTGAGCACGGACTGAACCCCTCAACGCTCGCGCGGCAATTGCTGATGAGCGAGGACGAGATCGCGCGCGTGGTCGGCGACGCGCAAACGCCCTTGGAACTGGCGAAGGCGAGCGAGCGCCTGCTTGTCGAGCTGCGCCGCGGGCAGCGTCAGAAAATCACCATGCGCCGCGCGCGTGAGATGGCGAAGGGCCTTGTCGCGCATGTGCGCGCAGCGGTGGATCCCAAGCCGGGCGACACGCTGATGCTGGTGGATCTGGGCTATAACGGCTCGGCGCAGAACGCGGTCGACGCGCTGCTGGCTGAGGAACTGGGTGTGCATGTGGCCGGGCGCTATCTCTTGTGCCGTGAGCGCAGCGCGACCGGGCTCGACAAGACGGGCCTGATCGACGCGCGCCATTTCGATCCTGGCCTGCTCGAAGCGATGTGCGGCACCGTGGCCGTGATCGAGCAATTGGCGACCTGCGAGCTGGGCTCGGTGCTCTCCTATGACGAAGCCGGCGCGGCCGTTCGCAAGGCGAGCAGCGTCAAGGGCGCGCAAAGCGATGTGCGCGACCGCGTGCAGGCGGGCGTGGTGCGATTTGCCAAGGCCGCGCGGTTCAATCCGGTGGTGCGCGTGGGCGATGCCCATGCAACGCGCGCCTGGCGCGGCGCGGCGGCGAACACGCTGATGCGCTTCATGTTTTTGCCCAGTCCGCACGAGCTGGCCGTGCTCAAGAGCTTTGAGCACGACGTCAACCTCGGCTCGGAACGCATGGTGGCGCTTTTCGACGCGCAGGACGCCGCCGAACAGATGCGCCGCCGCGGTCTGTTCTACATGAAAGGCTCATCGCGCATGTTCCTGCCCGCCGATCTGGCCGAAGAGGACATGAGCACGCGCCTCGCGCTGCTGGCGCAAAAGCGTTTTGGCCTTGGGCTGAGCTATGAGGACTACGCGCCGCGCGGGCTGGACCTGATCAGCCTTCACCTGGGGACGCAGGACCAGGCCAGCGTCCCCATCACCGCGCGCGCCACGCACGATGGCTATTACGTTGCGCGCATCCCTTTGAGCGAGCACTGCCAGGCGGTTGCGCTGCAAGTGGGTGCGGTGTGCGAATGGATCGAAGTGCGCAGCGTGACCCGCTCGCGCGTGGCCACGCTCCAGGGCGCGTATCAGGATGAGGCCGCCACGCCCTGCCAAGAGGTGCGCTATGACGGCATGCACGAACACGCGCCGGGTGTCTACGAATGCCAGTCAAGCGAGGCGCTGATCATGGTGATGACCGAGCCCTGTGCCGATGAGGCGCCCGGCGCCAGAATGATCGAGATAGTCCTGCGCCCGCTGAAGCGCCGCGCCCCCCTAACGCAAAGCGCTATCCAAGCTGCAGCGCCCGGCGCTGCGCCGCGACCTTCAGCGCTCGATAAGTTGAGCCAACCCGGCGCCCCCACCCCATCGAAACCCACCCCGTCCACAAACTCAAACGCACAGGCCGCCGCATGACCGATCTCCTGATCCACTCCATGGCCGAATTTTCCAGCCTCATTCTGCCTTGCCTCGATGAAACCAAAGCCCAGTCCATCAACGAGATCGGCAGCGAGTTTGGCGGCATGTCCCGCGTTCTGGCCGAGCGCTGCGGAGCGCAAGGCGGCACGCTGACCTGCATCGATCCAGAACCCGCCGATGGCTTTGCCGATTGGGCGAAGGGCCTAGATCATGTGCACCATTGCGCCCGGCCCAGCCTTGAGGCGTTGACCGATTGCTCAGCGGCCGATGCGTGGTTTGTCGATGGCGATCACAATTACTACACCGTCTATCACGAGCTGCGCGCGATCGACGCGATCCAGGCCGAAGCGGGTAAGCCGCTGCTGGCGTTCTTGCACGATGTCTCGTGGCCGTGCGCGCGGCGCGATTTCTATTACGCGCCCGATCGCATTCCGGCCGGCTGGCGCCATCCGCACAGTTACGATGCGGGTGTGCGGCTCGATTCCGGAGAGACGTTTGATCGGCGCGGCCTTCGCGGCATGGGCCATTTCGCGGTGGCCTTGCACGCCGGCGGAGAGCGCAACGGGGTTCTCACCGCGGTCGAGGATTTCCTGAAGGAAGCCGATAGCGAGGCGCGCCCGCTCTATTACGTGCACGTGCCCGCTGTCCTTGGCCTTGGTATCATCTTTGATGCCAGCGCTGATTGGTCTGTGGCCCTGGCGGAGTTTCTGCTGCCTTATCACGCCAATCCGCTGATTGCCCGGCTCGAGGAAAACCGCCTGCGCAACTATCTCGAAGTGATCGAGTGGCAGGACCGCACCGCGGGTCAGGCGGCTGTTTCCTGATCCATTGCAGCGATTGGCGCTGAGCGGTTAATCGCCCCCTCTTTTTTTGATTATCTCCCCCGTTATCGAGGGGGTTTGATGCCGGCCTTACCCAAGGCGAAAAGCCCGGAACCGATCGGTTCCGGGCTTCCCAGCCACCCCCCAGCGGAGGCTTGGACTTTCAAATCGGGTCTTAGCGCAGGAGCGACAGGACACCCTGCTGCGACTGGTTGGCCTGAGCCAGCATCGCGGTCGAGGCCTGGTCGAGGATCTGCGCCTTGGCGAGCGCGGTCGATTCCGCGGAGAAGTCCGCATCTTCAATCCGCGAACGCGCGTCGGTGAGGTTCGTCGACGTCGTCGTCAGGTTGTTGATCGCCGATTGCAGACGGTTCTGGCCCGCACCCAGTGAAGACCGCGCGGTGTTCACATCGCTAAGAGCGAGGTCAACGTTTGTAACCGCGGTCGCCGCGTTGGTGTCCGACGTCACGTCAAGCGCGGCGGCGGTGATGTTGGTGTTGTCAATCGCGGTGCTGGTGATGGTGATCGAACGGCCTGCGTCGATCTGGATCGACACGTCCACGTCGGTGCCGCTGGTCGTGCTGAACAGCGAGACGCCGTTAAAGTCGGTGTTGGTGAGAATGTCGCTGATTTGCGCGGCCAGCTCTTCGACTTCGGTGTCGAGGAAGCCACGGTCTTCGGCGTCAAGCGTGCCGTTTTGCGACTGGATGGCCAGTTCGCGAACGCGCTGAAGCATGTTCGACACTTCGTCGAGCGCGCCTTCCGCGGTCTGCGCCAGAGCAATGCCATCGTTGGCGTTACGAATGCCCTGGTTGATGCCGCGAATGTCGCTGGTGAAGCCGGTGGCGATCGAAAGGCCGGCGGCGTCGTCGGAAGCGCTGTTGATGCGGCGACCGGTCGAAAGGCGCTCCATCGCGTCGCCGAGCATGTTGGAGGCTTGGGTGCCGGCGCCTTGAGCGCGAAGGGCAGAGATGTTGGTGTTGATAACGGACATTTGGTCAAACTCCCGTGTGAGGTCAGTCAATGGCAGCGGCGAGGGTTTAACGAGGGTGTTCCGCAACCGCTGAAGCTAAGAGCGACCGGATCCGCCAATCTTTAAGCGAGAAATTTCAGTGGCCTCTCTTTTCTCGGAAAGGCGGCGCTCTTTGCCAAGCCTATCACGCATGGGACCCCACCCGCCCGCCCCCGTGCGCTCCCGTGCGCTCCCGCGCGCGGGCTCACGCAGGGGTGAGCGCAAGCCCCCCAAGCCTACGCACAGTTCCGCTTACGCACTTCTACCGGGGCTTAAATTTGCGACATTTTGCACGGGGCAGCGGCAATTGTTGGCCGTTGCCGAGGCGAGTGCGCGCATTCGCGCTCGGTAACGCGACCAAGCGGCACGGCATCTGATCACGCAGAAGCTTGCCACAACACGTTAATGGATAGACCCGCCATGCCGATCAGCTCTGCCCCTCAACCCCAGATCAACACCTCGCAGGCGCGCGCCATAACGCGCCATGCGGTCGCTTACGGTGTTGGTCCACGCGATTCGCTCAGCGACGCGGGCGGCCACGACTCCGGCGGCCACAAGGCGCTGCTGGATCCCGTCCTGCCGTTGCTCAGCGCGCAGTGGCAGCGCGCGCGTCTTTCGATCGGCGCTGATGGCGCGTTTCCCAATCCTCCCGGCTGCCGGCCTGAAGAACGGCTTGAGCTGGATCTGCGCCAAGGCGAGCGTGCGGCGATCCGCCGGCTTGGCACCGCGCGCGTGGCGCTCACCTACAGCGAGGCGACGCTGGAGGCGGCGCGCTCGGCGCTGTGCGCGATTGCATCCTATTCAGGCGCGTCCAAAGGCGGCTGGCCGATTGCGCGCGACGGACTGAGCCTGGCGCTCCTCACCCTGTCCGAACGCATCGCCGCTTCGCCTATCCCGGTGCTGCTCGAAGGGCCGACGGGAACCGGCAAGGAAGTGCTCGCTCGGTTTGTTCATCGCCGCTCGCCGCGCGCGGACGGGCCGTTTGTCGCGGTCAATTGCGCGGCCATGCCCGAGGCGATGCTCGAAGGGCTGCTGTTCGGGCACCGCAAAGGCGCGTTTACCGGCGCGGGCGAAACGCGCGAGGGCCTGTTCCGCGCCGCGCATGGGGGCACGCTGCTGCTCGACGAGATCGGCGAACTGCCTTTGCCTTTGCAGGCCAAGCTGCTGCGCGCGCTGCAGGAAGGAGAGGTTCTGCCACTGGGCGCGACCACTCCAATCGAGGTCGATGTGCGCGTTATCGCGGCGACCAATCGCCAGCTCGCCAGCGAAGTGTTGGCGGGGCGGTTTCGCGAAGACCTGCTGTACCGTCTGAACGTCTTTCCTCTTGAGATCGCCGCCTTGCGCGATCGCCCGGCCGATATTGCGCCGCTCGCTTTTGGCATGCTGCTGCGTCACGCTGGCGGCACCGCCCTGCGTGAAGGCGGAGCCGGGCCGGCCTGGATTTCGGGCCAGGCGCTCGCTTTGCTCGAAGCGCACACCTGGCCGGGCAATGTCCGCGAGCTGGAAAACGTCATCCGCCGGGCGATCCTGCTGGCCGGGGACGAACCGCGCGTAGGCTCTGAGCATATTGTCTTTGATCAGCCGGTGCGCGCGCTCGCTGGCGAAGCGCAGGAAGCCGCCGGCGCCGCGCCGATGGCACCGCAGGTCTGTGGCGGGGGCGCCTCGCTTTCCGACATCGCCTTTCAGTCCGAAGCGCAGGCCATTTTGGCGGCGCTTGAAGACCATGGCGGTCACCGCGCCCGCACGGCCAAGGCCTTGGGCATATCCGAGCGCACCTTGCGCTATCGCATGGCCTCAATGCGCGAATCCGGCCTGTGGGAAGAACCGCGCGCCCCGAGCGACGGGATCGCGGGAGGTGAGGCATGAGCGCCGGTCTGAGCGTCGGTCTGAGCGGCGTCGCCGAGGTCCTCGCGCTGCGCCAGGATCTGCTCTCGCGCAGCGAAGCCTTGCGCTCTGTGCGCGCGGCGAGCGAGGGTGGCGGAGTTTCGGCGGGCGGCGCGATGGCGTCAGCGAGCCCCGGCGTGCCGTCGGTCGATTTTGCCAAGACGCTGGAAGGCGCGCTGCACACCGTCAGCGCCGTGCAAAAGCGCTCAAGCGACATGCAAGTGGCGTATGAGCGCGGCGAGGTGACCGACATCGCGCAAGTTATGCTGGCGCGGCAGGAAGCGGGCGTTGCGTTCGAGGCCACCTTGCAAGTGCGCAACAAGCTTTTGAACGCGTATCAAGAAATCATGCGGATGGGAGCTTGATAGGTGGCGGACGCAGCAACAGGACGCGCTCCGGGGGCAGGAGCAACCATGCCGGTATCGGCAGGGCCGCGGCTGGTGGAGACACCAGCGGGCGCGGGCGGCGCTTTGGGCGAAGGCTGGCAGGCGCGCCTCAACGCGTTCACCAACCAGCCCGCCTTTCGCCGGGCTCTGCCTGCGATCATTGGCGTGGGCACAATCGCGGTGGTCGCGATGCTGTACCTCGCCATCGCCGGTTCGCCGCAGCGCATTCTCTACGCCAGCCTCTCCGATGGCGAGCGCGCCAAGGTTGTCCAGGCGCTGGAGACGGGCGGGATCAGCTACGCCATCGACAACGGCACAGGCGCGATCACGGTCGCCGAAGACGATGTCTACCGCGCGCGCATGCTGGTGGCGAGCGATGCCGGGCTTGCCGCTCCGCAAGGGGCGAGCGAAATGCTTGATGCGATCCCTCTGGGCTCAAGCCGCACCCTTGAAGGCGAACGCCTGCGGCTGGCGCGCGAACGCGAATTGATGCTGACCATCCGCGAGATTGACGGGATCGAAGCGGTGCGCGTCCATCTGGCAACGCCCGAACGCTCGGTCTTTGTGCGCAGCTCCAACCCTCCCAGCGCCAGCGTGATGCTGCGGCTGGTGTCGGGGCGCTCGCTCAGCCAGCGGCAGGTGGAGGCGATCGTGAACCTTGTCTCCGGCTCGGTGCCCGGCATGACAGCGGACGCGGTGCGCGTGGTCGACCATAACGGGCGCTTGCTTTCCGATACGCGCGATGCGGATATGGAAGGCCTCACGCTCCAGCGCGAATTTGAGGCCAAGCTGCAAAGCCAGCTCGCCGCGCTCCTCACCCCGCTTTTGGGCGATGGCAATTTCTCCAGCCAGGTGCAGGCGGAGCTTGACCAGAGCGAAGTGACCAGCGCGCGCGAAACCTATGACAAAGAGGGCGCGGTGCGATCCGAAAGCGAGCGCAACGCCACGCGGATGTCCGCGCGCCAGGCTGGCGGCGTGCCCGGTGTGCCCGCCAACACTCCGCCGCCCGAGGCCGATCTGTTGAACGGCCCGCCCCAACCGAATCCGCAGGCCGAGCAAGCGCAGACCCCTCAAGCCCCCGTCCCCAGCGACACCGAGAGCGCGACGCAACGCAATTTCGAGCTCGACCGCGAAGTGGCGGTGACCGCGACGCGCGCGGGCGGCCTCAACAAGCTCTCGGTCGCGGTGGCGGTCAGCCAGGAAGCGATGGTGGCCGCCGCGCCGCTAACGCCCGAAGAGCTTGAAAAGCTGGTGAGCGCGGCGGTGGGCGCCAGCGCGGATCGCGGCGACACCGTGACCGTCGTTGTCAGCGCGTTCGAGACCCGCGTGATCGAGCCGCCCGCCTTTTATGAACAAGCCTGGTTTGGCCAGGTCCTGCGCTATGGCACCGCGCTGCTGGCGGTTCTCCTGGTCCTGCTTCTTGCGGTGCGACCGCTGGTCGCCAAGGCCAAGCCCAAGGACGCGAAGAAGGCCAGCGCCAAGGACGCAAAATCGCAAGCCAAGCTGACCGATGGCTCGACCCGGGCGTTGGTGGACACTGAAGGCCGCGCGGCGAACGCGGCCCAAAGCCACGCGCAAAACGACGGCGTTGATGTCATGATCGGGTCTGATCCTTTCGACGCCTTGCCCGAGCAAGTGCAGCTGGCTCGCAAGCTCGCCAACGAACAACCTGAACGCGCGCTTGAAGCGCTCAAGCGCATGCTCGAACCCCCGGCTCCCGATGCAGAACAGGCCCCAGCGTGATGGCAGACCCAGACATTCTTGACGGCGATGGCGCGCCGACCTCGGACGCGGCCGAGCCCCTGATGAACAGAGTGGAGCGCGCGGCGGTTTTCCTGTCGCTGCTCAGCGATGACGAAGCGGCGCAATTGCTAGGCCGGATGGATCCGGCTGAGCTGGAAAAGCTGGGCGCGGCGATGTGCGAGCTGGGCGATATCGATCGCCCCCATATCGCGGAAGCCTTGAGCGATTTTGCCGAAGAGGCCGAGCGCGAAATCCTGCCCGGACGTGACCGCCCGGCGCGCGTGCGCGAGCTGTTTGAGCGCTCGCTTGGTGAGACGAAAGCGGCCAGCATGATGCTGCGGATCGAGCCCGAGGCGCGGCCCCGTTCGATCGAAATGGCGCGCTGGCTGGCGCCTTCGCTGGTGCTGAAACTGGTGGAGGACGAGCACCCCCAGGTCATCGCCGCGCTGTTGCTGATGCTGGAGCCGGAACCCGCCGCCGAAGTGCTCTCCGCGCTGCCCGAAGACGCGCAGTCCTCGGTCGTGGCGCGCGTCGCCAGGATGAACGCGGTGTCGAGCCAGGCGGTCGACATGATCGACAACCTCCTCTCGCAGCGCATTGGCGCGAATTTCGGCGCGAGCGCTTTGACGCTAGGCGGCCCGCGCGAAGCGGCCAACCTGATCAACTTGTCCGAAGGCGATCTCAGGAATACCGTTCTGCCCGCTATCGCTCTGGTCGATGGCCCGCTGGCCGAAAAGATCGAAGACGAACTGTTCACCTTCGAAATGCTGCTCGACCTCGACCCGCAGAACATGGGCCGCCTGCTGCGCGATGTCGACAGCGAAGCGCTGGTCGACGCGCTCAAGGGTCTGCCCGATCCGCAGCGTGGTCCGTTCTTCGCCTCGATGTCGAGCCGCGCCGCCGATGGCATTCGCGACGAGATCGAGCTGCGCGGTCGCCTTGCCAAGAGCGAGGTCGCCGCCGCGCAGCGCAAGATGGTCGATGTCGCCCGCAACCTGGCCGATCAGGGCGAGATTTCGCTGGGGGCCGACGATGGCGAATTCGTCTGATTGGATCGCGCAGTTTGGCGCGCAGTCGCAGGGCAAGAGCCGGGCCAGCGTCGCGCCGCAAAGCGCGGGCTGGCTGGCGGCTTTGACGCTGGATGAAGGCGGCTCGCCCGGCGGGTTTCGCGAAGTCTCGCCTTTCGCCGCGCCCGCTGGCGTCGCCGCGTCGGTGCCGCGTTCGGAGCCCGATCCCGAACCCACCGGGCAAGGCCCGCTGACCGCTCCTGTCCCAGGGGCCAAGGCCGACGAAGACCCCGAAGCCCTGGCCTTCGCGCGCGGACTTGCCGAAGGCGAGGCGCAGGCAAGGCGTGCGGGCGAGGCGGCTCTGGTTGATGAGCGCGAGCGGCTTCGCGAGTTGCGGCTCACCTTTCGCAGTCTGGACGCGCAGGCGCTTGACGCGCTGGCGCAGGACTTGAACGCGACGGTGCTGACGCTGTGCAAACAGGTGCTGGGCGACTACGCGCTTGACACTGAGGCGCTGGAAGAACGCTGCCGAGAGGCGGCCAAGCGTCTGGGCACCGGGCCGTCGCAGGCGACCTTGCACCTCAATCCAGAAACCCTTGCCGCGCTGGATAAAGCGGCGTTCGCGGACTGGACGCTCGCTGAAGACGCCACTCTCTCCCAAGGATCGCTGCGCGTCACCAACGCGGATGGCACCGCGCGCGACGGCCTTGAGGACTGGATGCGCGCTCTGGCTGAAGGGACCTTAACCCAGGGGCTGGGGACCTAGGCGCGTGCTGGCCGAAATGCAGCTGGAGCTGGCCCGCCTGCGCGCTGGCCGAGTGGAAAGCGGCCCGGTGCTGACCGGGCGCGTGGTGGCGTGCGATGGCGGCCTCGTTGAAGTGGCCGGACTGCCGCTCCCCATCGGATCTTTGGGCGCGATCGAGCAGGATCACGGCGCGGATGTTCTGGCCGAGGTGATCGGCTTTCGCGCGGGCCATTCGCTGATGATGCTGCTGGGCGATACGGTGCTCCTTCGCCCCGACGCGGTTGTGCGCGCGTGCTCTGAGCCGGGCAAGGTGCGTGTGGGCGAAGCGGTGTTGGGCCGCGCGGTTGATGGGTTGGGCCATCCGATCGATGGCGGGCCGCCGGTTATAGCAAAGCGCAGCTGGCAGCTTGCCGGGCGCCGCGAACGGGCGCTTGAGCGGGCCCCGGTGCGCGAGCCGTTTGACTGCGGAGTGCGCGCGATCAACGCCCTGGCGACGATGGGTGTGGGGCAAAGGCTCGGCGTGATCGCGGGCTCTGGCGTTGGCAAATCGGTGCTGATCGACACGATGACCGAGCATTCGAGCGCCGATGTCACCGTGGTGGCTCTGATCGGAGAGCGCGCGCGCGAAGTGTCGGATTTTGTGGCGCGTCACATGCAGGGTCCGCGCCGGGCAAGCATGGTGGTGGTGGCCGTCCCCGCTGATCACGCGCCCAATCTGCGCCTGCGCGCCGCGCAATACGCAACCTCGATCGCAGAGTATTTTCGCAGCCAGGGCAAGCGCGTGCTGCTGATCCTCGACAGCCTGACGCGGGTGGCTCACGCCGCGCGCGAACTGGCGCTGGTGCTGGGTGAGCCGGGGGCGGCGCGGGGATATCCCCCCAGCGCTCTGGCGGCGGTGACCAAACTGGTGGAGCGCGCGGGCAATTCGGCCAGAACGGGCGGGGCGGTCACCGGGCTCTACACCGTTCTTGCCGATGGCGATGACGCCAACGATCCGGTGGTCGACACCGCGCGCGCGATCCTCGATGGCCATATCCTGTTGTCGCGCGAATTGGCGCAGCGCGGGCACTATCCCGCGATTGATGTGCCCGCGTCTTTGAGCCGGGTGATGGACGATCTGGTCTCCCCTGAAACCCTGGACGCGGCGCGCCGGGTGCGATCCTGGATCGCCGCGCGCGAAGAGAACCGCGATCTTGTGCTGATGGGGGCGTACCGTTCGGGAGCGGATCCGGCGCTCGACACCGCGCTCGAAAAAGCCTCGGCCATCGACGGCTTTCTGCGTCAGGCGCGCGGTGAGGGGGTGACGCTTGAGGATAGTCTGACGCAGATGGCGGACCTTCTGTGAAGCGCGAGCAGCGGCGGTTGCGGCTGGCGCGCCGGCAGGCTTTGCTGGCCGATGTCAGCCAGCGCGCCGCCATGCGCTCGCTCGCCGATGCGCTCTTGCAGGAAACGCGCTCGGACACTCTCGCTCAGCGCAGCCGTGAACTGATCACCGCCTATGGCGCTCGCTCGCCGGCGAAGGACGGGGCGGGACTGACTGAGGCGGGGCGCTTTTCCGCGGCGCTTGGGAACCTGGCGCATGACGCGCAGCAAGCCCTCGCGGACGCCGCGCAACAGGCGCAATGGCAGGCCAAGGCGCTGGGCCAGGCGCAGACCCGCGCGCGGCGGCAGGCGGAACGGCTCGAAGACGCGCGCGCGGCGTTCGAGGCCGCCCGCGAGAAGCGCCAGAACGACGCGTCGGCCAGCGCTTCACCCATCAGGGTCCGAGGCTTGGCACGCAACCTGCAGAACGAAGACCGAGTGCCTGAGAGCGGTGACGAAAGCGACGCCGATAAAGGCCTTTAAAAGGACCACGCCATGATCTTTCCCGCGCCGCAACCGATCCTGTCTCCCAGCCTTGCCAGCGGTGTTCTGGTGCAGGCCGGCACGGGGGACGGCGGCGTGGGTGATCCGGCAACAGCGGCGACGCCGAATGATCCCAAGGCGGCGTCGGGCGCGAGCTTCCTTGCGCAATTGCAGGCCAGTGAGACCGGCACAAACGTCGGAAAAGCGCCGAATTTGGGGCTTGAGGATGGTCCCGGGCCTGCGCTTTCCCCGGCATTGTCTGAAGAGCCAATCCCTCAACCCAATCCCACCGCGCTGCCCCCACTGGCGCAGAGTGATGCGTTCTCCTTGGCGCCCCCCCAGCTTACGCCCAGCGCGCAGCAGGCCACGGCGGCGGCAGAGGACGGGGTTTCTGAAGTCGATCGGTCGGCGGCTTTTGCGGGGCTGAATGCGGTATCCGCAGACATGGACAAACTCTTACCACAAACGGGCAAAACCTTGCCGCTGACAGGCGAGGGTTTGCCGCCCAACAAGCCCAGCAAGCCCAGCAAGCCCAGCGACCCGATCGACACCGCGGCTCTCACTCCTCCGCTTGCCCCCATTGCTGCGCCCATTGCTGCCCCCATTGCTGCCCCCATTGCTGCGCCCAGCGCTTTGGACGGCGGAGGCGCCTCGTCACTGGTCAAGACGCCCGACGCTTTACCGTCCGTGGGTTTCCGCGCTGGTCAGGTTGCCGACGCGCGCCGTCCGGCGCCGGCCCTTTCGGTCGCGGCCAGTTCGGTTTCGACCGCTTCGACCCGCATGGCCCCTGATCCGAGCGCGCTGGTGGATCGAGGCTTCGCCGTCACCGCGCAGGATCTGGCGCCGCTTCCGGGCCAGACCCCGAGCGAAGGCGACGCGCCGCCCGCCGCTTCAAGCGCGAGCGTTACAACCGCGAGCGCGTCAGGCATGGCCGCTTCCCCCGGAGCTTACCCCCCAGCTTCCCTGCCTAGCGCCGCGCCGGCGCCATCCGCGCCCGCCGCTCCGGCTGCGCCCACCCCTGCTGTGCCAACCAACCCGGCCAGCGTCCCAGTCAACGCGGCCCAGCCCGGGGCGGACATTCTTGAAAACGTCGCGAGCCAGGTGGCTGACGCGCGCGAGGCGTCGCGCAGCCTTCGCCCTGAGCTGACCGTGCGCCATTCCGAGTTTGGCACCGTCGCCATGCGGATCGAGCCCGGAGCAAGCGCAAGTATGGGCGCCAATGCGGTCGCCGCTATGTCCGATTGGCGCGCCACTTTGAGCGCGCGCGATCCCGGCTTCGCCCCCGCGGTCCAGGCCGCGCTGGCGGATCGCGGTGTCATAGCGGCCAGCGAGAGCGGATTGTTGCAAAGCGGTCTCTCCCAGCAAGGCCAATCCCAGAGCCAATCGCAAAACGGATCCGTGGCGCGCTCGCAAGACTTTGGCTCCGGGCCCGGCGCAAACGCCTCCAACGCGCAGACCGGCGCCGGATTTGGCAGCGCTTCGGGAGGGGGATCGGAGCCACGCTACGGGTCTTCCACAGGGGGGGCGCAAGGCCCGGCGCAACCATACTCGGGCGAAGAGGGCGATGGCGGTTCGGCAACGACCGTTTCGAATTCAGGCGAAGCCGGCTCTGATGGGGTGGGCGATGCGCGCGGTGGGGCTCTCTTCGCCTGATCGTGCGACCGGGCAAAAGAGAGCAGGAGCTGACCAACCATGGCCAAGGACGCCGAAAAAACGGATGACGAAAAGCCGAAGGGCGGCATGATGAAAATTGTGATCGTCGCCGTGGCGATGCTCGGCATCGGCGCTGGCGGAGCCTATGGCGCGTTTGCCGCGGGCCTGATTGGCGGGGGCGGCGACGCCGGCCCGGACCTGCCCAAGCTGGTCAAGAAGGGCGACAGCGATCCTTACGCCATTCCCGGCAAGAAAAAGGACGAAGGCGCAACCGTTTATGGCGAGGGCGGCAGCGAATACCGCACGGCCTATTACAGCTTTTCCGACAGCTTCACCTCCAACCTGTCCGATTCCCCCGCGCTGATTCAGGTCGAGATTGCGGTCTCGACCCTGCATGACGGGCGCGTCCTGGGATGGGTCAAGAACCATGAACTGGCGCTGCGCTCGGCCATTCTGGTCGAGCTGGCCGCAACGCCGGAGGGCGACGTCTTCGACCCCGAAGGCCGCAAGCGCCTCAAGAAGCGCCTGACCAAGGCGATCAACACCGTGCTTGAGGAACACGAAGGCTTTGGCGGGATCGACACGGTGCACTTCAAAGGCTTCCTCGTCCAATGAACCTGGCGCAGACCTTTACCCCGGCTCGCCCGGTGGCGCGCCATTGCCCGGAGCTGACCGAGCGCGGTCCCCGGCCCGAAGACCGCGCCGAACATCTTGCGGCCTGGCGCCGTGATGTTGCGCGCGAAGTGGGGCAGGATATGGCGACCCTCTTGTCCGGCACAAAGCTTGAGGCGCAGCTTGGCGAACCGGCAACCGAGCGCGGCGAAGCGGTGTTCGATCGCATTGGCGCGGTCGCGGCCAACAGCCTTCTGCGCTGCGGCCTTGGGGGACAGACCGCGCTTTTGAGCTTTTCGGTGCAAACCGCGATTGCCCTTACCGATCGAAGCTTTGGCGGCACAGGCGAGGCCGAAGCGGAGCCGGCGATCAGTCTGCCCCGTTCAGCGGGCCTGTTGGTCGAGCAGGCCGCGCGCACGATCGCGCAGGCGATCGCGCGGGTCAGCGCGGCGGGCGGCGCGGCCGATGAGGTCGCAGGCGACGTGATCATCCGCAGCGAAAGCGCCTCGCGCCTTAAACCCTTTACCCCCCTGAGCGAATGCATGGTGTTTGAGCTGACGTTGCGCGCCTCAGACGGTGTGAGCTGGGCCGGTACGCTGGCCATGCCGACCGAACGCCTCGTCTCGCTGCTGCCGGGCGCCGGTTCGCTCGCTCAGGCTAAGGATGATCAGGACGCCAAGGCCAACCCGGCTCAGACCGCACTGAGCGCGATCCCGCTTTCGCTGCAGGCGGTGCTGGCCGAATTTGACTTGTCCCTGAGCCAGCTTGACCGGCTGGCGCCCGGCGATCGTATCCCGCTCAGCGTCGCGCGCGAGATTCCTTTGCGCGTGGGCCCGAAACTGGTGGCGAGCGGCAGCCTTGGCACGATGGATGATAAGATGGCCCTTCGTCTCACGCGCGTGACAGGCGGGGCGGCCTTTGCCGCGGCTGCCAATGCCGGTGCCTCTTCTTTCAGTGCCCCTTCTCTCAGCACAGGACCTCTCGCATGACCGATTTCAGTCCCGCTCTTCATCGGTTCGGCGATGTGTCGGTGCGGCTCTCGGTGGAATTGGGCCGGGCGGACATGCCGCTGCGCGATGTGCTGGCCCTGGGGCAGGGCAGCGTGGTTGCGCTCAGCCGGCTGACCGACGAACTGCTCGATATCACCGCCAATGGCAAAGTGATCGCGCAAGGCGAAGTGATCGCGGAAGACGGCAAGTTTGCCTTGCGCATTGTCAGCCTTGCCGGCGCTGAACCGGACGCGCCTCAATCCGCATCCGCGCCGCAAGCCACACCGCAAGCCGCAACGGCCCCGTCGGGCGCGCCGTCGGCCGATGAGGTGGAAGGGCTGTCCGAAGCGCTGTCCGGGGTCGATCCCAATCCGGGCGGAACCCCTTCATGATGATGGTCGAATACTTTGCGCGGCTGGCCTTGCTGCTGCCCATTCTGGGCCTGCTTATCTGGGGCAGTCTGCGCCTGACGCGCTTTCTGCAAACTCGGTTGGTCGGCGCAAGTCAGGGGGCGGGGAGGCGCTGCGAACTGGTTGAGACGACGCTGTTGGCGCCCGGTATGAAGCTGGCCGTGGTGCGTTATCACGACCGGGAAATCCTGCTGGGCTTTTCACGGCAGGGTCTGGTGCGCCTGAGCGAGGTCGATGCGCGCCCCGCTCCCAATTCGGCGAGCGATTGATGGCGCGCCGCTTCTTTTGTGCCGTCGCAATGGGCGCGCTCGCGTTAACCATGTTCGCGCCGGTGGACGGCGCGCTGGCGGCCGTTGCGGCTCCCGGGGGACCGGCAGCGCCCGACACAAGCGGCATCGGCGCAGCCATTGAGCGCGCACTGGGCAGCGAAGGCGCAAGCGGCGCTGAAGAAGACACCGCCCCTTTGAGCACTTCGATCCAGCTCCTCATCGTCATGGGGCTGCTCACGATCTTGCCAGCGCTTGTCCTGATGATGACGAGTTTCTTGCGCATTCTCGTGGTCCTCTCGATCCTGCGCCAGGCCTTGGGCCTGCAAGGATCGCCGCCCACGCAAGTTCTGATCGGGCTGTCGCTGTTCCTTTCCCTCTTCGTGATGGGGCCTACGCTCGACGTTGTGAACACCTCCGCGATTGAGCCTTACGCCAGCGGCGCGCTCAGCGCGGATGCCGCGATTGCTCAGGCGGGCGAGGCGTTCCACGCCTTCATGGTGCGCCAAACGCGCGAGGCGAACCTGCTGATGTTTTCTGACATTGCCGGGGTGGGCCAGTTTGCAAGCGAAGAGGACATTCCCTTCTCGATCCTGCTCCCCGCCTTTGTGACCAGCGAGTTGGAGACCGCGTTCCAGATCGGCTTCATGATCTTCCTGCCGTTCCTTGTGATCGACCTTGTCGTGGCCAGCGTGCTGATGAGCCTTGGCATGATGATGCTGTCCCCCACGATCATCTCGCTGCCCTTCAAGCTCCTTTTGTTCGTGCTGGTCGATGGTTGGGCGCTTCTGATGGGCAGCCTGGCGATGAGCTTTTCATGAGCGCAGGCGGCTCTTTGCAGGAAGACGCAGCGCTTCTGGCGCTTGCGGATCAGACCTTGTGGGTGACCGCGCTGATCGTGGGGCCAGTGCTGATCGCGGCGCTGCTGGTTGGCCTTATCGTCGGGATCATCCAGGCGGCGACATCGGTCAACGAACAGACGCTGACCTTCGTCCCCAAGCTCGCCATCATCGCGGTCGTCTTTGTTCTTCTGGGCGGCACGATGATGGCGCTGCTCAGCGATTTTCTGCGCGAGATCTTTGCGCAGGTCGCGGCGATCTCGGCCTGAGCGGTTGAGGAAACAGGACCGCGCGCGATGAATGTTCTCGATCTTGGCTTTGGCCCGCTCGATCAGCAATTGTGGCAGCTGCTGTTTCTGTCCGTGCGCTGCGGCGCCGCGCTGCTGGCCGCGCCCATTGTGGGCGTGATTGCGGTGCCGCCCACGGTGCGCGCCTTGCTGGCGATCTGTTTTGCCGTGTTCGTCGCGATCTGGGTGCCGCCGGTCCAGACGCCCGAGATGATGAGCTTTGCCGCCATCATGGCGCTGTTGCAGGAAGTCGTGATCGGGGCCGCTTTGGGCTTTGTCTTGCACCTGGCCTTTGCGGTTCCGCTGATCGCGGCTGAGCAAATCTCGGGCACGATGGGCCTGGCGATTGCGACGTCCATCGATCCGGCGAGCGGAGCGCAATCGGGTGCGCTGGGCACCTATTTCGGGCTGCTTCTGACGCTGCTTTTCTACGCGATTGGCGGGCACTTGCTGTGGTTTGAGCTGGTGATCGAAAGCTACCGCATCCTGCCCGCCGGATCGTTCACCTTTGGGCCGCAGGCCGCGCAGGGCCTCATCCTGTTCATGGGCTATGGCCTCGCCACCGCTGCCGCCATCGCTTTGCCCGTCGTGCTTGTCCTGCTGCTGGTGCAATTGGTGACCGGCGTGATCTCGCGCTCGGCTCCCGCGCTTAACCTGTTTGCGCTGGGTCTGCCGGCGGGCACGTTGGCGGGCATCACCGCGCTGATCATCGCGCTGCCGATCCTGCTTGAGCAATTTGTGGCGCTGCTCGAAGCCGCGCTCAACCAGGCCGCCTTGGTGGTCGAGACCGGAGCGCGCGTTGTATGAGCGATGACAGCGGCGAAAAGAATTTTGAGGCGACCGAGAAAAAGAAACAGGACGCCGCCAAGAAGGGCGATGTTCTGCGCTCCAAGGAGCTGGCGACCGCGGCTGGCACCGCAACGGGCGCGCTGACGCTGAGCCTGGTTGGCCCGTGGCTGTTTGGCGGGATGGAGGCCGTTGCGCTCGCCAGTTTCCGGTTTGACGCCGCCGCGCTCGAACGCTCTAATCCCGGCGCTTTGTTCAGCAACGCGGCGGGCGCTGTGCTCCCTCCGATCTTCACGATTGGCGTCGCGGTCATCATCAGCGCGCTCGTCTCGCGAGACGAGCG
>JBCBYM010000002.1:0-35547 GCA_039815865.1 Pseudomonadota bacterium
AAGCTGGCTTCACTCTACCGGGCGAGCCGGTCGTGCCGACGCGCATTGATCGCATGTTGATTTCAGAGAGTGTCACTCGGCCATTCAAGCGCTGCGGCAGCGGGGCTGTCGAACCCGCAACAAAGCCCGGCGCCACAAGTGAAATGAACATGCGATCAATGCGCGTCGGCACGACCGGCTCGCCCGGTAGAGTGAAGCCAGCTTCCAGCGCGGAAAAGGGAATGGTCACCACGGCGTCTTCCGGGGAACCAACGGCGTAGTTCCAGAGCCGCACGAACCACGTGCGGGGCTGGCCCGATGTATCGATCCCCTCGATCGTGAGCGTTGGGCCATTGACGCCATCGAGCGGAATGATCCCCAGGGACTGCCAGCGAAAGCTTAAGGTCGTGAAAGAGTAATCTCTGTCGGTCTCATACGCTAGCAGTGGGTGATCGAGGGTGTCTTCGCTTTTCCAGATCAGTCCCACCAGTTCGCCTTCGTTATGCAGTTCCACATCGACTTGCAGCGAGTCTGGGCCTGTCGTGACAACAGATGCCATCGCAGGGCGTGGGAAGTTGACTGTCCAAAACCGCGGGTCAAAGCGTTGGATGAAGCTGAATTCCTGAGCGTCGCGTTCGGTCGCAAGCCAGAATGCCATGAGCTACCCTCCCTGCTTAGCTGTCTTGGATGGCTTGGCGAACCGCGCTGGCCACCTGGCGCGACGAACGGCGCATGGCGGCCGGTGCGGAAACGCCGCGCGGAGTAACCATGTTGATGGCAACCCTCACATCACGCCCTGCGCCCATCGCATGGTCGCCGCGTTCGATACGTCCCGAACTGGTTGGTACGAACAGCTCCGGGCCGTTTTCGCCGACGATGTAGCCTTTGCCCGGGCCAACAGGCCCGCCAGTTGCGCGACCCGGAAGCCCGAGGAGTGCGCCCAGTGAATTGCCGAGAAAGCCGCCTAGCCCGCCGGATTGTCCGCCGAAGAGTTCCCCAATGCCGCTGCTCAGCGCGTGTGAGGCAATCTCGTCTAGGGATCTCACCGCGATGCGCTTGAGATCATCGAAACCCAAGGTCCCTTTGCGCAACGCCGAAACGAGGCTGCGCTCCAGAGTAGAACCGGCTTTATCAAACCCGTCGAGAAGTGAATGGTCAACGGACGTGCGGATCTTCTCAAGATCGGTTGCAAAGCCCTGCGTGCTCGCTCGCACATCGATTACCAGTTCGTCGAAATTATCGTCCATGAGCATCGCGCTCCATCAGTTTCTCGATTAATTCGCGTGCCGGAGCGAGCTGTCCGTCCGGGCCCGCTGGGTCACGAAGTGAGCAAAGCAGTTCGCTGGGTGTCGCGCGCCAGAACTCGTCTGGCCGCCAGGCGAGAGTCTGAGCTGCAAGCCAGCACCAACGCGGAGCTGCCTTACGGAAAGTCACGCGTCACCCTGGATCACTTGCGCGAGGATTGCGCGTACCGGAACGGTCGCGCCAACCAGACCAAGCGCCAAAACGGCAGCGCCAATGGTCTTGCGTTCCGGTCGTTCGGTCTGCGGAAGGCAGTGCCAAAGCAGGGCCGTGATTTCGGTAAGAGTGAGAGATCCCGCCGAGGCTCTCTCGACCAACGCAAACAAAGAACCCAGTTCTTCCTCAGCGGCAACCAAGTTCTCAAAACTGGGCCGCAAGACGAAAGTCTGGTTAGCAACGGTAAAGCTAGCTTCGCCGCGAAGGGGATTGGCCGGACGCGTCATGCAGGCACGACCGCGCCAGAACTTTCCAGTTGGAAAGTATAGGTGCGCTCACCATTGAAATCACCTGAATAATCAAGACGCTGCACAAGGAAGCGGCCAAGCAGTTGTTCGCCTCCCTCAAACGACAGCTCATAATCATCAACGGTGCCAGCAAGTGCATGCCCGCGGATCAGGTTTTCGGCCTCGCTGCCAAGGAAAATCCCGGATGCGCTCACCGAGACGGAGCGCGTTCCGGCTCCCGAGAGCAGTTCGCGCCAACCACCGGAATCCTTGTTTGTCACAACGACGGTATCGCCGTTGATCGTCATCTGCGTGGTCGTCATTCCGGCAACAGTTTGGTAAGCCAGTGGTGTTTCGCCATTGCCAATTTTGAGCAGGAAAGTGGCACCATTTTGTGCGGGCATTGTGATTTACTCCGTGATGGGTTGGAACAAGCGGAACCGGAACTCCAGCAGAGCGGCGCGGCGATTGTCATCGCGCCGCTCGCTGCGTGCGCGCAGGAAGTGGATTGAGGCCAACTCGTAGCCATCGGGAAATGGGGGTAGATCCAGCACCCGGCTTTCGATGGCGGACAGCATTGTCGCGTCGACGGCGGGATCATCGATGCGGCTTTCCAGCTCAAGCGCTAAGCGTATCTCGCGCCCGGACCGATCCTTCGTGCCCCAGTCAATTGAAGCACTGGCAGAAATACCAAGCCACGGAGGAGATACGCGCAACGGGCTTTCCTCCTCGATGGCGTTGATCTCAACGAGGGCCGGATCGTCGCGCAACCAGTCAATCAGGTCGGCGCGCAAGAGATTTTCCATGGTGTCAGTCCTCGAATAAGTCGGGCCAGAGTTCCTTCGCGCTTCTCCAGGAATGCGCGCTTGAACGATGAGATGCTTTGCGAGAGCGGCCGTATTCGAGCGCAAGGCGTTCGCCTTTGGCGCGAAGCCGGCGCAGAAGATCGCCAATCGCCGTTTGGGCTTCGGACCGGATCATGAAAGACGAAGCGTTCGCCAGGGTCGCCACAGCGCAGCGACGCTCGCAGGGGGTTCGGCATCGCGGCCAGTTTCGCGGTCACGATAGTGAAAGGCTGCCAGTCGGATAATGCCCTGCTTGAGGGCTTCAGGCATTGCCGCCCAATCCGGTGCAATCCCGGCCCGTATCGATACAACGATGGATCGGGCCTCGAGCCCGCCTTCAAGTTCGATGCAGGCGCGAAAGTCATGGTCGATGCTGAATTCATACTCGGCTGGGTCGAGCGCGATACGAGAACCATCCTCGTTCAAGATATGCGCAGCGACGAGGCTTTGAGCAGGTCGGGTCAACAAGGCGTAACGGCCGGTTTCGCTTGGAACTGTCTCTTCGACCGTCTGTTCAAGCGGCGATTGCCCCGTGAACGCCTCGCATAAGGAGGCACTGGCGGCGAGCAGGTCCCTGAGAAGGGCATCTTCTTTGGGCCGGCTAATCCCGAGCCAGCTCTTGAGGTCATCAAGAGCCGATCCGCTAAAATCGGCGGGCGTGATCACAGTCCGTTGCATCGCGGCTTTTCCCAGTTCCAAGTGAAAGACAAATGCGCCCGCACCGCTCTGGCCTTGCGGTAGGAGAGCCCAGGGGGCATGCTTGGCGGCGGCGCGGGCGCGAGGTGCCGGCAAGGGAGGAAGGGGGACCTCAACCTTGCCGGGAGGGGATTAGGCCTCGATCTTCAGCAGCTTGATCGCGTTGGAATCAAGCACTTGTCCGCCAACGCGCTTGGACGCGTAGAAGTGGACGAACGGCTTGTTGCTGAACGGATCACGCAGGACACGAGTCGCCGAGTTCTCAGTGATCAGGTAGCCGTGACGGAAGTTGCCGAACGCGATCGGAAACTCACCGCTCTCGATGCTTGGCATGTCTTCCGCTTCAAGGACCGGGTAACCCAGCAGACGATCGGGCTGACCTTCAACCAGTCCAGGCTGCCACAGGAAGGCTCCATCGGACGTCTTGAGCTTGCGCACGGCGGCCAGCGTCGAGGAGTTCATAACAAAGCTTGCGCCCTGACGATGGCCAGCCTTGAGCGAGTGGATCAGGTCAATCAGCTTGATCTCGGGCGCCGCGTCAAAGCCAGTCGCATCACCGGAACCGATATACTGGACACTACCAAAGGCGCGCACGCCATCCTCGGCTGTTGATGTGGTCGCGGTAATGAAGCCTGCCGGTTGGTCGCTGCCCGTGCCGCTCACGAAAGCTGCGCCCTCAGCGCGAGCGAACTCGATGGCGATTTCGTTGGCCAGCCAGGTTTCGATATCGAAGCCAGCGTCATCGAGCATGGTCTGGCTAGCTGCGGGGTTAGCGAAAAGATCGCCAGCGGGCGGTGCGATCTCCGAAAAATTCGGAGCATCGGTTTCCGAGCGAGCCGCGATTTCGCTGACCCAACCCGATGCGGTCCCGCCGGTCGCAACGAGCTTGCGATAGCCCGACGTGCCGGTCTGAACCACTTGAGCGATGCTGCGGATAGGGCTGATCTCGACAAGCTCGCGAGCGATCAGAGTGTCGATCACCTTCGGCACCGCAAAACCGCCATCGCCTGGCGTTGCGGTGTTTAGCGATTTGACTTCGGGCTCACGGCCGCGACGAAGATAACCGTCGACGAAGCCTTTGACTTGCTCACTTGGCTGCGCCGCGCCGCTCATGGCCGGACGCGAGGCCGCTCGGGCCACCTTGTCTAGGCGCGCCTTTACTTCATCAACATCGTTGCGCAGGGCGCTGATGGCGGCTTCCGCTTGGTCTTGGCGTTCCACCAGGGCAAAGCTCTGCTCGAGCGGATCGGCAGCAGGCACGCTTGCGTCGGCGGCTGCGGGGGTAACAGTCATATCCATTGGGATTCATACCTTTCTTGAAGAGGCAGGGTGGGGGCACAAAAAAGGCCGCCCCAATGGCGGCCGGTCGAATGATCCAATCTCGGATCAGAGTTAGGATACGAGGTGAACTCTCGCACCATGTTGCAGGGGATGGGTGACGAGACTGACCTCGAAAAGGTCGATCCCCAGCAACTCGCGTCCCGCTTCGCTGCGCGAAGCTTCACGCGCGCGGTACCCGAAGCTGAGACCATTGACCTTGCCCTGCTTTAGCAATTTGGCGGCAAGGCTGTTTGATTTGTCGATCCGGGCCACCACGCGCAGGCCGCGATCGTCTTCGGCGATGCGTTCTATAACGCCGATAGGCTGGTCGGGGCGATGCTGCCACAAGAGCGGCAGTGGCCGCTCCAGATTGGCCAGGGTCTCGCCAAAGGCTCCTTTGCGGATAGTGTCGCGATCCGCGTCTGGAATGTCGAAGAGGCCTGCATAACCTGCAAAGCGGATGTTTGGATTGGCCATCACAACATGTCCCAAACGCCGAGGCGCACGGCGATTCCGATGAGGAGCAACGCAAGCCCGGCTCGGATCGCCCACTCCACAAACGCTTTCCAGGCGCTCGACTTTGCGTCGCGCCACGCCGCCAGAAGCTCGCGCAGTTCGCTCAAATCGTCTTCGGCGTCCGCGTCTCCGAGCCCAAGTCGCACCAGCACGCGGTCAGCGGCGAGTTCACTTGTCTCCTCAATAATCGCCCGAAGTGTATCCAACTTCGCGCCTTCTGAGTTGGCTTGCGCGAGCAGGCTTGCAAGCCTGTCTTCGCGAAGCGTGGCTTGCTGCGCTACCTTGGTCATACCGATGTCTCCGAGGTGGGTTCGGGCTGGGCGGGAAAGCCGAGCAATTGGCGCTTTTCCTCACGGGTCAGGAAGTCGGCATCGGAGACTTGCTTCCAAAGCCGCTCTCGATCCTCGGAAAGAGCCGGGACAAGGTCGAGGTCTACAGCCAGCTCTGCCTCGGAAAACCATGGCGAAAGCCCTTCCTTCAGCGCGCCAAAGAGCTTGTTCGCAAGGGGTAGAAGGGTCAGGCGCCAGAGCGCTCGATTGGCTTCACGGTAATTGGAGTAGGTGTTGTCGCCGGGAAGGCCCAGCAGCATTGGGGGAACGCCAAAGGCCAAAGCCACTTCGCGCGCCGCCGTGCTTTTCAGCGTGGCAAAATCCATATCGGCCGGCGAGAGCGCCATGCTCTGCCATTTAAGGCCACCGTCGAGCAGCATCGGCCGGCCAGCGTTTCCCGATCCCGAAAAGGCGGAAGCCAACTCGGCTTTCAGGCGATCAAACTGATCGCTGGTCAGGCCGGCGCCATCGCCAGCGTCATAGACAAGTGCGCCCGAGGGGCGCGCTGCGTTGTCGAGCAGCGCCCGGTTCCAGGCCGATGCCGCGTTGTGGATCTTCACTGCCTGATGCGCTGCAGCAAGAGCGCTTGCACCATAGTGATCTTCAAGAGGATGCATGGCCTTGATCTGGATTACGCTGGGCAAGGCGTTTTCGTCTTCCATGGCGATGCGGCTCTGGCTCGTGCCGACCGAGTAGTCGATGGCGCACGGCCAACCATTCTCATCGGCAACGATTTGGACCCGATCGGGGCGCAAGGCGTAAAGCTCAATGGGGCGACCTTGCGCGTCCTTGACGATCTGCACGTATCCATTGCCGTGCAGCAGCAAGTGCGCGGCAAGAGTCTCGATCAGGGGTTGCCCAGCGCTTGTTGCGGTTACGAGAGCACCTAATTCCGGATCCGAGCAGGTAAGCGGCGCCTGAGCGATCCCTTCGGCCACGATCCGCACAGCGCGTTGGGCAATTGGGTTGGAAAGGAAGCTGCGACTTACCGCGCTTGTGTACTCAAAACTCTCGGGAACGCTCGCCTCGAAAGCGTCAAACCAGCCAGCTGGCAGCCCGGTGGCAAAACCGGGTGCCAGAGGAACGCGTGCGGTATCCCCGCTCTTGAAAGCGGCGAGCAGTGAATCCATCCAAGCCATTGGGTTTCCTTTTTAGATCGGGCGAATGCTTGGCTGCCCGGGGCGGACAAGCATGAGTTCGCTAAGCGCCCAGACGAGGGCATCCGCCCGGTCAGGACTGCGACCAGGGCCGGCGTATTCGCCGCCGGTCATCAAGCCGCACAATTGGTCTTCCAGCCGAGCAAATGTTCCGCAGTGTCGGACCCGGCCCGCCGTGTAGAGAGCCGCCACAGGCTCAGCCCGGGCGACTTTGCCGCGGCTGGCGTGAACCAGTTTGATAGGCAGCGTTTGGTCAGCGGCGCGGAGCACGCTTTCCACCATGACGCCGCCCTGGTTGGCCTCGGCCACAACGCGGTCGGCTTCCCAGTGCTTTGCAGCCGCGCTCACCGCAGCGGCCCATTCTCCGGGCGCTGCCTGCGCAACGCTGCAATCGGCAAGCAGCCGAGCGAATCCGTCAGAACCGTGGGCCGCTACAATTATGCCGCATTCATCCCCTTGCGCTGAAGCGGGCGGATCAACAGCCACAACAACGCGGCGGTGATCCGGCGTTGGCCCAGTTTCGCGTGCCGCTTCCAGCATGCTGCGCGTCCAAAGAGCGCCTTCGATGTCGCTAAGAAACTCTCCGCAAATCTCTTGCCGGGCCAGCTGCGTGCCGGAAAACTCGGCTTCAATAGCGTCGAAGAAACGCCGAGGCAGATTGCCAACGTTCTCATAAGTCGAGCCACGAGTGATCATCACCGAACCCTCTTGTTCCTGTTTGAGCAGGCGCTCGACGAGAGGGACTGTCCGAGGTGTCGTTGTAACCATGGCGCGCGGCCGGTCCGTAACCCTCAGGCCCATCAGAAGGTTGTCCCAGCACCGCGTTGCGCGCGCGCCGCTGAGCGGCCATTTTCCGATTTCGTCGCACCAGGCGTGACTGTGCTGTGGGCCGCGCAGATTTTCCGGCTCAGCGGCCGAGAAAATCTGCGCCTGCGCTCCGTTCGGAAAGCGCAGGCGCCGAAGCGATGGCTCAAAGACCGGACGCCGCTCCGGCGGCAAACAAGCCAGAATACCACTCTCTCCCTCGACCATGACGCTGCGCGCCTCGGCCAGAGATGACGAGACCAGCGCAATGCGCGCCTCGGGCTCGGTCTCGGCAATTTGTCGGACCCATTCAGAGCCCGCTCGGGTCTTGCCAAAACCGCGACCAGCCATGATCATCCAGATACGCCATTCCCCACCGGGCGCGAGCTGAGCGGGACGGGCCATCATTTCCCAATGGTAATCAAACTCGTTGCGCTCGTTTTGATCAAGCGCGCGGGCAATTCGGTCTCGCGTGTCGGGGTCTTCCTCGGCGAGGAAGGACAGATCGATGCTCACGACCGGCTAGCACCCTTTTGCTTTTCGCGTTGCACTTGCAGCCGGATCGCTTCGACCTTTCGGTCGATCGACGCGCGGATATCGGCTGCGCTGACATTGCGTTGTTCCGCCTGAGCGCGCGCCGCGTTCTCGCGATGCGCGTTCAGCAAACGGATGGCGTTTGCAAAGTCGTACTTGTCTTTGCCTCCAGCCGAGTTGTCACCCTCACGCAGGCGGCGAAGCACTTCTATCTCAAGATGCATGTACCCTTCCCACAGGGCCGCGAGCCATTGGCGCGCAAATTCAGGCTCCTCTCGTCGTACCTTGTAAGCGCGGCTGGGGTTGATCCCGGCACGGCGAGCGGATTCAGAAACGTTTGAACTTTCGGCGAGAAAGTCGAGAAAGAGCCCACGCCAATGGCGGTTCAGGCCCCCTTCTTCGCCTTTTTTGAGCTCGTTCTTGATCTTTGTTCGGTTGCGATTTTCGGCCAAGCAGACCTCCCGTCGGGGCACGAAAAAGGCGGCCATTCCCGGTCAGGAAGGCCGCCTGGTATCCAGTGTGCCGCGATCCCGTTGCGACTCACACTATTGCGATGATGTCTCTTGATAACCAAACAGCGTGACAATGTCAAGAAAAATGTACCAAATAGGTTGCAATGTTCTTCCCTTGCGCTCGGTTTGGCCCTGCACTAGGCGGGCTGCCAGCGGCCTGAGGGGCCCTGATTTCGGAAAGGCCCACATGGCTTGGCTGCGCATTTTGTACGATTGGACGATGGACAAGGCCTCGCACCCCTATGCGCAAGGGTGGCTCGCCTTTTTTTGCTTCATCGAAGCCAGCTTCTTTCCGATCCCCCCGCATCCTCTCTTGGGTCTGATGTGTCTGGCCGAGCCCAAAAAGGCGTTGCGCTTCGGGATTATTGCGACGCTTGCTTCGGTCATGGGTGGGATGTTTGGATACTTCATTGGCGCCGTGATGTTCGACAGCCTTGGGGTCTGGCTTCTTGGCCTGATTGGTTTGACCGAGAGCTTCCCGACAGCGGCCTGTTACCTCAAGGAATATGATTGGGAGGCGATCTTCATCGCGGGCTCGACGCCCGTTCCCTTCAAGCTGCTGACGATAAGCGCTGGCTTTGTTGGCATGAATCTCGTCACGTTTGTGCTCGCCAGCTTGATGGGCCGGGGTATGATCTTCTTCACGGTGGGTGCGCTTTTCCGCGTATTTGGCGCCCCGATTAAGGTCTTCATCGACAAGTATCTCGGCCTTGTGACGACTGCGTTTGTTGTCCTAGTGATTGGCGGCGTCATTGTTTTGGCGCAGTTGGGCAGCTCACAAGACGATGCCCAGGGGCCATGCGCCAATCCTGCCCCGTTGGAGACACTCAATGGCAACTGAAACCGCGGCCCCAGCCATGTCCCGCCAGTTGGTCGCCGAAGCGCTCGGCAGTTTTTTTCTCTTCGTTGCGGTCATCGGTTCTGGCATCATGGCTGAGAACCTTGCAGGCGGGAACGTTGCTGTCGCGCTGCTTGCAAACACAATCGCAACCGGCGCCATCCTGTTCGTCCTGATTGCGATGCTTGGGCCTGTGTCGGGTGCCCATTTCAATCCAGCGGTGACTTTCGCGTTTTTCCTACGCCGTGAGATCAACCTAAGGTCAGCTGCCGCGTTCATAGCAACTCAGATTGCCGCAGGATCGATAGGAGCGTTCGCCGCACACCTCATGTTTGATCTGCCGATTTTCCAGTTCTCCACCAAGGCGAGAGCGGGGATTGGCCAATGGACCGGAGAATTTCTCGCAACCTTTGGCCTGGTGCTGACGATCCTGTTGCTGCTCAAATACAGGGCGAGCGCTATTCCCGCCGGTGTCGCGCTCTACATCACAAGTGCTTACTGGTTCACGTCATCGACGAGTTTTGCCAATCCAGCGATTACCATCGTGCGAAGCCTGAGCAATACATTTGCCGGGATTGCGCCTGGTGATGCGCCGCTCTTCATTGCAGCGCAACTGGTCGGTGCCGCTTTCGCAGTGGCGCTATCAGGTTGGCTGACGGCAGAAGATCAAGCCATCAAATGATCCCTACTGACTTGCCGGCGCGTTCAAACATCTGAAGGATCGTCTCTACCTCTTGCGATGAATGTTCCGCGCACAGCGAGCAACGAAGCAGCGTCATGCCAGCAGGCGTGGCCGGTGGACGCGCGAGGTTGACGTAGAGCCCCTCCTTCAGGAGCGCCTCCCACATCATCGCCCCTTGCTCAAGATCAGGCATGATCACCGCGACAATGGCGCTTTGCGGTGTATTGGTTCCCAGCGGGAAGCCCAGTTCGGTGAGGCCTGCGTGAAGGCGCTTGGAGTTCTCCCAAAGATGCGCCCGCTTGTTCGCGCCGTGCTGGAGCTTACGGATGGATGTTGCCGCGGTTGCGACGACGCTCGGCGGCAGGCTGGCGGTGAAGACATAGGGCCGGCATACGAGGCGTAGGATGTCGAATTTGGGGTGGTTGGAGACGCAGAAACCGCCCACAGTGCCGACGCTCTTGGAGAAGGTGCCGATGATGAAATCGACATCATCGATAACGCCCTGCTCCTCAGCAACACCGCGCCCATTCTCGCCGATAAAGCCCATCGAATGCGCTTCATCGACCAGAACCATAGCGCCGTACTTCTTGGCGATGGCGACCATTTCTTGAAGAGGGGCGACATCGCCGAGCATTGAATACACGCCTTCGAGGATAACCAGCTTGCCAGCTTCTTCCGGAAGGCGGCGCAGGCGCTTTTCCATCGCTTCGATATCGTTGTGCTTGAAGGGAACGACCTCGGCCTTGCCCATCGCGCAGCCATCATAGATCGATGCATGGCTATCGATATCCATGATGATGTAATCGCCCTTGCCAGCGATCGTTGAGATGATTCCCAGATTGGCCTGATAGCCTGTCGAAAAGACCATGGCATGGTCCATCGCGTAGAACTCTTTGAGCGCGTCCTCGCATTCCTTATGGCCTTGGTAAGTGCCATTCAAAACACGGCTTCCGGTCGTGCCCGAACCGAAGTTCTCAAGCGCGTCCTTGCCCGCATCAAGCACGTCGGGATCGAACGTCATGCCCATGTAATTGTAGGTACCAAGCAGGATCGTATCGCGACCGTTGCAGATCGCACGGGTCGGCGAGAGCACTTTCTCCATCACGAGGTTGTACGGATCCTCCACCCCTGTCGCGAGAATGGTCTCGCGCAGTTCGATCATCGCATCGAATTTGGAGAACAGGTCCCCCTTGGGCGTGTCGGCCTGGGGCGTTGGCTTGGTTGCAATGTCAGTCATGTCCGCTCTTGTATCAGCTATCCTGGAGCTTGTGCACCGCGGCGACAAGTTGTCCGTAATTCTCGATCTCAGCCTGTTGGTTCATGCTGATGATAATGTCGAATTCGTCTTCGATTTCAGCCACAAAATCCATCACCGTGAGGCTGTCGAACTCAAGGTCATTGGCGAAGGTCGTCGCTGCCTCGATGGATACGCCCTTCTTGTTGAAGGGTTCAATCAAGGCGCGAATGCGCTCGTCAACTTCGGCTTCGGTCATGATCGGAGTGTCTTTCGTTACAAGCGAATCTTGTGAGCGCGGTGCCGCCCCTGTTTCGTTAAACGCTGGAAGAGCGTCTCTGTGCCTGACTTGTCAAGCGCAGCGCTCCATATCAGGCTGGCAGCAGTTCCTTCACTGCGCTCATGAAGGGTGAAATTGATACCGGCTTTGCGAGATAGCCTGAGGCCCCCGCGGTGCGGATGCGTTCCTCGTCCCCCTTGGCGGCAAAGGCCGTAACGGCCAGGACAGGGATCTTTTCCAAACTCTCATCGCGCTTGGCCGCCTCGATCAAGTCGACGCCCGAGACGCCGGGCAGTTGAATGTCCATGATAATCAGATCGGGTGCATGCCGCCGCGCTGTGTCCAAGACCAATTTGCCGTCCGCCACGGGCAACGCTTCGAACCCGTTTGCCTTCAAGACATCGCAGAACAATTTTCGGTTGAGGTCGTTGTCTTCAACAACCATTATTCTCTTGGTCACCTTGGACCTCGTTTTTATTGCGCCCCGATCATTTAGCGACCTACCTGACCCGAAAGGCTGCGACAATGCCGCAAAAGTCCGAAATGGGGACCGATCGCGCTTCGCGCGCCTCGACACTGGCGCTGGCGGCGCTCGGTTGGGTGCTTGCCGATGATGACCGGGCTGAGCGGTATCTCGAGCTGACCGGGCTGAATCCTGATACCCTTCGAACCGGCCTTGGCGACCCAGCTGTTCTGGCCTCATGCCTCGATTTTCTTGCGAATCATGAGCCAGACTTGATCCGCGCCTCGGAAGCTCTTGCGGTTACGCCGGAAGAGCTTATCGCGGCGCGAAAGGACCTCATGCCGAGTGACATCCTCTAAGGAGCCTGCCTCAATGACCCGCCCCCTCATCATCAGCGATTGCGACGAAGTGCTTCTTCACATGGTCGCTCATTTCAAAGAGTGGCTCGAAGCAAGCCAGGGTGTGGATTTCAATCTCGAGGGGCACAATTTCGCCGAAGCCTTGCGTTGGCAGAGCAACGGAGAACTCCTGCAGGCTATGGACACCTGGAAATTGCTCGGGCGGTTCTTCGATACGGAGATGGACAGCCAGGAGCCGATCGAGGGTGCGGTGGAGGCTATCAATGCGCTCTCTAAGCATGCGGATGTGGTGGTGCTTACGAACCTTGTGAGATGAGCGGCGTGAAAAGCGAGCCGAGCAGCTTGCCCGAGTGGGTATTCACGCGCCGGTTTACACCAATCAAGGACCCAAGGGGCCGCCGCTCAAAGCCATTCTTGAAGAACATGGCGTGGACCGCAGGGCGTTCTTCATCGATGATCTGGCGCAGCATCATGTCTCGGTGAAAGAAGTTACCCCCCAAGTCGTGCGGCTTCACATGTGCGGTGAACCTACGATCGCAGGCGCGATCACCTGCGCTCACAAAGAAGGCAATGCGGATGCGAGAATTGATCGTTGGGCAGACGCTTTGCCATGGTTGATGGAACGGCTTGAAAGGGAACCGGCATGAGCATTGAAGCGCGTTTGCAAGAGTTGGGAATTGTTCTTCCCGAGGCCGCGGCTCCGGTTGCGAGCTACATGCCAGTCGTCGTCCATGGCGGCTTTGCGCATGTATCGGGCCAACTGCCCTTTATCGATGGTGTTTTGAAGAAGGGGCGGCTGGGTGAAAATGTCAATCTGCCTGAAGGCATGGAAGCGGCGCGCGCCTGCGGTCTGATGATCCTTGCCCAATTGCGCGAGGCGAGCGTGCTGGAGAAGGTCGCGCGCGTCGTAAAACTGGGCGCCTTCGTCAGCTCTACGCCCACCTTCACCGATCAACCCAAGGTGGCCAACGGCGCATCGGATCTAATGTTTGAGGTGTTCGGCGAGAAAGGCCGTCACGCGCGCGCCGCTGTCGGTGTGCCCGTGCTGCCCTTGGGCGCCGCCGTCGAGGTCGACGCAGTCATCGCCATCGCAACGGACGATTGAGGCGGCCTTGGGCGATCGCTGCGCCCCTGAATGGCTGGCGTCGATAACTTACGCGCATCGTGGGCTTCACGGGCCGGGCGTTCCGGAAAACTCGCTCGCCGCCGCTGAGGCGGCGATTGCGCGTGGGCTTGGGATCGAATGCGATATTCAGCGCAGCCGTGATGACCATCCCATGGTCTTTCACGATTGGGGGCTGGAGCGTCTTACAGAGTCTTCTGGCCCAACCGAGTATCTTGTCGCGGATGCGCTCGAAGAGTTGCCCTTACTCGGCACCGATCAAACTCCGATCCGTCTTGAGCGCTGGCTCGATGTCGTCGATGCGCGCGTGCCTGTCCTTATCGAGATCAAGTCGCAGCCGGGCTATGATATTGAATGGACATGCCTTTATGTAAGCCGGATTCTTGCCGAGTATTCCGGGCGCCATGCCGTGATGGGCTTCGATCCACGGGTCGGTGAGTGGTTTGCCACCAACGCTCCGCAGGTTTGTCGGGGTCTTGTGGGCACGGATAGCTATCCCAATGGTTTTGAAGGCATGTGGCGCAAACCCAAGGTTCTCCGGCAGGCCGATCCCGATTTCCTCGCTGTCGATCGCCGCGATCTTGGCAGGCGCGAGGCCGCTGAATGGCGCGCACAGGGCCACCCGCTTCTGACCTGGACGATCCGTACACAAGATGAGGCGGAAAAGGCTCTCACCCTTGCGGATGCCGTTATCGCCGAGGGAGAAGCGCTGGGATGAGCGAGGACGATCCAGCCAACACCGATCTGACCGTCCGCCTCGCGCCGTCTGTGGGCAGCTTCAAGGCCGAGGAATGGAACGCGCTTGGCGGTTATCGCAATCCCTTCGTAAGTCACGAATTCCTGACGGCGCTGGAAGAATCGGGCAGTGTCGGTGAGGGTACCGGCTGGGATCCTGTTCCCATTGTCATTCAGGATTCGCACGATCGCCTGCTTGCGGCGATGCCGAGCTACGCCAAGAGCCATAGCCAAGGCGAATATGTGTTCGATCAAAGCTGGGCGAACGCGCTCCACCAGGCGGGCGGGCGCTATTACCCCAAGCTACAGATCGCAGCGCCCTTTACCCCGGCGAACGGTCCGCGGCTGCTTTTGTCAGACCCCGCCCTGGCACCGCATCTGCTGAAGGGAGCCGAAGCGGTCTGCCTGCAGAGCCGCCTGTCTGGCGCGCACGCCACTTTCATCGAGCCAGAGCAACGGGAGTTTTTCGAAACCGGCGATTGGCTGATGCGATCTGATCTGCAATTCCATTGGCTAAACCGCGATTATGCATCCTTCCAGGGCTTTCTGGACGATCTGGCTTCACGAAAGCGCAAGAATCTGCGCAAGGAGCGCGAGGCTGCGCAGTCTGGGCTTCGCATCGCCAAGCTCTCGGGCGATGATATAAAGCCCGAACATTGGGACGCGTTCTGGGTTTTTTATCAGGACACCGGGGTGCGCAAGTGGGGGACGCCTTATCTGACGCGAGAGGCGTTCACCTTGATGAGCGAGAGGATGGGTGATCGGCTTGTGCTCATCCTGGCGTTTGATGACGAGGCGCCGATTGCTGGAGCGCTCAATTTTATCGGGTCGGACGCACTCTATGGTCGCTATTGGGGGTGCACACGCGATGTGCGCTTCCTGCACTTTGAGCTGTGCTATTATCAGGCGATTGATCTGGCGATCGAGCTTGGTCTTGAGCGGGTCGAAGCGGGCGCTCAAGGGGGGCATAAGCTTGTGCGCGGGTATGAGCCCGTCAAGACATGGTCCGCGCACTGGCTGGCGGATCCGGGTTTTCGCGAGGCGGTGTCCGATTTTCTCGAACGAGAGCGTGAGGGGGTTGCGACCGATCAGGTCTATCTCGACACGCGCACCCCATTCAAAAAGGGCGAGTAAACCAGCGTTTCTGGCGGCGTTTTAAGCCGCGCGGCGACGGTCTTCGACCAGCCACTGGCGCGCGCGGCGTTGCGCTTCAGCGATTTCCCGAGCGGTCATTTCGTCCGAGACATCGGCCCGGCAGAACGCGGCCTCTTCGTGGCCCCGTGCGGCGGCGATATTGAACCATTTGTGCGCTTCGATGAAGTCACTGGCAACGCCATTGCTGCCGGTCGAATACACGACACCCAGATCAAACAGCGCCGAGACATCGCCCTTGGCTGCAGCTGTCATGGCCCGGGCTACGACAAGATCGGCGGCCGAGTCATCGGCGGGTTGGCTGGCTTCAAGGTCGATCGGTGTTAGCTTCATCGTTAAATCCCCCAAATTCCACTCACGTCTTTGTGCGATCGGTCCTCCGATTGATCGCGTGGTTAAGGGTCTTGCGGATCATGGCTAACAAATCGTTAAAATGAATCCAGAGAATATGTATCCCGAGGGCCCGCTCCGGGGGAATTCGCGCCCTTGCCCACCAACAGTTTCGCAAAGCCGCTTGCTAGGCCATGCCCTCATGCCTATAGCGCGAGCCAATCGCTGCGACTTGCTGGGGGGCAACCTGAGTAAAGACAACACTCAGGCGCTGATATGGAACTGTCAGGCGGAAATTGACTGTTATAAGAGGGCCAAATGGCAACGTCGGCGGCTGACGAAATTGATATCCTAGAGCAAGCTAAGCGTCTTCTCGCGCCGGACTATGCGCCGAGCGATGACGAAGAGTATATGAATGAGAAGCAGCAGATCTACTTTCGCATGCTGCTCATCGAATGGAAGCGCTCAATCCACTCTGCGGCGGATCAGACGCTGCAATCGCTCCAGGACGGCCCTATTCGCGAAGCGGACCTCAACGACCGCGCTTCCAGTGAAACCGATTGGGGTATCGAATTGCGCACGCGGGATCGTCAGCGCAAGCTTATCTCGAAGATCGATTCAGCCCTGCGGCGGATTGATGAGGGCGAATACGGCTATTGCGAGGTGACCGGCGATCCGATCGGATTGAAGCGGCTCATCGCGCGTCCGGTCGCTACTATGACAGTCGAAGCGCAAGAGGCGCATGAACGCCGCGAAAAAATCAGTCGGGACGAATAAGCCGCGCTTGCCTTAGGCGCTGATGCGCCGCTGGTCCCTATGTGCACTTTCTGGCCACAACACGTTCCACTTTGGCACGACAGTCATTTCCCCGCTGCCGACGATACACGCGTTAACGAAGCGTTTACCGCGCTTGCCTAGCCCGGTTGATGCCGCGCGACTTTAAAAGAACAGGGCATCGGAACCTTTGCGCGGTGGGTTCCGATTACGTCTTGCAGCAGAAGGGGCCAGACATGACGGGTGTTGAAACACGCAGTGTAACGCGCGACAGCCTTTTCCTGTTGGCAAGCGTTCGCGTTGAGCAAGGGGTCGAAGACCACCGGGTCCGCGTACGCAACCTTTCCGATGGCGGCATGATGGCCGAAGGCGATGTCTTCGTGCAACGCGGAATGCGCCTTGAGATTGAGCTGCGAAATGTCGGCAAGGTCGGCGGGAGCGTCGCCTGGGTTCAGGACAAGCGCTTTGGTATCGCATTTGATCGGGAAGTGGATTCGCAGCGCGTACGCAAACCCGCTGCCGAGGATTCCAACGCCCCTGCCGGAACGCAAGAACGCTCATGGCAGCACCGCGCGCCTGCGCCGCCTGATCCCACCAGCCTCCGCAAGGTCTGAGCGCCACTAGCAGCCTCGAAATCCGCGCAATTCTTGCCGATCTCGCGCTGACGAAGGCCTATTGCTCTGCTAGACCTCCCACCTGATGGGACGACACTGTGTCTTTCGCTGGTTTGCGCTATGCATCGCTGCGTCGGTTACGGCGCTGAGCGCTTGCTCGCCTTTCGCGTCCGATGGCCCGGTCGAGGTCGCGATCGTGGGCGAGCCGGGCGCCCTGTTTCAACAGGGGGTTCCTCTTTCGCCTGCGAGCCAGCATCTGCGAGCGGCCTCAAGAGAAGGTTTGGTGTCGCTCGATTCAAGCGGCCAGGTCGTTCCCGCTCTTGCCGAGCGCTGGATCGTGACCGACGACGGCATGAGTTACATCTTTCGCTTGCGGGAGCGCACCTGGCCCGACGGAGAACCAATTACCGCCACCGACATACGCACGGCTCTCAACGATCTGATAGATCAACTCGATGGGACCTCGCTTGGTCTTGATCTAGAAAAGGTCACCGATATCCGAGCCATGACCGAACGGGTCGTCGAATTGCGGCTGTCCGGCCCGATGCCAGACTTTCTGCGCCTTCTTGCCCAGCCCGAGCTTGGTATTGTGAAAAGCGGAAGCGGGGCGGGGCCAATGGTTGTGTCGCGCGATGAGGATCAACCGCTCGCTCGGCTGAGCGCACTACCTCCGCAAGAGCGAGGCTTGCCGCGCAGGCAGGACTGGGAAGTGAGCAGCCGACCGCTTTCAGTGCGTGCGCTTCCCGCTCAGTTGGCGATCGATGCTTTTTCGCAAGGCCAGGTCGATTTGCTCTTGAACGGCACCTTGGCCTCCTTCCCCCAGATCGAGCTGGGACCTCTTTCGCGAGGAAACATCCAGGTTGATCCCGCACAGGGCTTGTTTGGACTTGTGTTTCGCAGTGACGCTGGCGTGCTCTCCGACCCTGCGCGCCGGGAAGCGTTGTCCATGGCGCTCGACCGCGCCGCGCTGATAGAGCCGTTCGGCCTTGGCGGCTGGCAGCCTACCAGCTGGATTGTTCCGCCCGCCATGCTCGAAGGGCAAGCGCTCGGAGCCACCCGCTGGGATGGTCTTTCAGTGGACGAGCGGCGCCAGATCGCAGCCAACCGCATTGCGGCCTGGCGCGCCGAAAACTTTGAGGAGGGTGGCGAAATCGTGGTGCGTGTCGGCATGCCACCCGGGCCTGGAAGCGATCTCATTTTCCAGGGCCTTGCGCGCGCTTGGGCCAATATTGGTGTGCGGGCCGTCCAGGTCTTGCCGGGCGCCGGCGCGGAGCTGGAGTGGCGCGATCGGCTGGCGCGTTACTCCAGCGCTCGCTGGTATCTCAACCAGCTCAATTGCGAGCTCGAAATTGGCCTTTGCTCTCAGGCTGCGGACGAAATGGTGCGCGCTTCGCTCAGCATCACTGATCCCGTTGCCAAGCGGCGTATGTTGGCACAAGCGCACGCTGTTCTGGTCGCGGAAGATGTCTTCATCCCCCTTGGCGCTCCGGTGCGCTGGTCGCTCGTGCGCGGGTCCATCACAGATTATGAGCCCAATCCATGGGGCCTTCACCCCTTGTTCCCGCTCTCCGGACCCACCAGTTAGGGTAGGGAGATATACCAATGACTGGCCCGAACCCACTGGAACCTGATAGGCAAGACTGGTCGTCCAACGGCCCCCAAGCGATGAGCTTTTCGCTGCCGACGGGCACCGATCCGGCGTCGATCCGCGCCCGTGTTGAAGCGATGGAGTTCCTGCTTGAGCGCAGTTTCCGCATTCCGGGCGTCAACGTGCCGATCGGCCTTGATGCGCTCATCGGCCTTGTGCCCGTGCTTGGCGATTTGATTACAACGATGATGGGAGCTTACATCGTTTGGGAAGCGCGAAATCTTGGCCTCTCGAAATGGGCGCTCACCCGCATGGGCGCCAATGTCGCTTTCGATACGCTGATCGGGTTGGTGCCGCTGGTTGGAGACGCAGCGGATCTGATGTTCCGCTCCAACACGCGCAATCTTCGGATCATCAAGAAGCATCTCGACAAGCATTATCCCGAAACGCGGATTATCGAAGGGTAGCTTGCGCGCAGCGTGTCACGCGTTAGGGCTGGCTAAGCGATGAGCGAGAGCGTCACATACACCAGTTATCTCGACCTTGAGCGGATCCTCAAGGCGCAGCACCCTGCCTCTGATGCGCATGACGAGATGCTTTTCATCATCGTCCACCAGACAAGCGAGTTGTGGCTGAAACTGTGCCTTCACGAACTCACAAGCGCGCGCGAGGCGATTGAGGCGGATGATCTGCGTCCTGCTTTCAAGATGCTTGCCCGCGTCGCCCGAGCGCAAACGCAACTGATCCAGAGCTGGGACGTTTTGAGCACCATGACGCCGCACGATTATTCGGCGATCCGACCTCATCTGGGAGCGTCCTCCGGGTTCCAGTCCCCACAATATCGGATGATGGAATTCATGCTCGGCGGGCGCGATGCCAAGCATGTGCGACTGCATGAAAGGACGAGCGATTGGGCGGACCAATTGCGCGGCGAAATGGGCCGGGCGAGCCTCTATGATGCCGCCATTGCGCTTCTTGCGCGGCGCGGATTTGCGATCGAACCCAGCGTGACAGAGCGGGACCTAGCAGTACCGTACAGCGCCAATGCCAGCGTCGAGTCTGCCTGGGCCGAGATATACCGCGAACCACAGGCCCACTGGGATCTGTATGAGCTTGCCGAAAAGCTTGTCGATCTCGAATACCATTTCCAACGCTGGCGGTTTGGCCATCTCAAGACCGTTGAGCGTATTATTGGCTTTAAGAAGGGGACGGGTGGGACGCCGGGCGTGCCGTATCTCGAAGGGGTGCTGAAGCAGGCCTTCTTCCCTGAACTTCTGAGCGTGAGGACCGCGATTTGACTCGCCGGATCTGGGACATCTCGCAACCCTTGCGCCCAGGCCTTCCGGTCTGGCCCGGCGACACGGCTCTCGATCATAAGCGCACTTGGCAAATGGAGGCCGGATCGCCGGTCAACGTCTCGGCGCTGACATTTTCAACCCATTCGGGCGCGCACGCCGATGCTCCTCTGCACTATTCCCAGACTGCCCCTGATATCGCTAGCGTCGGGCTTGAGCCCTATATTGGTGAGTGTCTCGTCATCGATGCGCGGCGTTCCGCTGCAGCGATAGAAGTGGGCGACTTGCCGCATTTGCACAGCGCTGATCGGGTCCTGTTCCGCACATTTGAGCGCTTCCCTCATGAGCATTGGGACCCCGACACCACCGCAATCGCGCCAGAGACCATAGAGTGGCTGGGCGTTCAGGGTGTAAAGCTCGTGGGGATCGACACCCCCTCAATTGATCCGCAGACCTCCAAGGACATGCTGGCGCACAAGGCGGTGCTCAAGCATGATATCCGCGTGCTTGAGGGGCTGGTCCTCGACGACATTCCCGAAGGTCGCTACGAGCTTATCGCTCTGCCCTTGCCTGTTGTGAACGGCGATGCCTCCCCGGTGCGCGCCATCCTGCGAGAGCTGTGATGAGCCTCATCGACAAAGCGCGCGAATTCGATGCGGCCGATCCGTTGAGCTCCTATCGTGATCGGTTCCACTGCCCGAACGGCGTCATCTATCTCGACGGCAATTCGCTTGGCGCGCTTCCTAAGGCGACACCGGCCGCCATGCGCCGCGCGATCGAAGAGGAATGGGGCGAAGGCCTCATCCGATCCTGGAACGAGGCCGGCTGGTTCGAGATGGGGAGCCGGATCGGTGCCAAGATCGCCCCGTTGATCGGCGCGCAGCCTCACGAAGTGATTGCGTGCGACACGGTCAGCGCGAACCTGTTCAAGCTGATCGCCGCTGCGCTTGATATGCGGCCCGGTCGCACGGTGATCTTGTCCGAGCCAGGCAATTTTCCCACTGACGTTTACATGATCCAGGGTCTGGAACGGCAGGGTCTGGCCAAGCGGCGGCTGGTCGAGCGAGACGGGCTTATCGATGCGCTTTACGACGACGTCGCGTTGCTAATGCTCACGCACGCGCATTACAAAACGGGTGAGGTGTTCGACATGGCGCCCCTCACCAAAGCGGCGCATGAGGCCGGGGTTCTCGTCCTATGGGACCTTTCGCACTCCACCGGAGCCTTGCCGGTGGACCTGAACCGTGTTGGCGCCGATTTTGCCACGGGGTGCGGGTACAAATATCTGTGCGGCGGTCCCGGGGCGCCTGCCTTTGCCTTTGTTGCAGAGCGGCATTTGAGTGAGCTCAAGCAACCGCTTACCGGCTGGTTTGGGCACGCGCGTCCCTTCGCCTTCTCCGATGATTACGAGCCCGCTCCTGGTATCGAGCAATTGCAATGCGGCACTTCGCCCGTCCTCGGTCTGACCGCGCTGGAAGTCGGCGTCGATCTGATCGCCGAGATCGGTGTGGATCGGCTCTACGCCAAGTCGCAGGCGCTTTCGGAGTTCTTCCTCGAATGCGCGGCGAACTATGGGCTCGAGCTGGAGCTTGTCAGCCCGCCGGACAGCGCAAAGCGCGGCAGCCAGCTCTCGTTTCGACACAGCGAAGCTTACGCCATCTGCCAGGCGCTGATCGCGCGCGGCGTGATCGGAGACTTTCGCGATCCCGACATTTTGCGGCTGGGCTTTGCGCCCGCCTATCTGACCTTTGAAGACATGGCGCAGGCCGCGCATCACCTGGCTGAAGTGCTGGAAGGCGGCGAGTGGCTGCGGGGTGAATTCAATCAGCGCGCCACGGTGACGTAATCCATCTCATTCCTCACTGCCTATCCGCCAGAAACGCTCCATGTGCAGGTAGGTCATCGACGCGGTCCAGGTGACCATAACGAGGCCGTTCAGCGCTTCGATCCCGCTCAGCAAGCGCAGCTCGCCTGAGGGGTAGACGTCGCCAAACCCCAGCGTCGTGTAGCAGACGATCGAGAAGTAGATCGCGTCGTTTACGCTGCCGCTGTCCGGGCCCTCGATTGCGCCGAGTTGGAAAAAATACTCCAGCAGCAAATAGGCGCCAGCGTAAAGGCCGATATGAACGAGATGCGAGATGACAGCTGCGCCCAGCATCATCCACAGTCGGCTGCGCGGGTGGACGCGCAAATCGGTCGCCCCAATCGTGACCAGGCGCAAAGTCTCATAGTGAATGAAGATCGTCGCTGCGATCAGAAGTGCGGAAAGAACAAGCGCGGTCATGGCGCGAACCTTGCCCGCATACGTCCGAAGATCAAGCTTCGAGCTCGATATCCCAGTAGAGCCAGTCGCGCCACGTTTCGTGGAGGTAGTTTGGCGGGAACATCTTGCCGTGCTGCTGGAGCTGCCAGCTGGTCGGCCGGATCGGCTTCATCATAACCGGCATGTTGGCCTGTTTGGGGGTGCGGCCACCCTTCTTCATATTGCACGGCGCGCAGGCGGTGATGATGTTCTCCCACGTGGTCTTTCCCCCCAGCCGTCGCGGGATCACGTGGTCGAACGTCAGGTGCTGCGTGCTGCCGCAATACTGGCACTGAAAGCGATCGCGCAGGAACAGGTTGAAGCGCGTGAAAGCGGGAAACTCGCTTTGCTTCACATATTGCCTGAGCGCGATGACGCTGGGGATCTTCATGTCGAGGCTGGGCGAGTGAACTTCGCGATCATAGCTCGCCACGATGTCGACACGGTCGAGGAACACCGCCTTGATCGCGGTCTGCCACGGCCAGATGCTGAGCGGGTAATAGGAAAGCGGCGTGTAATCGGCGTTGAGCACGAGAGCGGGGCAGGCCGACAGGTTGCGCGTCGGGTCCTCCTCAGCGCCGCGAAACTTGGCAGCCCTCTCGATCAGTTCGGCTTTGAACACTTGGTGTCCCTCCCTGACTGAATGCACTCTTGGCGTGGCACGCCTATGAGTCAAAGCCGTTACAGCATTGCGATCCAGCGCAAGGAATTAAGGGCTGGCCTTGGCAAGCTTGTGGGCAGCCTGTGGAAAAGTCGTTTATGGGCTGCGAATAAGCTGCGGATGGCGCACACAGCGGGGCTGTGGCAAGGATTGCCGGATCATGAGTGTCGTCACGCGCTTTGCGCCAAGCCCGAACGGCCCGATGCATTTGGGCCATGCCTATTCTGCGATTGTAGCGCACGATCTTGCGCTTGCCGCAGGAGGCTCGTTTCTGCTGCGCATCGAGGATATCGATGGAGGGCGAACCCGGCCGGAGCTGATTGATGAGTACCGCCGCAATCTGGAGTGGCTGGGACTGGAGTGGCGGGAAGTGGCGCCGCAATCGACCAGACTTGAACGCTATGCAATCGCCGCGAGCGAACTTCTTGATCGGGGCCTGCTCTATGCCTGCACCTGCACCCGCAAGGAGATCGAAATCTTCGGCGCGCGGCGCGGAGAAGAGGGCCTGATCTATCCGGGAACCTGCAAGGGCAAATCGCTTGATCCTGGCAAGCCCGCAGCGCTCCGGCTTGATGTCGAAAAGGCCATGGACGAGGTTGGCGAGCTGAGCTGGACCGACGATCAAGCCGGAAGCCAGATTGCCGATCTACGCGAATTTGGCGATGTCGTGCTCGTGCGAAAGGATACGCCGGCAAGCTATCATCTGGCGGTTACCCTCGATGACGCAGCCGATGGGGTGACGCTGGTTACCAGGGGAGCGGACCTGTTCGCCGCGACCAACGTTCACCGGATTGTCCAGGCCTTGTTCAATCTGCCGGTTCCGACATGGCATCATCATGATTTGCTGATGGATGAAGACGGCATGAAACTGTCCAAGCGCCGTGGGTCGCCTGCCTTGTCCGACAGGCGTCGATCAGGCGAGGATGGGTTCGCGCTCGCGGAGCGCTTGCGCGTCCGGAAGAGGCCTCAAACGATCAAAGGCTCAATGAGCGCTGGAACCTGAGCGCGCACTGACTATTTAGAAGCTATGGTCTATTTCCTAACCGCCGTCTTCGTAGTGCTGGCCGCACTGGTTGTCTTCTCCCTGGTCCGGGGCGTCATTGCGTTCCTCAAGACCACCAAGATCAATTTGGAAAGCGGCGAGGGCGAGACCGTTACCGAAATGCAGAACCTTCAGAACAAGGCGATGTTCGCGCGCATCAAATACCAGGCGGCGGCAATCGCGGTGGTTGTTGTGATCGGCTTGCTCGCCTCGGCAGGCGGCGACTGAAACCCGTCCTCGATGGTCAAGCTCAACAAGATTTACACGCGCACCGGCGATGACGGGACGACTGGTCTCGTCGATGGGTCACGAACGAACAAGCACTCCGTCCGGATTGCGGCCATGGGCGCGGTTGACGAAACCAACAGCGCCATCGGGCTCGCGATTTGCGCGCTTGAGGACAAGGCGCAAGCCGCTCTTCTGACCCGGGTGCAAAACGATCTGTTTGACCTTGGCGCGGACTTGGCGACGCCTTCAGCCGACGGTGACTTCACTCCTTCAGAAATGGTCTTGCGCGTGGTCGGATCGCAAGGGGATTGGCTTGAGGCGCAAATCGATGCGCTCAACGAACGCCTTGAACCGCTGACCAGCTTTGTCTTGCCAGGCGGGAGTGAAGCCGCCGCGCGCATCCATGTCGCCCGCGCCAGCGCCCGTGCAGCCGAACGCGCGATGACAGCTCTTGATGAGGAAACCCAGGTCAATCCCGCGGCGCTGATCTATATCAACCGCCTTTCCGACCTGCTCTTTGTTCTTGCTCGTGTCGTCAACAACGATGGTGCGGATGATGTGAAGTGGGTGCCCGGCGCCAACCGTTAACGCGCCACTCTGCGTTCACCGCCATACTAGTTACCGCTCTAGCCAATCCCGATTTGCGCCGCTAACGAGCCCGAAGGGTCAAATGCTGCACATGCGAAGGGAATGCTGCCATGCGGAATATTGCGGTTATCGGGGCGGGTCAGATGGGAACCGGCATCGCCCAGACCGTTGCCGGGAATGGCATGCAGGTGATGCTGGCTGATATCGACCTTGCGCACGCTGAGGCGGGCAAGGCGCGCATCGACAAGGCCGTTGCCAAGCTGGTCGGTCGCGGCAAGATCGAAGCAGACGCCGCCGAAGCTCTGCTGGCGCGGATCACACCGGTGGCCGATTATGCGCCCATGGACGGTGCTGACCTGATCATCGAGGCAGCGACCGAAAAAGAACCGATCAAGCAGACGATTTTCGAGAATGCAGGCGCGGTTCTGGCGCCGACCGCGATCATGGCATCGAACACCAGTTCGATACCGATTACGCGCATGGCGAACCACTCGCCTGATCCCTCGCGCTTTATCGGGTTGCACTTCTTCAACCCGGTTCCGGTGATGGGCCTGATCGAGGTCATCCCCGGCCTTGCCACCGCGCAGGTCACAACCGACCGAATCACCGCCTTTGCTGAAGGGCTGGGCAAAGAGGTCGTGCTTAGCCAGGATGAGCCTGGATTTGTCGTCAACCGCATCCTTTTGCCGATGATCAACGAGGCGGTGTTCGTGCTAGGGCAATCGACGGCGGGGATTGAGGACATCGATAAGGGGTGCCGCCTTGGTCTCAATCACCCGATGGGCCCGCTTCAGCTTGCGGATTTCGTTGGGCTCGACACCTGTCTGGACATCATCACCGTGCTTTATCGCACGACACGCGACAGCAAATATCGCCCAGCGCCCTTGTTGGTGAAATATGTCGAAGCTGGCTGGCTTGGGCGCAAATCGGGTCGCGGCTTTTACGATTATTCGGGTGAGGCGCCGGTGCCGACCCGGTAAGGCCCGACTGGCTATTTAGCGGTCGACTTTTTTGAAGCCCGCGATCTCTTCGGGTTTCTTCAGTTTTTTTCGCGAGACAGGGCGGTCCTGCTCTCCCGGTTCGGGTTCGACCGCGCGTGTCGCAGCGCGGAACGGGCTTCCTCTGGGGGCGGGCGCTGAGCGCGCCTCGGGAGACTCGACGGGGTCGCCATCGTCAAGAGAGGGAGGCGGCTCCAGAAGAACGGATGCGTCCTCTTGCGGTGACGGGTCAAAGCCCGACGTGTCATCGATCAGGTCTGCGTCTTGAGCAAAGCCTGTAAAGTCCCCGAAGAACTCTTGATCGGTGGGGCTGGACGGGTTGTCTGCGACGGAAGATCGGTTCGGCTTGCTGAGGCGCTCGCGCTGCGCCGGGGCGTCGTCTTCCGCCTTGTAGCCATCGCGCGTATCAGGGGTGAATTGGCTTCCCATGCTGCCCGCGATCAACGCAGCCGAAATGGTCACGCCACCTGCAAAGATGAGCGCGCCTTTTATGTTAGCAAGGATCGCAACAGCCATGGCCCAGACCGTAGCGAACAATTGGTTAAGTTTTGGTAGAATCAGGGCTCATCGGACAGCCCGCGCTTGAGTTCATACAACAGGTCCAGCGCGTCGCGTGGCGACAGGGCGTCAAGGTCGGTTTGTGTCAGTCGTTGTGCCACCGCGTCTGCGGCTGAACCGTTGGGTTCTTCAGCCTCGCTGGCGGCTGCAAAAAGCGGCAGTTCTCCAAGGCCAGAAGCTATGCCGCCCGTCTGCGCGCGGGTTTCCTCCAGCTTGTCCAGGACGGCCCTGGCCCGCGACACCACTCGCGGAGGCACACCGGCAAGCTTAGCGACCGCCAAACCGTACGATCGATCCGCCGGGCCCTCAGTCAACTCGTGGAGCAGGACCAGCTCCCCCTTCCATTCGCGCGCGCGAACGTGATGGAGGGATAAGGCTTCGCAGCTGTCGGCCAGTCGGGCCAGCTCATGGTAATGGGTTGCGAACAGACAGCGACACGCAATCTGGGAATGCACCGCTTCGACCACGGCCCAGGCAAGCGCGACGCCATCATAGGTTGACGTCCCCCGGCCCACTTCATCAAGAATGACAAAACTGCGCTCAGACGCCTGCGCCAGGATGGCGGCTGTTTCGACCATCTCAACCATGAACGTGGATTGCCCGCGCGCCAGATTATCCGAAGCGCCAACACGGCTGAAGAGACGATCGACAAGTCCAATGCGCGCTGATTGCGCGGGCACAAAGCATCCAGCCTGCGCCATCAGGACAATCAGCGCGTTCTGCCGCAAGAAGGTCGACTTACCGCCCATGTTCGGCCCGCCGATCAGCCACAAGCGATTGTCCGGGGCCAAGGCGCAGTCGTTGGCTACAAAGCGATCGCTAGTCTTGCTCAGAGCCGCTTCGACGACCGGATGCCGCCCGCCGCCGATTTCGAGAACCGGTTCGTCAACAACCTGAGGCTTGCACCAGTCGCCTTCGGCCGCGCGCTCTCCGTTCCCGGCAGCGACGTCGATGCGAGCAAGCGCTGCGGCGGTGTCCGCGATCGCTTCGCGCGCTTTGCTGACTGCGGCGACCAGTTCCTCAAAGTGCGCCTCTTCGGCGGCCAGCGCGCGTCCGCCCGATTCGGAAATGCGCGAGGCTTCCTCATGCAGGTTTAACGAGTTGAAGCGCACTGCGCCCTTCATGGTTTGGCGATGGGTGAAGCCGCTGTCAGGTTCCATCAGCGCGTCCGCATGGCGGCTTGGCACTTCGATGAAATAGCCCAGTACGCCGTTATGCTTGATCTTGAGGCTCGCAATGCCGGTTTCGTCCCGATAGCGCGCTTCCATGGCTGCAATGGCCCGGCGAGCGTTCCCGGAGACGGCGCGCAATTCATCGAGCCCGGCGTCATACCCGTCTGCGATATACCCTCCACCTGATCGCTCTGTGGGCGGTGATGCGACGAGAGCGCGGGACATCCAATCAGTTAGCGCACCATGCCCTGTAAGCCGGGGAAGCAGGGTATCAAGCAGAGACGGCTTGTCGGGCAAGGCGCTGAGGCCGGTCTCAACACCCTGCGCCTCGCGCAAGGCGTCGCGCACCTGGCCCAGATCGCGCGGTGATCCGCGCCCGGCAACGATCCGCCCTAAAGCCCGCCCCAAGTCCGGTAGGCCACGCAGCAGATCGCGCAGGTTCGCGCGTTCAAGCGGGCGATCGCGAAAGTAATGCACCAAAGAAAGGCGCGCGGTGATGGCAGAAGCGTCGAGGAGCGGCGCGGAGAGATCTTCGGACAAAAGGCGCGATCCGGCTCCGGTTGCGCATCGATCCAGAGTGGCGACCAGGCTACCTGCGCGCCCCCCGGCGCTGCTCGCCAGGATTTCGAGGCTGGCGCGCGTGGCCTCATCCATGACCATATTGGCGTTTGCAGCGCTCAATCGTGGTGGAAGAAGGAGCGGCAGTGTGCCCCGTCCAACATGGTCAAGATAGGCGATTAGCCCTCCAGCAGCCGCGCACATGGCTCTGGAGAAAGCGCCAAAGCCATCAAGGGTTACAACGCCATGCAGATCTTTCAGCCGCTGCGCGCCTCTGTCGCTTTCAAAACTGGCGCGAGAGTGCACGGCGGGCGCTTGGGGCAGTTCCAGGTCCCAGCCTTCGGGCACTACGATCTCGCTCGGCCCTAGGCGAGCGAGCTCGGCGCTCAAGAGTGCGGGCTCGCATTCAGAAAGGACCATGACACCGGTTGAGATATCAACAGAGACAATCCCGACGCTGCCCCGTACATCCGCCAGCGCGGCAAGGACATTGGCGCGGCGCGGTTCCAGAAGCGCTTCCTCGGTCAGGGTTCCCGCTGTGACGAAGCGCACGATGTCGCGCTTGACCAGAGCCTTGGAGGACGGCTTGCCCTCACGCTTTGCCCGGGCCTTGGCTTCTTCCGGAGTCTCGACCTGTTCGGCAATCGCCACCCGCTCGCCGGCCTTGATGAGACGCGCGAGGTAGCCTTCGGCGGAATGGACCGGCACGCCGCACATGGCGACGGGTTCGCCATCATGTTCACCGCGGGCGGTGAGCGCGATATCGAGGATGGCGGAGGCGCGCCTGGCGTCATCGAAGAAGAGCTCGAAGAAGTCGCCCATCCGGTAGAACAGCAAAGAGCCCGGCGCTTCAGCTTTCAGCGCCAGATATTGCGCCATCATGGGCGTTGGTGTGTTTGCAGGGATTGGGGAAGACGCGGCGGCCATCTGCGAAGCGTTACCAAGCTTGAACCGATTCGGCAGGGCACAGGCTGCGCCTATCCCCTGATCACGCGCAGATGACGCAATTCTCCTATGACTTGTAACGATCGGTGTCTAAACGGCGGACAAGGTGCGACAACAGGAGGGATATATGGCTGACGAAACCACAGGTGGCTTCACTACGCGCGAGGCATTGTTCTACCACGAGGCGATCCGGCCCGGTAAGCTGGAGGTGGTCGCGACCAAGCCGATGACGTCGCAGCGCGACCTCAGCCTTGCCTACTCGCCCGGCGTGGCCGCGCCGGTTGAGGCCATCGCGGAAGATCCCTCTCTCGCCGCTCGCTACACAGCCAAAGGCAATCTGGTCGCTGTTATCTCCAACGGGTCGGCCATTCTTGGCCTCGGCAATCTGGGCGCGCTGGCGTCAAAGCCGGTGATGGAGGGCAAGGCGGTCCTCTTCAAACGGTTCGCCGATGTGGACTCGATCGATATCGAGCTCGCCACCGAAGACCCCCAGGCATTTATCGAAGCCGTCGCGCTGATGGAGCCCAGCTTTGGCGGGATCAACCTTGAGGATATCAAGGCGCCGGAATGCTTCATCATCGAAGCGGCTCTGCGTGAGCGGATGAACATTCCCGTCATGCATGACGACCAGCACGGCACGGCCATCATCACAGCCGCCGGCCTTCTCAATGCGTGCCACCTGACGAACCGCGACATCAAGGATGTGAAAGTCGTCGTGAACGGCGCCGGTGCGGCGGCGATTGCCTGCACCGCTCTGATCAAGGCGATGGGCGTTCCGCACGAAAACGTGATCATGTGTGACCGCCGTGGTCCGATCACTCCGGGGCGCGAAAATGTCGACCAGTGGAAGAGCGCTCACGCGGTCGCCACGAAGGCCACCAGTCTTGAAGAGGCGCTGGATGGAGCAGACATTTTCCTTGGCCTTTCAGCGGCTGGCGCGCTCAAGCCCGAGTGGGTGGAGAAGATGGCAGACAAGCCGATCATTTTCGCCATGGCCAACCCCACACCGGAGATCATGCCGGACGAAGCCAAGGCTGTCCGCCCCGATGCCATCATCGCCACCGGGCGCAGCGATTTCCCGAACCAGGTCAACAACGTACTGGGCTTTCCCTTCATTTTCCGGGGCGCGCTCGATGTGCAGGCCACCACGATCAATGAGGAAATGAAGGTCGCCGCCGCGACCGCCATCGCCGAGCTGGCGCGCAAGCAAGTGCCCGAGGAAGTGGCGAGCGCTTATGGCAAGAACCAGAAATTCGGCACTGACTATATTATTCCGGCGCCCTTCGATCCGCGGCTGATTGAAGTCGTGTCCTCCGCGGTCGCAAAAGCTGCGATGGATTCCGGTGTCGCAAAGGCTCAGATTGAGGATTTTGACGAGTATCGCCACAAGCTCAAATCGCGCCTGAACCCGACCACAAGCGTGCTGACCGGCGTCTACAACGAGGCCAAAGCCAACCCCAAGCGCATGGTCTTTGCCGAAGCGGAAGAAGAAGTGGTGCTGCGCGCCGCGATCCAGTTCCGCGACTTTGGCTATGGCACGCCGATCCTTGTTGGTCGGACGAAGGCGGTGCTCGATAAGCTTCATCAGTTGTCGGTCTCGGATCCGGGCAGCTTCGAAATCCAGAACTCAGCGGATAGCCAGTATGTGCCTGAGATGGTGCGCTATCTCTACGACCGGTTACAGCGCCGCGGTTACACCGAGCGCGATGTGCGCCGGATGGTCAATCAGGAGCGCAACGTGTTTGCTGCGTTGCTTGTGGCGCTCGGCCATGCGGACGGCATGATTTCCGGTCTCACCCGGACCTACGCCCAGACTGTGCGCGAGGTGAACCTGGTGCTCGACAAGAAGAAGGGCGCGCTGCCTTTCGGTATTCACATGATGATCGGCAAGAACCACACGACCTTCCTGGCCGACACCACGATCAACGAGCGCCCGACCGCGTCTGAGCTCGCCTATATCGCCAAGGAAACCGCTGCCGTTGCGCGGCGCATGGGGCACGAGCCGCGCGTGGCTTTCTTGTCCTATTCCACTTTCGGCAACCCCTCGGGCCAGTGGCTCGACAACATCCGCGATGCGGTCGCGATCCTCGACAAGGAAGATCCTGGCTTCGAATATGAAGGCGAAATGGCGCCTGACGCGGCCCTTAATCCAGCGGTGATGAAGCTCTACCCCTTCAGCCGTCTCTCAGGGCCAGCCAACGTCCTGGTGATGCCCGGGCTGCAATCCGCCAACCTGTCGGCCAAACTTCTGCGCGAGCTGGGGTCAAACAGCACCGTTGGGCCGATGCTGCTTGGCATGGAGAAGCCGGTTCAGATTGCCCCGATGACAGCGCTCGCGCCCGATGTCTTGACGCTGGCTGTTCTAACAAGCGCTGGTGTGGTGGGTTGAGTTAGGCGATCCGGTCTTCGATCGGCACGTAGTCCACCTCATAACCGAAGTAGCCGGGGCTGAAGACTTTCAGCCCCGCTTCTGTGCGCCAGAGCGGGTCGCAGCGGAAGCCAAGGACGGCGACCTTTTGTCCCTTGGTGAAATCGGGATTGTTGATCCCGTCATAGGTCTCAAGGTCGATGACGCTGATTAGGTCGGGGCACGTCGCCACCACGAGCCCGTCCCGGCGCGCAACAAGATGCTCGTTCTTGTAGTCGGTCTTGAAGCTCTGACCGGCAAATTGTCCATCCCCTTCCAGCTCAAGCGTACCGACCAGAAATCCGTCTTCATCGCGCCAGTCGAAGTCGGCCACCGAGCCGGTAAACAAGATATAGCCATCGCCCGCCGCGCGCGCCGCTTCTATAGGATCGCCCCCGCTTTCCTTCGCCACGCGAACCGCTTCGCCTATGGACCGGGCAAGGGTGAAGCTTTCAGTGACGAGTGTGCCCTTCGCCCGCGCTTGCTCACCGGTAATGGGGCTGTCGGTGACCCCGCAAAGCTGGCTTACGACCGACACACTGCGAAGCAGGTCTTCAGCGCGGCTTGGGTCGCCCAGCGTCTTGACCACAAGTTGATCACCAAAGGGCGTTGCCGCGCCGATTGGCGTAAGGGGTATCCCGGCGACTTTGACCGAGTGTTGATTGATCTCTGGGACAGCGCGGCCGACGGTGTCAGCATCAAGAGCCGGAACACCAAGGCGCGCCGCAATCGAAAGGCCTTCGGCAAGGCTTAACGGTCCGATCTCGCCCAGGATGACGGCCGCGAACTTTTGCCCAACATGCGCTTCCAGTGTTTCGAAGGCGAGTTGCACCGTCTCCTCGAACTGCGCTTCGTTTCCTTCAAGTTTGGCCGCCATGTCCGCGCTGATCGGGGCGAGACTGGCAAGGCCATAAGGGCAAGCGACGCGATCTGTGTCGCTCAAGGCGTCAACGGAAAGGAGGCGAAAGGCCAGGCCGGCGGCGAGGTCTTTGGCAATGAGTGCCCGCGCTTCAGCGAGGCTTCCACCCCCGCCAGTGCCCAGATAGGATGATCCGACCAGCGCGTCCTCAAGAGCGGTCGCGTCAAGGTCCACGGATTCTGGGTTTGCTGCGCGCTCGCCCGTTGCTTCGCCACCGCCAGTGACGTCAGAACACGCCGAAAGGGCCCCCGCCGCTACAACCAAACCTCCAAGAAACTGACGTCTCGCTACCATCGATACCCCCTGTTTGCGCTAACTTGACGCCGCGCGAGCGCAATTGCAATTCAGCGCCGCCGAAAGCGGAAGTACCAGACCTCGTGCCCGAACACCTCGCGCGCTTTTTGTTCGTAGCGGGTCTCGCACCAGCCTGACGGGCGATTTTGCCAGCTCGAGGGGCCTTCAACGACCCATTCGAATTTGTCGGTGAAGCGCTGCATCACCATCAGGGCATGGCGCAGATAGACGGCGTGATCAGTGCCGAAACGAAATTCGCCGCCGGGCTTCAGCTTTTCCGCGATCATTTTCACCGGCCCATCATTCATCATTCGGCGTTTGGCGTGGCGAGCTTTCGGCCAAGGGTCGGGGTGAAGCAGGTAGACCATGGTCAGCGCCTGGTCGGGTATCCGGGCCAAAACCTCAAGCGCATCGCCATGGTGCAGCCGGACATTGGCAAGCCGCTCTTCCTCGACATGGGATAGCGCCTGGGCAACACCGTTCAAGAAAGGCTCGGCGCCTATAAAGCCGTGGTTAGGCAGGAGGTCAGCGCGGTAGGCGAGATGCTCGCCCCCCCCAAAGCCAATCTCGAAGTGCAAGGGGCAGTCTTCGCCAAAGAGCCTTGCAGCCGTAACCCCCCCTTCTTCTGGGACAGCGATCTTAGGCAAAAGGTCATCCACGAGCGTCTGTTGGCGCGCGCGCAGTGGCTTGCCGACGCTGCGGCCATAGAGCCGGCTCAACGTAGTGGGGTCGCCTTCCTTGTGAGCTGTCATGGGAGCAAGCGCTTGGAGATCAATTTTGCCCTTGTCCAGTGGTCTCAAGGCTTGAGCGCACAGGGCGATCCCCGCTAGAGCGCAAGGGATATGGAACATCTGACCCAACTTTTCCCCGGGCAGCCCGACTGGGTCTACACCCTGATTGGCCTAGCTGAACTCGGGCTTGCGGCAATCATCGCCAATTACATCCTGAAGGCGGTCATTCTTCGCACGCTGGCCCGCTATCTTGATCAGCGCACCGACACAGATGACAAGGCGGCGGGCTGGGCGGCGACGATCATTCCCTTGCTGATCATTTCGCGCGGCATCGAGCTTGTGCCCAATCTTTCGGTTGAGACCCGCCTTCTGGTGACGCACGCGGCTCAGGCGCTGATCGTGGTCTCGGTTGCGATGGCGATTGTAAAGGGCCTGACTTACGCGAACGAACTTTACGAACGTCTGCCAACATCGAAGAACCGCCCGATCAAGGGCTTCGTGCAGGTCGGGAAGATTCTTGTCCTATGCGGCGCGGCGATCATCGTTATCTCGATACTGATCGATGAGAGCCCGCTTTTGCTGCTTTCGGGGCTCGGTGCGATCACCGCTGTGCTGCTCTTGGTTTTCAAGGACACGATCCTTAGTCTCGTCGCCAGCGTTCAGCTGACCACCAACGACATGCTGCGTGTGGGCGACTGGATCTCAATGCCGAGCATGAACGCGGATGGCGATGTGATCGATATCTCGCTCCACACGGTGAAGGTTCAGAACTTCGACAAGACAATCGTAACCGTGCCCACGCACCGGCTGGTCTCGGACAGCTACGCCAACTGGCGCGGGATGGCGGAAAGCGGCGGGCGGCGCATCAAGCGCAGCATCCATCTGGATCACAATCCAATCCGGTTCCTGACCGATGATGAGGTGGAGGATCTCAAACGGTTCAAGATCCTTCAGCCATACCTAACGGGCAAGTCTGAAGAGCTTGCAAGCTGGAACGCGGACAATTTGCGGGGCGAAGATGCTCGCGTGAACGCGCGCCGCTTGACGAATATCGGTACGTTTCGCGCTTACATCCTGGCGTATTTGAAGTGGCATCCACGTATTGATGAGAATTTCACTCTGCTGGTGCGGCAGCTGCCATCGGGTACTGAAGGCCTTCCGATCGAGCTTTATTGCTTCACCAACACGACTGTGTGGCATGAATACGAAGGCATCCAGGCTGACATCTTCGATCACCTGCTCGCGATCGCGCCGGAGTTTGGATTGCGCATGTTCCAGAAGCCATCCGGGCTCGATTTGGCCAACGGCCTTTCAGGGCTCTAACCCAAAGAGAAACGCCCGGTGACCGCTATGGCCCCGGGCGTTTGTGTATATCTGTCATGTCGCTGGCTTAGGCCGCTTCGACTTCCTCATGCGGGTCGCGCAGGACGTAGCCGCGGCCCCACACCGTCTCGATATAGTTTTCACCGCCGCAAGCGTGGCTGAGCTTCTTGCGCAGCTTGCAGATGAAGACGTCGATGATCTTCAGCTCTGGCTCATCCATGCCGCCATAAAGGTGGTTGAGGAACATTTCCTTGGTGAGCGTAGTGCCTTTGCGAAGCGAGAGCAGCTCAAGCATCGCGTATTCCTTGCCGGTCAGGTGCACGCGGGCGCTGTCGACTTCGACTGTCTTGGCATCGAGGTTCACAGCAAGCTTGCCGGTGCGGATGATCGACTGGCTGTGGCCTTTCGAGCGACGCACAACAGCGTGAATGCGGGCCACCAGCTCTTCGCGATGGAAAGGCTTGGTCACGTAATCGTCCGCGCCAAAGCCAAACGAACGGATCTTGCTGTCCATTTCGGCGATTCCGGAAAGGATCAGAACCGGCGTTTGCACCTTCGCGACGCGCAGCTTCTTGAGCACGTCATAACCGTGCATGTCCGGCAGGTTAAGGTCGAGCAGGATGATGTCGTAATCGTACAGCTTACCCAGATCGAGGCCTTCTTCGCCAAGATCGGTCGAGTAGACATTGAAGCCCTCAGTGGTGAGCATGAGCTCAATCGCCTTGGCGGTTGTCGGCTCGTCCTCAATCAACAGCACGCGCATTGCTAATCCCCTAATTGCCCCATGGACCCTGGCTGTGGTCAAGTGGTTTGATGCGGTAACGCCTCGTCAAGAGGTCTTGTCATGTATTAACCACACAACATCTGAACGGGAAAGGTTAATTTAGCGTAAACCCGCAGAACTCCACGAGTCGCAG
>JBCBYM010000002.1:35555-56176 GCA_039815865.1 Pseudomonadota bacterium
CTTGTCATGTATTAACCACACAACATCTGAACGGGAAAGGTTAATTTAGCGTAAACCCGCAGAACTCCACGAGTCGCAGCGATTCTACCTAGAGAGCCTCAGCGCCTCCGAGGCGGCCTTGGGGGCGCTTCTTAAAGGCCGGCGATCTTTTTCGCGCGGCGGCGCTGCGCGCTTGAGCCAATGCCAATGGCTTCGCGATACTTGGCCACCGTGCGCCGCGCCAGGTCGAAGCCTTCCTCCTTGAGAAGATCAACCAGCTTCTGATCCGAGAGCACTTTCTTCGGGTCCTCCGCATCGGTCAAAGCCTTGATGCGAGCCTTGATCGCTTCAGAGGACGCGCCCTCGCCATCGCTTGAGGAAACGCCGCTGGAGAAAAAGTACTTCAGCTCAAAGGTGCCGCGTTCGCACCAAAGATATTTGTTGCTGGTGACACGGCTCACCGTGCTCTCATGCATTTCGATCTCTTCGGCCACTTCGCGTAAGGTGAGCGGCTTTAGTTCGGATACGCCGCGCCGGAAGAAGCCGTCCTGCTGCTTTACGATCTCAGCGGCTGTCTTGAGGATCGTCTTTTGCCTCTGGTCAAGCGCGCGGATAAGCCAATGCGCGTCCGCGAGCTTTTCCTTGAGCCAGCCTTGCGCTTCGGCGTTTGTCGCGCCGCCCGACAATTCGACATAGTAATCCCGGTTAACGATGAGGCGGGGCAGCGTGTCTTCGTTAAGGGCAATGTCCCAGCCCTTTTCACCATTGGGGGTTAGCAGGATGTCAGGGATAATGGCGGTCTCGCTGGCCGGAGCAAACGCCAGGCCGGGTTTGGGGTCGTACTGGCGAAGCTCGCTCAGCATGTCGGCCAGATCTTCCTCGTCAACCTGGCACAGGCGCTTGAGGCGAGCGACTTCGCCTTTGGCCACAAGGTCAAGGTTGTCGATCAGGCGCGCCATGCACGGATCGTAGCGATCCACTTCGCGAGCCTGGATCGCAAGGCATTCCGCAAGGTTGCGTGCCCCAACCCCGCTGGGATCAAGGCTTTGTACCGCCGTTAGCGCACTCTCCACATCGCCAAGCGCTACGGCGAGATCAAAGGCGATGTCACGCAGGTCGAGTGTAAGGTAGCCGGCGTCATCCAAAAGGCCGATAAGGTGACGGGCGATAAACGCTTTCTTATCATCGTGCACTGCAGAGCCGATTTGGGCGAGCAAATGGTCGCCCAGGCTAACCGGCGCTGCGTGAGTGGCTTCGAAATCGGCGACTTCGCCGTCGAAACTGCTGCCCGATCCTGCCGCACCGCCCCAATCCTGTGCGCTGCTGCTGCGCGAGACGGTTTCGCCATCGCCTGTATCGCGGTCCCGGTCGAGCGCGCTTGTGTCGAGATCGAGCGGCGCGTCTCCTTCGCCTCCGCCTTGGGCAATTAGCTGGTCAGTTGTGAACTCTTCTCGTGGAATGTCATCCGGTTCGCCGGGGTCGCCTGTGTTCTCTGAGGAAACCGAACCCGCTTCCAGCAAGGGATTGGCCTCAAGCGCTTCGCCAATAAAGGTTTCAATCTCCAGATTGGAAGCCGCCAGCAGTTTGATCGCCTGCTGCAATTGCGGCGTCATGACCAGCGATTGCGACTGTCGAAGGTCTAGGCGGGGGCCGAGAGCCATGAAGCGTGATCCTAGAGCGTAAAGCTCTCGCCCAAATAGAGACGCTTGACGTTCTCATCCGCAACCAGATCTTGCGGTGTTCCGGCAAACAGAACCTGGCCACCATATATGATGCAGGCCCGATCAACGATATCGAGCGTCTCGCGTACATTGTGATCGGTGATCAGAACGCCGATACCGCGGCGCTTCAGATCCTTGATGAGATCACGGATATCGCTGATTGAAAGCGGATCGATCCCGGCAAATGGTTCGTCCAGGAGCATGATCGAAGGCTTGGCTGCAAGCGCTCTGGCAATTTCACAGCGCCGCCTTTCACCACCTGAAAGCGCCATGGCTGCGCTGTCGCGAAGCCCGGTAAGCCCGAATTCGCTCAGCAGCCGTTCCAGCTCCTTCGCTCTTGTGTCGCGGTCCGGCTCGATCATTTCGAGGACGCAGTTGATGTTTTCCTCAACCGTCATCCCGCGGAAGATGCTGGTTTCCTGAGGGAGGTAGCCCAGGCCCAGGATCGCGCGCCGGTACATCGGCAGCTTCGTCACATCTTCGCCGTCCATCAGGATACGCCCTGAATCCGGCTTCACCAGACCCATGATGGAGTAGAAGCAGGTCGTCTTACCGGCGCCATTGGGTCCAAGCAGCCCCAGAACCTCGCCCTTGGCAACACTGAGCGAGATGTCGGTCAGTATGGCGCGCTTGTCATAACTCTTGGCGATAGAGATGACCTCTAGGCCTTCATAATGGCCATCGCCCGAGGCGTGTGCCGCGCCTGTGTCTTGCGCTGCGCCGGGTTCCTGGTGGGTGTCGGTGAGCATTGAGGTGTCGGTCATTGCCATTGTCTTAGCAAAGTGGCGTTAACAAGGAAGCGGAGTTTGCCCTTAGTGTACCGCTGTTTGATGTGTTTGGCAGGAAAATTGCAGGCCAGCCACCGCGCCGGGCGCTTGGAGCGGCCAACATTGCACGGCCCGAATGCATCCCAAACACCTTGATTCGCGCCAATATGGCCCGAAAGATAGCGCTGCGTTCGGTCCACCTTTGGTCCGTGGGTTGGAAACGTCGTTTGATAGCTCCTTCAATTCTTCATGGATTTCAGCCAACTGAGCGCTGGACGTTGCGCGCAAGGCAACAAAATTTCAAAAGTGTTACAGAGCTTGCAACGCGCGCCTTGCTGGGGGATACTCCTGCCCGGAGAGACACAACCGTTGGGGAGCGGTACTTTGAACGAACTGTCGCACAAACAGGATGCGGTGGAGCCGGGCCGGGCTGCATCGAACACGGATTGGCGCAGGGCGATGAGCGATCATGTCGCCTACGCATTGCTGGTCTACACGGGCCTCCAGATTTTCATGACGGTCAAGGCCTTGGCCGAAGGGTTTTCGTCGATCCTGCCTTATGCGGCGCTCGTCATTCTGGTGGCTGCGATTATTCCAGCGTGTCGCTGGTTTGAACGGCGCTGGACGGACCTGAGCGAACACGATGCCGTCAACCCAGAGCTTGCATCCGCGTTCCGGCGTGACACGATCGCGCTGTGGGTTTTGGCGATCGGCCTGCCGTTCCTGCTCACCGGCCTCGTGATGGCGATTTTCGCCGTCGTTTAGACGCTACTGCAAAGGCCAATACTGAGGGGCGAGCGCTAGGCCCGCCCCAATCCATTAAGGTCAGCCCGCCTTCTGAGCTCGCTCAATCGCTTCGATAACGATCTGCTGCGCTTCGGCGCGGTTACCCCATTTGCCTATCCGCACCCACTTTTCCGCTTCCAGATCTTTGTAGTGCGTGAAGAAGTGCTCGATCTGCTGCATGATGATTGAGGGCAAGTCCTTCGTCTCACCGACATCGGAGTAGTATGGGAAGGTCGTATCGACCGGCACGCATATAAGTTTTTCATCTCCGCCATGCTCGTCTTCGAGGTTCAGCACGCCAATGGGGCGTGAGCGCACAATGCAGCCCGGGATGAAGGGCGAGCGCGCAATCACAAGAGCATCAAGTGGATCCCCGTCGGGGCTCAGCGTGTGAGGGACAAAGCCGTAATTGGCGGGATAGCGCATCGGAGTGTGCAGAATGCGATCAACGAAGAGCGCGCCGCTCTCTTTGTCGAATTCGTACTTCACCGGTTCGCCGCCGGTTGGGACTTCGATTATGACGTTGAGATCGTCGGGCGGGTTCTCGCCGGTCGGAATTTTGTCAATGCGCATGGGAGAGGATTCCTCACTTATTGCCGCGCCGCTTTTTGGTCGGGCGCTTGAGCGTAAGCCGAATGGCTTGGCGGCCCATTAGCGAAGCGCAAGCCATTGCGAAAGACCTCCCATGGTCCTAGCTGCGCTGACAAGACGGGATACGAGGCACGATGAGCAAGAACACACGCACCCAAACCCCAGGGGCCATTCGCGGCACCCAGGATATCTTCGGACCCGACGCCGAAGCGTTCGCGTTCGTGGTCGATACGTTCGAGCGCGTCCGGAAGCATTACCGTTTTCGCCGCGCCGAATTTCCGGTCTTTGAAAAGACCGAAGTCTTCGCGCGATCGCTGGGCGAAACCACGGATGTCGTCTCCAAGGAAATGTACTCGTTTGAGGATCGCGGCGGCGACTCCCTCACCCTTCGCCCAGAGTTTACGGCGGGGATAGCCCGTGCCTTTCTCACCAATGGCTGGCAGCAGCACGCGCCCTTGAAGGTGGCAACGCACGGGCCTTTGTTCCGCTACGAGCGCCCGCAAAAGGGCCGCTACCGCCAATTCCATCAGATTGACGCCGAGATTATCGGCGCCGGTGAACCGCAGGCGGATGTCGAATTGCTTGCGATGGCGGATCAGCTTCTGCGCGAGCTTGGCATTGAAGGGGTGACGTTGCACCTCAACACGCTCGGCGATGCGGCGAGCCGCGAGGCTTGGCGCGCGGGGTTGATTGCGTATTTCGATCAGGTGCGCGGTGATCTTTCCGAGGATTCCCAGGATCGGCTGGATAAGAACCCGCTGCGCATTCTCGACAGCAAGGACCCGCGCGACAATGTGTTCCTGCCCGATGCGCCCCGGATCGACGATTACCTCTCACAAGACGCTCTCACATTCTTTGAAAGCGTGACCAACGGTCTTGATGCAGCGGGTGTCAAATGGACCCGCGCTGAGAGCCTTGTCCGGGGGCTCGACTATTATCGTCACACCGCCTTTGAGTTCATTCCCGATGAAGGCTCAGCGGCAGCGGATGCGCTGGGTGCGCAGAGCACCGTGCTGGGAGGCGGCCGCTATGATGGTCTGATGGAGAGCTTGGGTGGATCAGCGACCCCCGCGGTGGGCTGGGCGGCAGGGATTGAGCGGCTGGCGATGCTAGTCGGCGACAAGGCGCCGGCGCCTCTTCAAGCCATGGTGCTGGTGGAAGACGATGCGGGCATCTCCAACGGTTTGACGCTTCTTTTCGAGCTTAGACAGGCTGGGTTTGTCGCCGACATCATTGCGTCAGGGTCGAAGAAAAAGCGCTATGACAAGGCGATCAAGCAGAGCCCTCAGGCGATCTTGCGCGTCAACGAGACGGGCTATTTCGGCATCTCGGGCGATGTTGAAGATGAGGCGTTGTCAGCCTTTTTGAGCGCGCGTTCCTGATGCAGATCCCCCCAGAACGCCTTGACCAAATCGCCAACCGCTTTGCCGAGCTCGAAGCGCGCATGGCTTCGGGCACGTTGGAGGGCGATGAATTCGTAAAGGCCTCGCGTGATTACGCGGAGCTGGAGCCGGTCGCCAAGGTTGCGGCCCAAGTGAAAGCCGCGCGTGAGGAGATGGCGGGGCTAGAAGAGATGCTCGCCGACCCTGAAATGAAGGACATGGCGCAAGAGGAGCTGGCCGCGCTCAAAGAGGCCCTCCCTGAAAAGGAACGCGCGCTCGCGATAGCGCTTCTTCCGCGCGATGCGGCGGATAGCAAGCCCGCCATGCTCGAAATTCGCGCTGGCACAGGCGGCGATGAGGCGGCGCTCTTCGCTGGCGACCTTTACCGGATGTATGAACGCTTTGCCGTTGAACAGGGGTGGCGTGTTGAGCCGGTCAGCATGAACGCCAGCGAGGTGGGTGGCTTCAAGGAAATTGTCGCTAACGTGACCGGGCAAGGCGTCTTTGCACGCATGAAATTCGAAAGCGGCGTTCACCGGGTCCAGCGGGTCCCAGTCACCGAGAGCGGTGGGCGTATTCACACTTCGGCGGCAACCGTCGCAGTGCTCCCCGAACCTGACGACGTCGATGTTCAGATCGACCAGAATGATCTGAAGATCGACACCTACCGTGCCAGCGGGGCGGGTGGGCAACACGTCAACACAACCGATTCCGCGGTCCGCATCACACACCTGCCCAGCGGGCTTGTCGTTATGCAGCAGGATGAGCGCTCTCAGATCAAGAATCGGGCAAAGGCCATGCAGGTCCTTCGCGCGCGGCTTTACGAAAAGATGCGCGATGAAGCCCACGGCGCCGAGGCCGAAGCGCGCAAGGCGATGGTCGGTTCTGGCGACCGCTCCGAACGCATTCGCACCTACAATTTTCCGCAAGGCCGTGTGACCGATCACCGCATCGGATTGACGCTCCACAAGCTTGAAGAAGTTCTAGCTGGGCCGGGACTGAATGAATTGGCTGATGCGCTCATCGCTGAAGACGAGGGCAAGCGGCTGGCGGCGCTCGCTGAGTGAATGTTGCCCAGGCCATCCAAGAGGCCACACAGCGGCTGACAGCTACGAGCGATACCGCTCGGCTCGACGCTGAGGTGCTGATGGCTCATTGCCTTAGGGTCAGCCGTTCGAAGATGCTGGTGGAGTTGATGCGAGAGACGGCTCCTGGGGCGTTTGGCGAGCTTGTGGAGCGGCGTCAAATGCATGAGCCGGTTGCCTATATCACCGGGGTTCAAGAGTTCTTCGGCCACGAATTCGCGGTTGAACGCGGAATTCTCATCCCACGAAGCGATAGCGAGACCTTGGTCGACGCCGCCCTCGAACTCAGCGCTGCACCGGCTCGAATTCTTGATCTTGGCACCGGATCAGGAGCTCTCATGATATCGGTTCTCGCGCAGCGGCCGGGTGCCCGTGGGATAGGGATCGACGCGTCGCCTAAAGCTGTAGCAATAGCCCAACGGAACGCGGCCAGACTTGGTGTGTCCGATGCATCGGAGTTTCGCCTCTGCGACTGGTGTGATCCGGGCTGGTCCGATGATCTTGGCGTGTTTGATCTAATCCTGTGCAATCCGCCCTACGTCGAGGAGGATGCCGAGCTTGCGCCCGATGTGCGGGATTTTGAGCCCGCGGCCGCGCTTTTCGCCGGCGCTCAAGGCCTAGATGATTACCGCAAGCTTATCCCTCAGCTACGGTCTTTGATGACACCCAGCGCTTTAGCCGTGCTTGAGATCGGCGCTACGCAGGCAGCCTCTGTGAGGGAACTGGCTGAAAAGGCTGGTTTTGTTAGCGCTGTTCGCCATGATCTTGCAAATCGGCCACGCGCGCTGATCCTTTCCTGAAGAATTCACGGGCAGGGCTTGGCAAATCGCTATCGGCTCGCTAGCTATCGAATCAGACATGCTGCCAAGCGCCAAGCGCGAAGCCACCATGTCAAGCTCCGACTTTTTGCTACTTCTGGCCGCGAGGGTCATACCCTTTGGTCCACGCAGGTCGGGGTGCGCACCGTGTTTCATGGCGAAACATGGCTGATTTTCGGGCCCATGGGGGATCCAATGGCCGCAAGGCGCAGCGAGTTGTCTTGCAAGAGATTGGACGGACCAGGCCGTAAGTGAGGAAGAATTTCCTTGAATAACAACCGGAATAATCGTCGCCGCGGTCGCGGTAACCGCAACCAGAACGGCGGCGGCAATCAACTCAACCGGATCGATAGCCGGGCTCGTGGCAACGCCCCGCAATTGCTCGATAAGTACAAGAAACTGGCTCAGGACGCTCAGCATAACGGCGACCGGGTCCAAGCCGAATATTACCTCCAGTTCGCCGATCACTATCTCCGGGTGATCGCGGACAACAAGGCCCGTCAGGACGAGGCTCGCGCCAAACGCAATGATAGCCGTGACCCATTGGGTGACGATGCTGAAGCGCGGGGGCAAGAAGGTGACGATGCCGATATCCGTCGTAATGACAATCGTCGCTCTAATCGTCGCACCCGCTCGCGCCGCGAGGAGGGCGAGTTTGAAGGCGAAGCTGGTGTCGAGGGCGAAATCGTTGATCAGGCTGACGAAGCCGAAGACTTTGCTTCGTCCCAATCCGAGGATGACGCCGCCGAACGCCGCCCACGCCGCCGCCGCGCCTCCAGCAAGGACGAAGGACGCGCACCGCGCGCTCGCAAACCGCGCGTAAAGAAGTCGGCTGACGATGAGCCGGCCGAAATCGATTCGTCCGTCCTCCCGCCCGCGATCGGTGGCGAAAGCCCGCCAGCCAGCGACGATGGCGACGCGCTTGAAGCGGTTGGCTGACGCGCAGGTCGGTTAGGTCAGAGAAGGTCGTGCGCCGGATCGTCCCGATCGATCGTCTGTCTTTTGGTTGACTACGATGTTTGATCGCCTGTGGGAAATTGCCTCCCAGCGTCCCGCTTTGTCGGTTGTCGGTCTGGGGCTCATAGCCGCGCTTGGATATCCCCCGCTGCATATGTGGTGGGTTGCGTTGCCAGCCATAGCAGCCTTAATCGCTCTTCTGCGTGCGGCCCCTACGGCTAGACTGGCCGCTTGGTACGCATGGTTGTTTGGCTGGGCGCATTTGACGCTGGCGAACAATTGGATAGCCACCGCGTTCACCTACCAGACCGATATGCCCGCAATTCTGGGTTGGTTCGCGGTGCCTATGCTTTGCGTGTATCTGGCGCTCTATCCCGCCGTTGCGGTGTTAGGCGCATATTGGTTGGCGCGGCGCGCGCCAGCGTTCGCTTTCGGAGCTGTGCTCGCCGGTTGTTGGATCGTTCTTGAGTGGATGCGGGGTTGGGTCTTCACCGGATATCCATGGCCGCCGCTCGGGCTGATTGCACTCGGGGGTTGGGAAACGCCGGGGCTCGCTCGTCTCCTCCCATACATGGGTACGTACGCGCTCTCTGGGGTGGTAGTGCTTATCGCTGCGGGGTTCTATGTCGTGGTCCAGCGGTGGGGCGCGCTCGCGGCGCTGCCGGTCTTGGGTCTTCTGGCGTTTGTCATGCACGCCGCCCCACCGCCTTTGGAAGAAGCCGATATTGCCTACACCCTTGTTCAACCGCTAATTCCGCAGGATGAAATTAACGACGGCTCCAAGTTTGAGGAGCAGTTTGCGCGGATTGCGGACCTTACCGAACCGGGACGAGCGACCTCTCGAGTTGTGCTTTGGCCGGAAAGCGCCATTCCGGACTATCTCGAAGACGGCTATCCACAGCGCTACTATAACCAGGTCACCGCGATTAACCCGCTGACCAGGCGGGGCGATCCTGAGTTTGCGCGATCCCGGATAGCGACGGTGATTGGCCCTGAGTCGACTTTGCTCACGGGCGTAATCAATCTCGACATCGACGTGGTCGAAGGGCGCCGCCGGGCGGTCAGCGCGCGCAACTCGGTGATTGCGTTGGACGCGCACGGTAAGATCACGCACCACTACGCGAAGGCGCATCTTGTCCCTTTTGGCGAATATCTGCCATTGCGATCCTTGCTTGAGCCTTTGGGGCTTTCGCGCCTTGTCGCGGGCTCCATCGAGTACCGCCCTGGGCCCGGTGCGCGGACCCTGGATCTGGGTGAGCATGGCAAGGCGGGTGTGCAAATCTGTTATGAGATCGTGTTCTCTGGGCACGTCGCCGCGCGCGATGATCGCCCCGACTACATCTTCAATCCTTCGAACGACGGTTGGTTTGGTTGGTGGGGGCCGCCGCAACATCTGGCGCAAGCGCGCCTCAGGGCCATCGAAGAGGGCCTGCCTGTTTTGCGTTCCACAACAACCGGGATAAGCGCTGTCGTCGATGCAAATGGCGTAGTCCGCCAAAGCGTTGCCACAGGCAAAGCTGGCGCGATCGAGGGTATGATCCCTAGGGCTTATGCTGCCACCTGGTTCTCTAGGTTGGGTAACGCGCTCGCTCTGGGCTGGGCTGGGCTTCTCATGGCGCTTGGTCTGGGGGTTCCAAGATTGCTTGCGCTCAGAGCATCGTAAGGCTACGGGGCTGGGCAGACATAAAGATTTCCTTATATCTGCATAAGGTCATCGACCAAAGCACAAGCAATCGGGAGTTCCCATGCGCCAAGAATACCTCTTCACCTCGGAAAGCGTCTCGGAGGGGCACCCGGACAAGGTCTCTGATCAGATTTCGGACGCTATTGTCGATCTTATGCTTGGCAAGGACCCCGAGGCGCGCGTGGCGTGCGAGACCATGACCACCACGCAGCGCGTGGTGCTGTCCGGTGAGATCCGCTGCACCCCCATGTACGACACGTCGCGCGAAGACTGGAAGTACAACAATTACTGGGCGCCGGGAGCGCGCGATGAGATCGAGAGCGCTGTGCGTCGCACGGTGGCCGAGATTGGCTATGAGCAATCGGGATTCCACTGGGAAACGCTGACCTTTGAAAATCACCTGCACGGCCAGTCCTCTGAAATCGCAATGGGGGTGGACGCTGGCGAGGATGGCTCCAACAAGGACGAAGGCGCTGGTGACCAGGGCATCATGTTCGGTTTTGCCTGCGACGAAACCCCGGACCTGATGCCGGCGACGCTCGATTACAGCCACAAGATCCTTGAGCAACTTGCGGCCGACCGCAAGTCAGGCGTCGCTCCGTTCCTTGAGCCGGACGCCAAGAGCCAGGTCACGCTCAAGTACGAGCATGGCAAGCCTGTCGCCTGCACCGCTCTTGTGGTCTCCACCCAGCACGCCAGCGGCTATCACGAGGGCGAAAAAGAAGCCGAGCTCAAGGCGTATGTGAAAAAGGTTGTGGCCGGGATCCTTCCGGAAGGCTTCATCACCGAGGACACCATCTGGCACATCAACCCGACCGGCGCCTTCGAGATTGGCGGTCCGGACGGAGATGCAGGCCTTACCGGACGCAAGATCATCGTTGATACCTATGGTGGGGCATCGCCCCATGGTGGCGGTGCCTTTAGCGGCAAGGACCCCACAAAGGTCGATCGCAGCGCGGCCTATATCACGCGCTACCTGGCCAAGAATGTTGTCGCGGCCGGCCTCGCAACGCGCTGCACTATCCAGATTGCCTACGCGATCGGTGTGTCCGAGCCGCTTTCGCTTTATGTCGACACGCACGGAACCTGCGCCGAGGGTGTGAACGATGCCGGAATCGAGGAAGCTATCAAATCGATTGCCAAGCTCGGCGGCCTGACCCCCCGCGGCATCCGCATGCATCTTGGCCTCAACAAGCCCATCTATCGCAAAAGCGCGGCCTATGGGCACTTTGGCCGGATCGCGGAAGGGGATTTATTCCCATGGGAGCGGACCGACCTCGTCGAAGACCTAAAGACAGCTATGGGTTGAAAACTAGGCTAGGGCTGCGCTGATGCAGTCTCTTGCAAATCAAACTGGCGACCGGATCGTTCAGCTCGACGCTTTGCGCGGGCTGGCTGTGATCGGGATCGCGTGGATGAACGTCTACGTGTTCGCTCTGCCGCTCCAGGCTTACTACAATCCCATCGTCCTGGGGGGCGATGCCCCGGCCGATCGGCTGGTCTGGCTTGTCAGCTTTGTCTTTATCGAAGACAAGTTCCGGACCCTGTTTGCGATGCTCTTTGGCGCAGGCTGCCTTATCCTTCTGGAAAAGAGCCAGGAGCGAGCTTGGCGTGCGCACGCCGCTCGTATGGCTGTGCTGTTTTCCATCGGGCTTGCGCATTCGATCCTGCTGGCAAGCAACGATGTGCTGCGCGCCTACGCGATTGCCGGCCTCGCGCTCCCCTTCTTGAGGGGCCTTTCCGCGCCTGCACTCTACGCGGTCGCCACCGGCCTTTTGGCTGTGCATGTTGGAGGCGGGATTGTGGTGTTCGGCTCGGCTGTTGTCGACTTCTACGCCGGACGGTTGAGTACGGACGCTGTGATTTTTGCAGAGCGAAACTTTGGTGCCCTGCCCGGTGCGGTGGAGTATGCGATGGGACTTGGGCGCGAGGGGCTGCTGGAGCGGATCCTCCGGCGCAGTGCCTCTATAACGGGTCAATTGGCTGCACTTTCGGGATCGCTGCCGATTAACTTGGCTGCGATGGCGCTGGGCATGGGTTTGTGGCGCGATGGGATGTTGTCGGGGAAATGGCGCACCTTTCGAATGCAGAGGCTCGCCGCGGCGTGCGCGCTGGTTGCTATTCCTCCATTGTTGGCGATTGGTTGGTGGGTGGCCGATACCGGCTTTCCCGGAGCGCTTGTGGGATCCGCTGCCCTCATCCTCTCGGCGCCGTTCGATACGCTCTTGGGCCTTGCTTACGCCCTCACGGTCATGGCGTTGCTGCGCCCTGAAGGTATCGTTGCGCAGCGCCTCGCCGCGGTCGGTCGACTTTCGCTCACCAACTATGTGGCGACGAGCGTGATCTTCGCTGCGTTGTTCGCAAGCTGGGGATTGGGATGGTTTGGAGAGGTGAGCCGCAGCGAAGCGTTGGGGTTAAGTCTTGTGCCGATCGGCGCGATGCTGCTTTGGTCACCGATCTGGCTTTCGCGCTTTGGCCAAGGGCCGATCGAGCGGCTTTGGCGATACACGGCGCGGCTCTTTTCCTAACCGTGCTCACCCAGAATCGGAGAGGCTGTGTCGAGCGCCAGCTCGCCTTCCGAGAAGAGGAAGGGACTGCGCACGCCTGCCATGCCGCCAAGCTCGACACGAAGGCCCCGTGCAAGGGTCTGGGGGTCGGCAAAGACCTCATCGAGATTGTTGATGGGGCCGGCGGGGACACCGGCCTTGTGACACGCGTCTAACAAGCCTGCTTTGGACCAGTTTACAGTCTGCTCCGCGATCACAGCATCGAGCGCTCGCATATTTGTGACCCGTTCTGCGTTCCCGAGAAAGCGCGGATCGGCGGGCAGGGCGTGCAGCCCCAGAACCCGCGCCAGCTTGGCAAACAGGCCGTCATTGGCGGGTGCGAGGATCACATGTCCGTCGGTAACTGGATAGACCCCATAGGGCGCGACCTGAGCGTGCGCGTTCCCCATGCGAGGCGGGTTCTCACCGGTCGTAAAATGATAGGTCGCCTGGTTTGAGAGAAGCGCGACCGAGCAGTCCATCAAGCTCATATCGATATGCTGACCAAGGCCGGTGCGCTCCCGCATGAGAAGCGCGGCCTGTATGCCGTTGGCTGCCCAGACGCCGGTGGACAGATCCGAGATCGAGATGCCCATCTTCACAGGTGCGCTGTCCGGTTCGCCGGTGAGCGACATGAAGCCGCTCATGCCCTGAACGACAAAATCGTAGCCCGCCTCATGCGCGCGCGGTCCGGTGTGGCCAAAGCCTGTGATTGAGCAATAGACAAGGCGATTGTTGTTGGCGTGGAGCGCCTCATAGTCGAGCCCGAACTTGATCAGGCTTCCAGTCTTGAAGTTTTCGATCAAAACATCCGCGCTGTGCGCCAGCTTGGTGACCTTCTCCAGACCCTCGTCGCTCTTGAAGTCTGCTATGATAGAGCGCTTCCCTCGATTGCAGGCGTGGTAGTACGCCGCTTCGCGATGCTCGATGCCCTGCGCATCCGTGCGCGTAACCCAAGGTGGGCCCCATTGGCGCGTGCCATCACCCTCAGGGCTTTCCACCTTGATTACGTCAGCGCCAAGATCAGCGAGGATTTGCCCGGCAAAGGGGCCGGCCAGCACGCGCGCCAGCTCAAGAACTTTTAGGCCCGCCAGAGGCGCTTTGGAGTTGCGAGGAGAATCGAGCCAATCGGTCATAACGAATTGGCTATAGCGGCTTTGCAACCATCAACCACAGGACCATGCAAAGTGGCACCGTGCTTATTAGCCCCCAGGTGATCCACCGGCGCGAAAGCCTGCGATATTCTTGCGTGACATCCTCCTGCCCCGTCCAGCTATTGGCGAGACGCGCTTGCCGGATCTGGATTGGCACAAGGATGAACAACCATATCACGCCAGCAGCGACGAACATGATCTGGCTCCACAAGAGCCACGCTGGCTCGAGCAGCGAATAGCCCATCACATAAAGCGATCCGTAACCGCCGATCATTGTGAGTGCGATGCCAGGGATAGTCAGGCCGAAATCGGTGCCCGTGACCAGTCTTTGCCCGAATTGTACAATGCGCCAATCGCCGTTGCGATCCGCAAACACCTTCCAAACCGCTGTCACCGTAATGTTACCGGCCAGCAGAATGATCCCCAGGTAATGGAGAAACTTGAAGGTGTAGAGCCATCCCATCCAAGACAGCCCTATCTCGCGCTGCGCATCGTGTCGATCTTCTAGGATGGCGGGCCTGAATGCGAGCCTCGACGCGCCAAGTCAGGCCAAGCGCGGGTAAGACCGACCGCGTGCACGACGCCGTAGATAAGCACTATGATCGAGGACCAGTAATCGAAGGCGCCCTGCGAATACGGTACAAGGATCACGGTCGGTACGATCAAAAGTCCGCGCGCCAAATATACAGCTGTGATCACAATGAGGCCTGTGCGAAGCAGTGGCAGCCGCGCGATAATCCCGGCGCCTGATGTTGCGTAGGCCGCCCAGATCGCCAGTCCCATGGCAATTCCGGATGTGACAAGAGCCGGGGTGATTGAGCCGCGCGCGGCTGCCCTCGCATAGGATTCCGGCGCACCGAAGAAGCGGTACCAATCGGGTCCGCCGATGATAACGCCAACATGCAACAGCGCCGCCGCCAGCGAAAGGACAGCCCCGGCGATCAGCCAGGTTGATCCCTTGCCGCGATAAATCCTAGCCAAGGGCGCTTTCGTAATCGGCAGTGGTGCTTTGGGCCACGTCTTGCGCCGTAACGCCAGGAGCCAATTCGACCAATTGGAAGGGGGAGCTTTTGCCCGGCCGCTGGAACACACCTAGATTGGTGATGATCATGTCCACCACCCCCGCGCCGGTGAGCGGCAGGGTGCATTCCGGGATGAACTTGGGATCGCCCGCTTTGCTGGTGTGATCCATCACCACGATGATCTTCTTCACCCCTGCCACCAGATCCATCGCGCCGCCCATGCCTTTGATCATCTTACCAGGGATCATCCAATTGGCGATGTCTCCGTTCTGAGCCACCTCCATCGCGCCGAGCACGGTCAGATCGATATGACCTCCACGGATCATGGAAAAGCTTGTCGCGCTGTCGAAGTATGCGCTGTGCGGCAGTTCGCTGATAGTCTGTTTGCCTGCGTTGATAAGGTCAGGGTCGACTTCGTCATCATAGGGGAACGGGCCGATGCCGAGCATCCCGTTCTCGCTTTGCAGCGTGACCAGCATCCCCTCGGGAATGTGGTTGGCGACGAGCGTCGGAATGCCGATGCCCAGATTGACATAGTAACCATCTTGAAGCTCACGCGCTGCGCGGGCGGCCATTTCATCGCGTGTCCAGCCGATCTTAGTGGCGGTTTCAGTCATGCTTCGGGTTCTTCCATAGAGGCAATGGTCTGGGGTGAAGGGCCTGGGGCGACGAGGCTTGGAATGAGAAACCAGCCATCGCTTATCAGCTTTTCCAGCGCAAGCGCGGCATCGGGCTCCTTGAGGTGATCATAGAGTTCGTCAAAGTCGGCCCGCTCGTCTCCTGCAATGGCGACAAGGCAGGAACGGGTGGCCAGAGCGAGGCGCCGGGTTTGCTTGCGATCTCCGGGGTAGCGCATCAGGATAAGTGTATCGGTCGATCCGGGATCGAGGTCACTGTCATTGAGCGCGGCGCGAATGTCTCCAGCATAGCCGGCCGAAGCGGCGGAGATCCAGGCAACGTCAACGCCCTGAGCGCGCAGCTGATCCAGCCCATCGCTCAATTGCTTTGAGGGCAGCAGGGCTGTGTTCGGCGCGTAAAGCGAGCCCGCTGGGTCCAGATCAATCAGAACGGTCGGCTTTGCGTCAGCGCAGCTCAAGCGCTTGCCGTTGAGCGCAAAAGGCTCGTCTAGTGCGGCAGATTGTATAGAATTATCAGGGCCTTGGGCGACATCAGGCGATCTATCCGTAAGGCGCAAGCTGTACGCGACAAAAGCGGCTATCGCGTCATCTTGGATTGGCTCCGCCTCCTTGGTCTGCTTGCTGAGCTGCGCTGCAGATGTTGGCTGGATCGGTGCCTTTGGCGCCGGGCTGTTCTCTTTCCTACCCGCATCCACGCCGTCAGTGGCGGTGCGTGCCAAAACACCGCCGGCTGCCACGGGCAAAGCGACGGCCACGCAGCCGCTCAAGGTTGAAGCCACGGCGCACAAGAGAGCCGCGTCAAGGGCGCGGCGCAGAATCACGCCGTTTCGCGCTCGCGCGTTGTGCGAAACTCGATCTTCTTGTCATAGGGCGCGCCGAGAACCATTCGATTGACGAACACACCTGGCAGATGGATTGCATCGGGATCGAGCGCACCGGCGGGAACGATCTCTTCGACCTCAACCACGCAGATCTTGCCGCAAGTGGCGGCGGGCTGGTTGAAATTGCGAGCGGTCTTGCGAAAGATGAGGTTGCCGGTTTCGTCTGCCTTCCACGCTTTCACGACGGCCAGATCGGCAAAGATGCCCTTTTCCAAAATATAGGTGGAGAGCACGCCGTCGTGGTCGGGAAACTCGGCTTGCTGTTTGCCCTCAGCGACTTGGGTGCCAACACCGGTCTTGGTGTAAAACCCCGGGATCCCGGCGCCGCCAGCGCGCATACGTTCAGCCAAGGTGCCCTGAGGGCAAAATTCGACTTCAAGTTCTCCCGCAAGATATTGGCGCTCAAACTCCTTGTTCTCTCCGACATAGGAGCTGATCATCTTCTTCACCTGGCGCGTGCGCAGCAGCTTGCCGATGCCCTCGTTGTCAATCCCTGCGTTGTTGCTGGCAAAGGTCAGGCCTTTTGTGCCGCTGTCTTGGATCGCGTCGAGAAGCCTCTCGGGAATGCCGCACAGGCCAAACCCGCCTGATGCGATGAGCATGTCGTCACTCAGGACGCCTTCAAGAGCGGCGGAGGCGGTTGGGTAGATCTTGGACACGATGAGGAGCCCTTCTTGATGTTTCAGTTTGTGGATGCTCATCGACTCAGCGATCGAGAACCGCAAGGCTCGGAACACGTAGTCTCTTGGTCAAAGGCTGTCACGCGGGGCGTGGGAGCCTGACATCAGACAATTTTCAGACGCGCGAATCATTGCTCCAGCACCTAAATTATGGTGCGGCGCAGCAAGGCGAACGGGGAAATATGCACAAAAGTTGTGCAGATGATCAATTTTTGGGCGGAAAATCATGAATATTGTGTTTCAAAGCGAACATCGCGATATTTTGCATGCGGAATTTGCAACTTAGTATGCGGCATTCGCACTTGCACAAAAGTAGGTGTCTCTCCATATCACCAATGTGCCTTTCAGGCATCCTCTCCCAAACTTTCCAGCCCGGCCTTTGTGCCGGGCTTTTTTTTGCCCGTCCGGCGCTCTCGTTCCCTAAACCAACTGTATCCAGTCTTATCCGGCTCTCTCGCCAATTGCATTGGCGCGCGCGTAAACCTAGCTTCGCGTATGTCGAACGCAGACATGGTAAGCGGCAAGAGGATTATTGATGGCAGATGCGGACACACTATCCGACAGTCGCTCTGTGCGTCTGCAGGTGGCGCCTGCGCGACAGGAAGAATCCGGTCAGGGCATCGTCCGAATGCCTCGTTCTGCCTTCCAGCGGCTTTCGATCACCGAAGGCGATGTCGTCCAGATCGAAGGCAAGCGCGTCACAGCCGCCATCGCGATGGCCGCCTATCCCGAGGATGAGACGCTTGATGTGGTCCGCTTAGACGGGCTTCAGCGCGGCAACGCAGAAGCGGCTTCAGGCGAGCATGTGGTTATATCCGGCGCGCAGTCTCGTCCCGCTGCGCGTGTGGTCTTTGCCCCCGCTCAGCGGGACATGCGGCTTCAGGGTCCGACGCAGGCGCTCAAACGCAATTTCTTCCGCAAGCCTCTGGTCGCTGGCGACCTCGTTGCTACGACAGGCCAGCAGCCGGTCCAGAACATGCCCAGCGATGTGCGCCAATTGCTGCGCGCGCCCGCTTATGCGCTAACGCAAATCCGGCTTTCCGTCGCCGCCACCAATCCCAAGGGTATCGTCCACATTGACGAGAACACCGAAGTGGAGCTGCGAACCGAGTTCGAAGAGCCGCGCGATCCGCGCGCTGGTGTGAATTACGATGATGTCGGTGGAATGGAGGACACTATCCGCGCGCTGCGCGAGATGGTGGAGCTTCCGCTTCGCTATCCGGAGCTCTTCACTCGGCTCGGTGTCGATCCGCCCAAGGGCGTGCTGCTGCATGGCCCGCCGGGGACGGGCAAGACACGGCTCGCTCAGGCGGTGGCGAACGAATCGGACGCGGAATTCTTCGCTATCAACGGGCCTGAGATCATGGGCTCAGGCTATGGCGAATCGGAAAAGCGCCTGCGCGAGGTATTCGAGGAAGCCACGCGCTCGGCTCCGGCCATCGTCTTCATCGATGAGATCGACTCGATCGCGCCTAAGCGTACCCAGGTGCCGGGCGAGGCGGAGAAACGGCTCGTTGCCCAATTGCTCACGCTGATGGATGGCCTCGAAGCGCGCACCAATCTGGTGGTTATCGCGGCGACCAACCGGCCCGATGCAATCGACGAAGCGCTGCGCCGTCCAGGGCGGTTCGACCGCGAGATCGTTATTGGCGTGCCCGATACAGGCGGAAGGCGCGAGATCCTTGCCATCCACACGCGCGGAATGCCGCGCGAAGATGCGGTGGACCTTGATGAGCTGGCCCGCGTGACGCACGGCTTTGTCGGGGCCGATTTGGCCGCCCTTGCGCGCGAAGCGGCGATTGACGCGGTGCGCCGGATCATGCCGCGGCTGGATCTCGATCAGCAGACCGTGCCGCCCGAAGTGCTCGACGATTTGTGTGTCACGCGCGAAGACTTTCTCTCGGCCCTCAAGCGCATTCAGCCGTCTGCCATGCGCGAGGTTATGGTGCAGGTGCCCAATGTGGCGTGGGATGACATTGGCGGTGTCGGTGACGCTATCGACAAGCTCAAGGAAGGCGTCGAACTTCCGCTCAAGAATCCCGACGCTTTCCGCCGCCTGGGCATCCGCCCCGCCAAGGGCTTCCTTCTGTATGGACCGCCTGGCACGGGCAAGACCCTCCTCGCCAAGGCCGTTGCCAAGGAAGCGGAAGCCAACTTCATCTCGATCAAGAGCTCGGACTTGCTTTCCAAGTGGTACGGCGAGAGCGAGCAGCAAATCGCGCGCATGTTCCAACGCGCGCGCTCGGTCGCGCCCTGCGTGATCTTTATTGACGAGATCGATAGCCTTGTTCCGGCGCGCGGATCGGGCCAGGGTGAGCCGCAGGTGACGGGCCGCGTCGTCAACACGATCCTGGCCGAGATGGACGGCTTGGAAGAGCTGCAATCAGTGGTGGTGATCGGTGCGACCAATCGCCCCGGCCTGATGGACCCCGCTCTGCTGCGCCCGGGCCGCTTTGACGAGCTTGTCTATGTTGGCACGCCCGATCGACCCGGGCGTGAGCATATTTTGCGCATCCACACCTCGAAAATGCCGCTCGCTGACGACGTCGATCTGGCCGCTGTAGCTGCGCAGACCGACCGCTTTACCGGCGCTGACCTTGAGGACGTGGTCCGCCGCGCCGGGCTTGGCGCGTTGCGCCGCGTTGGTGGTGAGGCCGCGGAGGTTGGTGCAGTCGACTTTGCCCAGGCTCTTGAGGATAGCCGGGCCTCAATCACTCCGCGCATGGAGGCCGAATATCGCAAGATGCGTGGAGAGCTTAAAAAGCGGGCGGTCGAGGTCAATCCGATCGGCTTCTTCGAACCCGATACATTGGAGCCGGCCCGGTCAAAGAAGCACGATTAGTGCGCCGCGTCCCAGCTGCTTCCGGTCCCGATTTCGACCCCTAAAGGCACATCGAGAGTCACGGCCGGCAAAGCCGCTTCGGCCATAACGCGCTCAATGATCGGCGAAGCGGCGGCAACGTCGCTTTCGGGCAGCTCGAAGACAAGCTCGTCGTGCACTTGCAGCAGCATGCGGACATAAGGCAATCCGGCGTCGCGTAGCGCGGGCAGCATGCGCACCATGGCGCGCTTGATTATGTCCGCGCTTGTACCCTGGATCGGCGCGTTAATCGCCGCGCGCTCAGAACCTTGGCGTTCCGCCTGGTTCTTGGACTTGATCCGAGGGAACCAAGTCTTTCGACCAAACAGCGTTTCTGAATAGCCCTGCTCGCCCACGGTTTGAAGCGTTTCGGTAATGTAGCGCTGGATGCCGGGAAAGCGCTGGAAGTAGGTGTCGATCATATCCTGCGCTTCATCGGGCTCGACCTCAAGGCGCCCGGCTAGCCCCCATCGCGAAATGCCATAGAGGATGGCGAAATTGATTGTCTTGGCGCTCGCCCGTGTGTCGCGCGTGACTTCGCCAAACATCTCGGTCGCGGTGCGTGCGTGAATGTCCTCGCCATTTGCGAACGCCTCTTTGAGCGTGTCGACATCCGCCATATGCGCGGCCAGCCGCAGCTCGATCTGCGAATAGTCCGCCGCTAGCAGCGTGTTGCCCGCTTCGGGGACAAAGGCTTGACGGATAGTACGGCCAATCTCGGTCCGGATCGGTATGTTTTGCAGGTTTGGATCGGTCGAGGACAGCCGCCCGGTCTGCGCGCCCGCCAGACTGTAGCTGGTGTGCACGCGTCCGGTGGTGGGATTGATCTGCGCTTGCAGTGCGTCCGTGTAAGTCGACTTAAGCTTGGACAAGTGCCGCCACTCAAGCACCTTTCTTGTGATGGCGGCCGCTTCGGGATCGGCGCTGAGCTTTTCCAAGGTGGATTGGTCGGTGGAATAGGCTCCGCTCTTGCCCTTTCGGCCCCCCTTGAAGCCCATTTTGTCGAACAGGATTTCGCCGAGCTGCTTGGGGCTCCCCACGGCAAATTCCTGGCCGGCGATTTCGTGAAT
>JBCBYM010000300.1:0-1527 GCA_039815865.1 Pseudomonadota bacterium
AATGCCGGTTGGCGTCGAGGGTGAAGGCGGACGCGTTATCTCGGTCCCTGTGGATGCGGGCGAATGGGTCAACAAGGGCCAGGTCCTCGCGGTGATCGATCGTTCGGTTCAGGCCCAGCAGGCGGCCGCTCAGGCCGCGCAGATCGAAGTGTCCAAGGCCGACGCCGCTCTGGCGCAGGCCAATCTCGACCGCGCTCTGCAGCTGGTTGAGAAGGGTTTTGTCTCCACCGCCGATGTCGATCGCCTCACCGCGACCCGCGATTCCGCCAACGCCCGCGTCAAGGTGGCCGAAGCCCAGCTGGCTGAGCTGCGGGCCCGTAACGCGCGGCTCAACGTGGTGGCGCCGGCCGCAGGCTATGTGCTTTCCCGTAACGTTGAGCCGGGGCAAAGCGTGAGCGCGGGCACACCGGCGCTGTTCACAATCGCCCGCGGGGGCGAGATGGAGATGCTCGCGCAGGTCAGCGAAGGGCAGATGATCCAGCTCTCGCAAGGCGTGGGCGCTGAGGTAACCCTGGCGGGATCGGAAAAGTCGTTCAACGGTCAGGTCTGGCAGCTTTCGCCTGTGGTCGATCAGAACACCCGTCAGGGCACCGCGCGCGTCGCGCTCGCTTTCTCGCCTGACCTTCGCCCCGGAGGCTTTGCCACGGCTCGGATCGATGGCGGCACGCTCACCGCAACGGTCCTGCCTGAAAGCGCGGTGCTGGCCGATAGTGATGGCGCGTTTGTTTATGTAGTGGGCGAAGAGAACAAGGCCACGCGCCGTGCGGTCACCATTGGCCGCGCAACCGAACAGGGCATTGCCATCACCGATGGCCTCACTGGCGATGAACTGGTGGTGATAAGCGCGGGCGGTTTCCTCAATCCGGGTGAGACCATCAATCCGCGCCGTCAGGACACGTAGAGTGAATGGGGCACGCGCGGATCATCTGAAGCGCGCGCAGACGCGCCACTCACTTGCGGTTCCGGCACAGTCCGAACGAAGCAACAGGCACACAGCTCAAGGCACGCAAAGCGTATGAACATCAACCAGATATCCGCTTGGTCGATCCGCAACCCGGTGATCCCGCTGGTGTTTTTCGCCGCGCTTCTGATTGCCGGGATCGTGAGCTTCTCGCGCATGGACGTCACCAACAACCCGGATGTCGAATTTCCGGGCGTGGATGTGACGATTTCGCAGCCCGGTGCCGCGCCTTCGGAAATTGAGAACCAGATCACGCAGCGGGTCGAAAGCGCTTTGGCGTCGATCAATGGGGTCACTTCGATCCAGTCCTCCGCGCGCGAGGGGTCCTCGGGCACCTTTGTCGAGTTTGAGATCGGCACCGATATCACTCTTGCGCTCAGCGAAGTGCAGACGGCCATTGACGGGGTTCGCCCGACTTTGCCCGACGGCATTCTTGAGCCGCAGATCCAGAAGGTGAACATCGGCGGCGATTCAATTGGCTACATCGCGGTCGAAGCCGACGATATGACGATTGAGGAGCTGAGCTGGTTCATCGATGATACGGTGTCCAAGAGCCTCCTCAAGAT
>JBCBYM010000301.1:0-1503 GCA_039815865.1 Pseudomonadota bacterium
CCCGCCCGCTATGGGGCGATGCGAACATCACGCTGGTCTGACGTTCCAGCGGCTTTAGAAGTCGATGCGAGTGCTGTGCCATGGGGACTCCTTGTACAAGAGATGATAGACGGAATTGAGGCAATTCCAAAAGCCCTTGAACGGCAGAAGTGTTGCCATTATACGGCCCAGACTTGACGGCACGGTCACCGTGTCGCACGGGCGGTTAGCTCAGCGGTAGAGCACTACGTTGACATCGTAGGGGTCACTGGTTCGATCCCAGTACCGCCCACCAGGATCCGCACACCCGTACGGGTGTAACCGTAACGAGGCGCCTCGAGAGCGGCGCAGACAGAAAGGAAGACCGATGAAGGTCAAAAATTCTCTCCGCTCCCTGAAGAGCCGTCACCGCGATTGCCGGATTGTGCGCCGCAAGGGCCGCGTCTACGTGATCAACAAGACGCAGCGCCGGTTCAAGGCGCGCCAGGGCTAACCCAAAGAGGGTCCAGCCAAGTGAAAAGGCCGCCCGAGGGCGGCCTTTCGCGTTTGTTTTGAGGCGGTTTGATCAGTTGCGGCTGAAGGCGATACCAATGTCGGCCAGCATGCGCACGATTGTGGGCTCATTAAGGAAGCCGGTCACCTCCAGTTCACGCTCGCGCTGGAAGCGGCGGATGGCTCTGCGAGTGGATCTGTCGAAGGTGCCATCTGCGCGACCCGGCTCCAGGCCAAGCGCTGTGAGTCGCCGCTCAACCAGTACGCGGGTCACGGAGTTCAGCCCCAGGCGCTGTTCTGCGGTCTGCCAGGCTTCGGCGCGCTGTCGGCGGTCGTCGTTGAGCTCCGCGAGGGCTTCTTTGGCCTCCTCGACAAACTGGCCGTTCGGGAAACTTTCCAGATAGGCGCGGAACCCGGCGCGATTGCCGGCCGATACGGCATCATCCCAGGCCTGGCGCTCGGCGCCGCGGGCCTGGCGCCGCTTTTCGATGCGAATCTCATCGAGTCTTTGCTGGGCTGCTTCGGCAAACAGGCCGTCGGGGTTGCGCTCCAGATAGCGACGGAGCCCTTCTTCTGAGCCGCTCGCGCCGGTTGACTGCCACAGAGCCCTGTCTTCTTCTTCCAACCGCTTGCGTCGGGCTTGAGCGGCAGCCTCAATCTCGGCCTGCTTGGCTGCGGCCAGTTCGTCGAGCCTCTCAATCTGCTTGGGTCGCAGATAGCCCGTCTCATCGACTTTCAGACTTTCCTGATAGCGCTTGATCGCCGCGCGAGAGGCGGGGCCAAAGATCCCATCGATGCCGCGCGGATCAAATCCCAGGATGTTCAAACCCTGTTGGATCCGGCGCTTGTCCTGGCGCGAAAGCTCCAGAGCTTCCTCGCGGCGGCGTGCGCGCTCCACGGGGTCGTCTCTCAGGGCGGCAAGCTCGCTCTTGGCCTCGTCGGCAAAACGGCCGGCGGGATAGCGGTCGAGGTAGCTTTGAAAGGCATCACTCGTTGCCTGACGCTTGGCAGAGAGCCAGACCGTGCGTTCGA
>JBCBYM010000302.1:0-1497 GCA_039815865.1 Pseudomonadota bacterium
GTTTGATCGGCGCGATGGCAACACGCTCACCTACCGCGACGGCGTGCGCAATCACTTCATGGCAAGCTTCGCGACCGCCGAAGCGGTGGCGCAGAATGCGGATCGTTTCCTGTCGGACTTCGCCCAGTATCGTTCGGCCAATGCGAGCGGCACGGCAGGGCGCGGCACCTATGTTATCGATCTGGCAAAACGGCGCTGGAACGCAGAGAGCCTTGGCCGTCGCCTGTCTGCGCAAGGCATCACGGTGCTGCGCGAAGGCAATGCGTCGAGCGTGTGCGGACGCTCTTATCGACAGGGCTACCTCGCGATCCCGCAAGCCCAGCCCGCCGCGCGGCTCGTCCGGGCGCTGCTTGATCGCAACACCGAATTGCCGCGCGACTTCATCGAAAAGCAGGAAGAGCGGCGCGGAGAGGATCTGCGCCACGAACTCTATGACGTTACCGCTTGGTCGGTCGGGCTGATGTCGGGCGTGGATGTGAGCGTGTGCGGTTCGGCCGTTGGCGGAACCGCGCTCGCCCCTGACGCGCCGATTGCGCCTGTGACGGGCGGCGCGGGTGACTTTGCGATCGCGGTTCCGTGGACTGATAGCGGACAGGCGCGGCTGGTTACTCTGGCGCTGCGGCAGGGCTTTGAGGCGCGCGTCACCGATGAAGCCTTCACATCCGGCGGACGAGAATATCCGCGCGGCACAGTAGTGTTTGCAGCCGGAGCCAATGCGGATGGCGCGCTTGAAGAGATCGAGAAACTGGCCGCCAGTCTGGGCGCGGAGACCGCACGGCTCGCCTCGGGCTGGGTCGATGTGGGGCCCAATCTTGGTAGCGCCAGCTTTGTTCGCCTCACTGTGCCCAAGGTCGCAATGGCCTGGGATGAAGGCATTTCCCAATTGAGCGCGGGCGCGATGCGCTATGTGCTCGAACGCCGCCTTGGCCTGCCGGTTACCCCCATTCGCAGCCAGCGCCTCGGCCGGGCTGATCTTGCGGATTACGACGTCGTGATCATGCCTGAAGGATCGCCTTCGCGCAGCGTGGTGGCAAACCTTGAGAGCTATGTCGCCGACGGCGGTGTTCTGGTGACGGTGGGCAGCAGCCTTGGCGCCTTTACACGCGGGGACAGTCCGCTTCTGGCGGTCAAGCGGGAGGCGGGGCTTGGCCTTGATCTTTCCGGACCCGAAGCCGAAGCGGGCGGCCGTCTGGCACAGGCCAATGCGATTGAGACCGAAGAGGAATATCGCGAGTTTATCCGCAATCAGCAGGCTTTGCCCGACACGCTGCCGGGCGCGCTCCTTAATGTGGTGGGCGATCCCAATATCTTCCTGTCCGCTGGATATGATGAGGGCGCTGTCGTAAACGCGACGGGCTCGGCGATTTACACGCCTCTTGACCGGGCCAACGGGATCAACGCGGTCCGCTTTGCCAGCGCCGAAACCCTTTTGGCGAGCGGGTATATCTGGGGTGAGAACCAGCGCCAGATGGCCTTCAAGCCCTATCTCATGGCGCA
>JBCBYM010000303.1:0-1474 GCA_039815865.1 Pseudomonadota bacterium
GGCAAAGCCACTGACAAGGGCGCCGCCAACGGCACCGGCTACGCCAAGGCCAAGCCAAACGCCGCGAATCATAGCCCAGCGCCCTCATCCGGGAGGGGCACTGGCTGGACGATCGTGTGAATAGGCTCTTCGCCGCCATCTATCCATGCCAGGACAATCACAGAAAGCCCCGCAAGCCCCGCAAGGAGAGCTGTACGCCGCTTGGCTATCGCCGGATTGGCGAACCAGGCGGGCGCCGCCCGAGGAGGGCGAACGGTGTTCTGCAAAGCTTCGTGCATATTGCGCGCGCCCTACCCCATCTATAGGCGTCAGTTCAATGACCGACACAAAGCTCCCACAGGCAATGAAGCGCGCGGCGGATGAGGACCCTTCCCCGGCCCTTTCCAAAGCCGAGCCGTCAGCGCGCGATGCGCGGCCTGTCGTGCTTGTCGGCTTGATGGGCGTGGGCAAATCGACGGTCGGCCGGCGCCTCGCCAGCCTGATGGGCAGCGACTTTGTTGATGCTGATGACGCGATTGAAGAAGCCGCCCAGAGATCCATCCCCGAGATTTTCGAGGAGTTTGGCGAGGCTTATTTTCGCGACGGTGAACGCCGGGTGATCGCGCGGTTGATAGAGGAGCGCGGCGGCGTCATCGCAACCGGCGGCGGTGCGTTTGCCGATCCGCAAACGCGCGCGCTGATCCTGAAACGCGGGCTCGCTGTCTGGATTGACTGCGATATCGATACGCTGGTGGAGCGCACCGCGCGCCGCGATCATCGTCCGCTGCTCAAGACGGGCGATCCGCACGAAATCCTGACCCGCCTGCACGCCGAGCGAAAATCCGCCTATTCTCAGGCCCATATTCGCGTGCAAAGCGATGACGGACCGCATGAAAACACGGCTGCGGCGATCCTGCGCGCTATTGAGGAGTGGGTTGGATGAGCAAGAGCAAGCAAGTCACTGTCCTTTTGGGCGGGCGCAGCTACCAAATCCAAATCGAGCCCGGTTGTCTCAGCGAACTTGGCCACGAAGTCGCTGATGGAACGCTGCCTGACGGCGTTGTGCCTGTTGTCGCGGACACAAACACCCACCAGCTGTTTCGCGAAAGCGTTCAGGACGACTTGTTCCACTGGGGCTTCACCGCAAGCTGGTTCGTGGTCGATCCGGGTGAAGGAGCCAAGAGTTGGCAAGTGGTCGAACAGCTCACCGACTGGATGCTTGATCTTGGAGTGACCCGGTCAACCTATGTTGTGGCCCTGGGCGGCGGGGTGGTCGGCGATCTCACCGGCTTTGCCTGCGCGATCACCAAGCGCGGTTGCCGGTTCGTACAGGTGCCCACCACGTTGCTGTCACAAGTGGACAGTTCGGTAGGCGGCAAGACCGCGATCAACACCGGCGCAGGCAAGAACCTGATCGGCGCATTCCACCAGCCTGACGCGGTTTTGATCGACCCGCTTGTGCTCGAAACCCTGCCTGATCGCGAGATGCGCGCAG
>JBCBYM010000304.1:0-1411 GCA_039815865.1 Pseudomonadota bacterium
AAGAGTACCCGCCGTCGGTCGATGGCATGGTGATCGACGACTACGTGGACTGGCTCCGCTTCTCGATGCTCTCGGTGGTAACAACCCTGCCATCCCTCTCGATGCCCGCCGGTTTCACGCAAGAGGGCCTGCCCGTGGGTCTCCAATTGGTTGGGCCGCCACGGGGTGAAGCGCGCCTCCTACAGGTTGCCCAGGCCCTGGAAGAGCGGTTGGCCTTGCCTACCGGGCCGATCGAACCGCGTGCCGCGGCCTAAAGTATCCCTTTTGATCAAGCTCTGATTTCGACCCATTCTCTGCCTTCTTTGACGAGTGTGTTTGCGAGAATGAGCAGCTTGCGCATGATTGCTGTGATCGCGACTTTCGAGGGTTTCCCGGCTGCTTTCATGCGTTCGTATTGCGCTTTGAGATCCGGGTTGTACTGGGTTGCGACGATGGCGGGCAGATAGAGCGCATCGCGCAGGGGTTTTCGGCCGCCTTGGATGAAGGACTGGCCGCGCCATCGGCCTGATTGTCTTGTGATCGGTGCGATCCCGGCGAGCGAGGCGACAGCCTTTTTTCGCAGGCTCCCGATCTCTGGCATTTCAATCAGGATCGTCGTGGCCGCAACCGAACCGATGCCTTTGATGCTCTGGATCACGCGAAGCGCACGTTTGCGGGTTGGACAGGTTTCCAACTGCGTTCGGATCGCATGATCCAGTTCAGCAACGTCAGCCACAACCTGGCGCAACCGGCGCCGGGTCAGCTTTTGCGTCAGCCTCTGCTGCTGCCGGTCCAACTGGTTTTGAAGCCGCACCTTGTCTTTGACCAACGCAGCGCGAGCAGCCTGCAACTCCCTGAGAACAGGGCGGTCCTTGGCGACTGGCGCATCCGGTTCCAGCGCATGTGCCGCGCCCATCTGCGCCAAGACACGCGCGTCAGCTCTGTCTGTCTTGGCTAACTGCCCCTTGCTCTCCGCAAAGCGGCGCGCGTGTTTTGGGTTGACCTTGACCAGAGGCAAATGGTCGGCCAGCGCCGCCTCCAACGCGCCGTGATAAAGTCCCGTTGGCTCATAAACCACACGGGCTGGCAGGTCCGGCCCAATCCAGCGGCGCAGCTTCTGGAAGCCGGACTTTGTGTTGGGGAACTTCTCGAAAGCTCCGTCGCTCAATCGGTGGCAATCCAGATTATCTTTGGAAATGTCCACGCCAATGCTATCGTCGATCATCTTCGTCATGTCCTATGCTTGTCATCCGGGACGGCAATCCCGGGTATCCCTTCAGGCCTCATGAGAAGACGGTGTGCGATCGCACTTTAGAACGGTCCGCTACGACCAAGCATGTCCCGATCCACACACCGCCTCTGCCTGCCATAAATGGCTTGGCTGGCAGAGGCTCCATCTTCGCATGGAGGCAGGCAAAGTCATAAGACAAGC
>JBCBYM010000305.1:0-1045 GCA_039815865.1 Pseudomonadota bacterium
ATTTCGGCTTGAACCTGAGTCGTGGGGGATTCCCAAGAGGTTACAGATGTGATTCATCCTTTTTGGGAGGATGGATCATGTCAGCACCTTTGCCATCGGCACTCAGGACGCGTTTTCAAAGGTACATTGAAGAAGGGTTAAGCGGGCGTGCGGCGGCGTTGCGTCTGAAGCTGTCACCAGCAACAGGTGCGCGATGGGCGCGCCAGGTGAAGACCAGAGGTCATGCTGAACCTGCCCCGCAGGGACCTCCGCGCGGCAAGGGGAAGCTGGCACCGCATCAGGCTTTCGTTGAAGAGCTGATCGCACAAGACCCCGACATCACGCTCTTTGAGCTGCGCGATGCGCTGGCCGACGCAGAGGGCCTGCGGGTGCACCACTCCTCCATCGCCAACCTGCTGTCCCGGCTCGGTTTCACGTACAAAAAAAGTCGCTGGTTGCCACCGAGCGCCGTCACGCCAAGGTAAGACAACAGCGCGTGGACTGGTTCAAACATCGGCTTCCTGCCATTGCGACCTTACCAGATCGCGTTGTCTTCATTGATGAAACGGCAGTGAAGACGAACCTCACGCGCCTGCGCGGCAGGGCAAAACGGGGCGAGCGTCTGACGATGGATGCGCCGTTTGGCAGTTGGGGAACCCAAACCCTGATCGCGGGCCTGACACAAGATGCGTTGATCGCACCATGGGTCATCAAGGGCGCGATGGATGGCACCGCCTTTGCCGCCTACATCCGCGAAGTGCTGGTCCCAGAGATCGCCCAAGGCACCGTCGTCATCCTCGATAACCTGGCCACGCATCGGAACAAGGAGGCCGCCCAAGCCTTGCGCGATCACGGCTGCTGGTTCCTCTACCTGCCGCCGTACTCACCCGATCTGAACCCCATCGAACAGGCCTTCTCCAAGCTGAAAGCCCACCTGCGACGGATCGGGGCAAGAACATTCACCGACGTCTTCGAGGCCATCGGATCAATCTGCTATCTCTACGACCCAGAAGAGTGCTGGAACTACTTCAAGGCTGCCGGATATGTCTCAGGTTAATGTCGAAAC
>JBCBYM010000306.1:0-1039 GCA_039815865.1 Pseudomonadota bacterium
CGCCAGGCCACGGGTCGTGAGCGAGGTACCAAGGCTCGCCGCCGCCGCGCTCGCGGTGGTGACACCGGCGCACACTTGCACGCCAATCCCGTTTGCGCGGCAGGCATCCAGCTCTTCATTGGCGCGCCCGAAAATCGAAGGGTCCCCGCCTTTGAGCCGCACCACGCGCGCGCCCGACAAAGCGGCTTTGACAATCCTATCGCAGATCATGGGCTGGGGTACGCTGTGGCGCCCGGCGCGCTTGCCGACCGAATGCCGCGCGGTTTGCGCAGGGATCAGATCGAGCACGCCCTCGCTCACCAACGCGTCATAAAACACCACATCGGCGGCGCGCAGCAGCCGTTCCGCCTTGCGCGTAAGGAGTTCCGGATCCCCCGGCCCCGCGCCCACCAGCCAGACGCTGCCTGCGGGAAAATCATAGGGCGAGGCGGCGCTCATTCGGCGGCCTCCCTAATGGCGCCATCCTTGATCGCGTCATCCCACTCCTCGAGCATGCGGGAAAGCTCAGGGCGGCACGATCCGCAATTGGTGCCCGCACGGCAGGCGTTGCCGATCGCGGCAACGCTGCCCGCTCCGCCGCTGATCGCCGCGTTGATCTCGAGCGCGCCGATATCATGGCACACGCACACGATGGCTCCTCGGTCGGGCGCTGCCTCGCGCGGACGCCCCGCGAGCACTTCGCTGGCATCCCGGATCGACGCGCCCAATTGCGCCGCGACCCACTCACGCGCGGGCAAGTCGCCGGCCCGTGTGACAAACACCGCCGCTTCAAGCCCGCCGCGCGGGTCACATACGGCAATCCGGCGCATCCCCTTGGACGAGTACGCCACCTCGCTCACTTCGCCGGCGGGCAAAGCCGCGCTCCAGTTCACCTCAGCCTTGCCAGCAACTTCGTAGAGCCATCCGCCCTCCACCCGGCTGCGCATCCAGTAATCGCAACGCGAAAGGTCCAGCGGCTGGCGGCTCACCACAAAGCCGCGCCAGACGGGCTGAATGCGAGAGACGCGCGCGGGCTCGTCCTTAAAGCCGGGTTGGCCGG
>JBCBYM010000307.1:0-864 GCA_039815865.1 Pseudomonadota bacterium
CTTGTCATGTATTAACCACACAACTTCTGAACGGGAAAGGTTAATTTAGCGTAAACCCGCAGAACTCCACGAGTCGCTGGGATTCTACGTAGTGAGGTTTGGGCCTCTGGCTGAAGATGTGGGGCGCCTGACTAAAGGCCCGCGATCTTCTTCGCGCGGCGGCGCTGCGCGCTTGAACCGATGCCGATGGCTTCGCGATACTTGGCCACAGTGCGCCGCGCCAGATCGAAGCCTTCTTCCCCCAGCAGGTCCACGAGCTTTTGATCGGAGAGTACCTTCTTGGGGTCCTCTGAGTCAGTCAACGCCTTGATCCGCGCCTTGATCGCCTCGGAAGACGCGCCCTCGCCATCGCTTGAGGATACGCCGCTGGAAAAGAAATATTTCAGCTCAAAGGTGCCGCGCTCGCACCACAGATATTTGTTGCTGGTGACACGGCTAACCGTGCTTTCATGCATTTCGATCTCTTCGGCCACTTCGCGCAGCGTGAGCGGCTTCAGCTCTGACACGCCGCGGCGAAAGAAGCCGTCCTGCTGTTTCACGATCTCGGCGACGGTCTTGAGGATCGTTTTTTGCCTTTGGTCGAGCGCACGGATGAGCCAGTGTGCGTCCGCCAGCTTCTCCTTTAGCCAGCCTTGCGCTTCGGCGTTTGTTGCACCGCCTGACAATTCGACATAGTAGTCCCGGTTAACAATGAGGCGCGGCAGCGTGTCTTCGTTAAGGGCAATGTCCCATCCGTTTTCGCCATTGGATGTGAGCAGGACATCCGGCACAATCGCGGTTTCGCTGGCGGGTGCAAAGGAGAGGCCGGGTTTAGGATCGTAGCCGCGAAGTTCGCTGAGCATGTCCGCGAGGTCCTCTTCGTCG
>JBCBYM010000308.1:0-630 GCA_039815865.1 Pseudomonadota bacterium
CGTTACCGTTTGACGTGCATTTGATGATCGCGCCGGTGGACCCTTATTTGAAAGCATTCAAGGACGCGGGCGCCGATATTATCACCGTGCATCCGGAGGCGGGGGCCCATCTGCACCGCACCGTGCAAACCATTCGCCATCTGGGCGCGAAGGCGGGTGTGGCGCTCAACCCGGCAACACCGGTCAATGCCATTCGCCATGTGATTGATGAGATTGATCTGGTGCTGGTGATGAGCGTCAATCCGGGCTTTGGCGGCCAGTCTTTTATCGCCAGCCAATTACGCAAAATCGAAAAGCTCCGCCGGCTGATTGAACGGACAGGGCGACCCATCATGCTTGAGGTCGATGGCGGCATTAATCCCGATACCGCAAGGGCCGTTATTGACGCGGGCGCCACCATGTTGGTGGCGGGCTCTGCCGTCTTCCATGGTCAGGGTGCGGATTATGCGGCCAATATCGCCGCGTTGCGCCATGATGGCGTGCCGTTTAATCCACTCTATCCACAAACCCGGACCCGCAATACCGCTCAATCTTGAAGACGAAGGGCCCGATGGCTGATCACCCCGCCGATGATGGCGCGCAAAAACGCTCCCGCAATCAGGCCACCACGCAGGGTCAATCCGGCCTGAT
>JBCBYM010000309.1:0-602 GCA_039815865.1 Pseudomonadota bacterium
GCCGCTCGCGACCGAGGCCGCGCCAAGACTGGTCGACGTAGTGCCGCTCGCTGCCGAGTTGGCACCAAGAGCCACCGTATCAACCGCCGTGGCATCGGCGCTTGAACCAAAGGCGGTCGCGTTGCCCTCAGTGGCTGTGGCGAAGGGGCCAACCGCGACCGAAAATTCACCCGACGCGATTGAGAGCGCACCAGCGGCGACCGAGGTCGTGCCGCTTGCTCCCGCATCCGCGCCTAGCGCGACACTGGCATCGCCTGTGGCGGTTGCACCGATTGTGTCGCCGGTAATGTCACCGCCGACCGCAATCGCTCCAGCACCGCTTGCCGAAGACCCCGCGCCCACAGCGGCGGATTCAGCGCCACTGGCGGCGGACCGAGCGCCAACGCTCGTGCTTCGCGTGCCCGTTGCGTCCGAATTTTCACCAAAGGCGCTCGCAAGTTCGGCGTTGGCGCTGGCGAAGTTACCAACGGCTGTTGTATTATCAGCGGTCGCCTCGGCGCCGCCACCAACCGCAGTTGACTCCGTGCCGCTCGCGACCGAGGCCGCGCCAAGACTGGTCGACGTAGTGCCGCTCGCTGCCGAGTTGGCACCAAGAGCCACCG
>JBCBYM010000030.1:0-21742 GCA_039815865.1 Pseudomonadota bacterium
GCGCTCGATCTTCCCCTCAGCGTCGGGCTGGGGTTCGGGGGTGAGCATCTTGGCGACCACGGTCATGGGTTCGGTCCCGAACTCGATATCAAACTGGTCGAGAATGGAATCGGCCGAGAATGCGTTCACAATCTCATCGCGCACAACCCGCTGGGCGTTGGTCTGGAACGCGATCTGCTGAAGCGAGAAGCCCAACGGTATGGCAAGAGCGAAAAACACCCCCAGAACAGCCAGGTTCTGAAACGCGGACTGGCCCGCGCTCAGCCTTGTGCGAAAACCATAGACCCGCGCCATCGCCCAGGCCGTGAGCGCGATGGTGATGAGGTTGGTGACATAGAGCCCCAGCGCGCCTGAAAAGACCGTCCAGTTCCAGGTCGCAAGGCCAAAGCCAACCACCGCAAGCGGCGGCATCAAGGCGGTGGCAATCGCCACGCCCACAATCGTCCCGTCGCGCCCACGGATCATCGCGTACGCGCCCGCCAGCGCCGAAAACAGCGCGACGAACAGGTCAAACAGATTGGGCTGCGTGCGCGCCGCGATCTCGGGCGTGATCGTCTGGATCGGAGAAAGATAGACCACCAGCGCGGTGAGCGCGATCGCCATCAGCGTGCCCCAGGCAAGGCTTCGCGCCGATTGCCGCAGCCAGTGATAGTCGCCGATCGCCAGCGCAAAGCCCAGCCCCATGATCGGGTCCATCAGCGGCGAGAGCAGCATCGCCCCGATCACCACGGCGGGTGAAGACAAGAGCAAGCCCAGAACCGCGATCCCCCCGCTCATCGCGGTCATGAACAAATAGCGCTCGGACATCACGCATTCCGCGCGGCGTTTCTCGATGACCTCCGTCTGGTTGACCGTGCCGATGACGTCTTGCAGCCAATAGCGGCGCAGGCTGAAAAGGACGCGCGCAAAAGGGGAGCGGCGCTCTTTCACCGCGCCCGCTGTCGGGTCGGCCACATTAGCAGCGCCGTCTCTTACGCTTCCGTCATCGTTCAGCTCTGGCAATGGCTTAGCCTCTCCTTCCCGCCTAGCCGATACCGCGAACCGCGCTTGCGGGAAAGCGGCTTGGCGTAAGGGGCGGATACGGGGTTTGAACGGGTGTTCAATCGATAAACGCATAATCATGGACGACGCCTGCGCATTCGGGCATTCTTGAACTTCGTGTTTTAGATCACTAATACAGTAAAGAATTCAGCGACCGTGTCGTGCAGACGTCCGCAGCGGTCGCGCAAGGGAGCAGACAAGCCGCCATGAGCACTGAAAACGAGGCCGCCACCAATATCGCCACCGCGACCAAGGAAGCCGCCGCCTTCGAATTAACCCCGCCCGCCCCGGTGCCCGTTGTCGCGCCCGAGCAGGCCGCCGGGCTTGTGCCGGTCAACACCGAGCAGAAATCGAACCTCGACAAGAAGGTCGACAGTTTTGTCGACGACCTGATTTCCGAAGACGCCAATTCGCCCGCCTTTGGCGAAAAGGTCGATCAGATCACACGTATGGGCCAGGAACAGATCCGGGCTGCCGCTGGTCACTCCAACCGCTTCCTTGATCGCCCCGTGCGCGCGATGAGCGGCGACAGCGGCGTGGGCAAGGATCTGGCGGAACTGCGCCGCACGGTCGAAGAGCTTGATCCGGGCCGCAAGGGCAAGCTTTTGGAGCCGCGCAAGCTTTTCGGCATCATCCCCTTTGGCAGCAAGCTGCAGAATTACTTCGACAGCTACACAAGCAGCCAGGGCCACATCCAGGAAATCCTCAAGAGCCTGGATGGCGGCAAGAAGGAGCTCGTGCTCGACAACGCCGCCATCGATCAGGAGCGCGCCAAGCTGTGGGAAGCGATGGGTGAGCTCGAACAGATGATCCACATCGCCAAAACGCTCGACGCGCGCCTTGAAGAAAAGGCGACCGAGCTTGACGCCACTGACCCGGAAAAGGCCAAGGCGCTGCGCGAATCGGCGCTGTTTTACGTGCGCCAGCGCACGCAGGATCTACTCACCCAAATGGCCGTCAGCGTGCAGGGCTACCTCGCGCTGGATCTGGTCAAGAAGAACAATGTTGAGCTCGTCAAAGGCGTTGACCGCGCGAGCACGACGACCGTGGGCGCGCTGCGCACGGCTGTGACCGTGGCGCAGGCGATGACCAACCAGAAGCTGGTGCTCGAACAGATCACCTCTCTGAACTCAACGACGGCGAACATCATCGATTCCACCAGCACGCTGCTGCGCGAACAGACCGGTCAGATCCACGAACAGGCCGCCGCCTCGACGATCCCGCTGGAAACGCTCCAACGCGCCTTCCAGAACATTTACGACACGATGGACGAGGTCGACGATTTCAAGGTCCGCGCGCTCGATTCGATGAAGCAGACAGTCAACGTGCTGACCGACGAGGTCGAAAAGTCGAAGGGTTATATCGCGCGGGCCGAGGGGCAGGCGCAGGCGCAAGCCAAGGTCGCGGCAGAGCCATCGCTGCTGGCGCTGGATAGCTAAACGAGGAGCCGCATGGCCGACACCACCAAGCAGTCTGAGCAGATCATGGGCGCCGCGCGTCAGTCGCTGAGCGTTCAGCGCTCCGGCGGCACGCACCGCCCCGGGCGCAGCATCGGCCAGGGCTCCGCGCGTGAGAAAACCAAGGTCTGGCTCAACCGCGCCAAGTACTTTGCCGGGGCCGTGCTGACGATCCTGGTGACGGCGGGAATTGCGGGCGTTGTGCTCAACGGCATCGGCTTTACCGGTGTCATGATGGTCGCCCTCGCGGTGATGGCGGCGGCCTTTGTCTTCGGCAATTACCCCAAGGTCAAAGTGCCCAAACGGGCCGACCTGAAGGAAGGCAGTCCACAGCAGATGGTGGCCAACACCGAGCTGTGGCTGGAGCAGCAGCGCAAGGCCCTGCCCGCGCCCGCGGCCAAGGTGGTCGATGATCTGGGCGTTCAGCTCGACGCGCTCGGCCTGCAGCTTGAGACCATTGACGCGAGCCACCCCGCCATGGCGGACGTGCGCGAGCTTGTGGGCGAATACATCCCCGAGACGATCGACGATTACCGCAAGATCCCCGCTCATCTGCGCACCGAACAGCACACCGGCAAAAGCGCGGACGAACGCCTGACGGACAGTCTTGGCAAGCTTTCGGGCGAGATTGATCGCGTCACGCGCCAATTGGCCGAAGGGGCGATGGACGATCTGGCGATCAAGGACCGCTATCTGGACTATCGCTATGGCGGCGCCGAAGCGCTCAGCGACAAGAGCGAGGCGTAAGAACGCATCATGCGCGTGCGGCTTCCCCACCAGATCGGCAGCGCCGAAGTGCGCCGACGCCTCGATGAGCGCAAAGACGAAATCGTCACCTACTTCCCCGAAGGCATGGCCACGCTGGAAAGCGACTGGGCAAGCGAGGATCACCTCGATTTCACCGTGGCTGTGGCAGGGCAAAGGGTTGGCGGCGCGATCGACATCGCGGAGGATCACGTCGTAATCGAGATCGACCTGCCCTTCCTCCTGAGCTTTCTTCGCCCCACGATCGAACGCTCGATGCGCAAGGAAGCCACGCGGCTGCTCTCCTAAGCGCCATTCCGGATGCGTCTGACCGGCGCTTAGGCCCTTCTACGGAGTTGTCCGGCCCCCTCACCTTTGCGAGCCCTAAGCCCACACCGGATCGATCCACTTCGGGCCATGCGCATGGAGTGTCACCATCAGGAATGGGAGCGCGGGGTTCATGGGTTACGCAAGACCGACCGCCAATTTGCGCCAGACGCTGCGCGGTGCCACGGCGTGCGCGCACAGTCGGCTCGACACGTCGATGTGCGCGGTCGCGGGATGGAGCGACACCCACGGCTACGCCCGGTTTCTGAGCCTGCAAGACGCCGCGCGGCACCCGGTGGAGATGTGGCTGCTCGCTCACGCTCCGGGTGACCTGCGCCCTCCTCCACAGGCGCCGCTGATCGCGCTGGATCTGTACAGACTGCAGGCCGAGCAACCGCGCGTCACGCTGCCCTTTGCGCTTTCGCGCGATGCGACAGGGCACGCCGAGGGCGCACGGGGTCAGGCGCTGGGCGTGGCGTGGGCGCTGGCGGGCTCTTGCCTGGGGAACAAAGCGATCCTTGCGGATCTGCAGCGCCGGACAAAGCGCGGCGTCCTGGCGCGTGAACAAAAGGCTTGGCCAGCGCAATTTCTCAGCGATACCAGTACGTTCGTGTTCTGGCGGGGGCTCAAACGCCGGCTTAAGGAACGCGCCGAAATGGATCAAGTTGATCTCGCAACGCACGCGGCGTCGGATGTATTCGCGCGTTTCCTTAACCACACCCAATCCTTGCCGGACCGTTCGAGAGTGGTCCTCGCACCGGCGCAGCCAGACTAACGATCATGGACGCCACACCCTCTCAAGCTCTCACGCCGTGCGATCGCGAACCCATTCACCAGATAGCGGCCATCCAGCCCTTTGGCGCGCTCATCAAGCTCAACAGCGACTGGACGATAGGCCACCGCTCGGTGAATTGCGCCGCCCTCCTCGGGCTTGCCGATTTGCCAGCCCCAGGCGCGAACCTGGCGGACCTGTTCACCAAGGACGCCATGCGCGCGCTTCGAGGCTCGCTTGTGCGGCTTGCCAGCGGGATCGGCGTCGATCGCATGTTCGGCATCGCCCTCGTTGATAGCGGCGCCCTGTTCGACTGCGCCGTCCACTGCGTGGGGGAGCGCATAGTGCTTGAGTTCGAACCCCACGATACGAGCGAATTCGTCAATCACGTTGCGACCATCGGCCCCATGATCGCCCAACTCGAAGCGATCCGTCAGGTCGACGAAATGTGCGCCAAGGCGGCCCGCCTGGTGCGCATGATCCTGGGATACGACCGCGTGATGATCTACAAGTTCCACGAGGATGAAAGCGGCGAAGTTATCGCCGAAGACGCTCGTGAGGATTTGGAGCCCTATCTGGGCCTGCGCTACCCGCGCAGCGACAATCCGCAACAGGCGCGCGCGCTGCTGGTTAAAAACCGCGTGCGCGTGATCGCGGATATCGAGGCGCCCGCTGCCGCGATTGAGCCTGCGCTTGCCTCTGGGAACCGGCCCTTGGACATGTCCATGAGCGTGCTGCGTGCGCATTCGGACATGCACATACAAAACCTGCGCAACATGGGTGTGCGCGCGACGTTGACCATTTCGATCCTGCGGCAGGGCAAACTGTGGGGGCTGATCTCGTGCCACCATACCGAGCCCAAATTGCCCTCTTTCTCGCTGCGCACGGTGGCAGAAACGTTGGGCCAGATGCTGTCGCTGGTTCTCGATCGCATGCTGATCGACCAGTCCGAACGCCTTCGATCGCACGGACGCGATCTGCGCGACCAGCTGATGGTCAACCTGGCCGAGGGAGCCAGTGTGAACCGCAACCTGGCGATGATCGCCAAGTCGCTTGATGGCCTCGTCGCGCATGACGGGTTAACGGTTCATATTCGCGGTGAATTCAATCGCCACGGCGCAGCGCCGGACAGGGAAGAGTTTGCCGCGATTGCGCCTGACCTCGAGGCTGCGGAGTTTGACAAGGCGTACGCCGTATCCAGCCTTGCCGCCCACCTTCCCGCCGCACACGCCTTTAACGATAGAGCCGCCGGGGCCTTGATCGTACCGATTTCGCGCGATCCGCTCGGCTACCTCATCTTGTGGCGCAAGCCGCTGACGCAGACGGTTCGCTGGGCCGGGGATCCGTCCAAAGCCAAAGCCGTCGACCCGCAAGATCGGCTTCAGCCGCGCAACAGCTTTGCCGCGTGGGAGGAAACGGTCCAAGGCCACAGCGAGGCGTGGAGCGAGGAAGATTTGTATATCGCTGATGGTCTGCGGGTTACCATGCTCGAAGTGATCGTGCAGATGACCGAGGGGATATCGCGCGAACGCAAACGCGCGCAGGAACTGCTGATCCGGAAGCTAAATCACAGTGTGCGCAACATCCTCCACCTGATCCGCAGCCTTGTCTCACAATCCGGGCATGATGCGATTGATGTCGAGGACCTTGCCACAGTGATCGGTGGTCGCATCGCGGCGCTGGCCAGCGCACACGACAAGACTACGCGCGAGACCTGGTCGCCAGCCCCGCTTCATGGGCTGTTCGAGGCCGAGGCTAAAGCCTGTCTGAACGGGCAAACTGACCGCTTCACACTGACCGGGCCCAAAGTTCTGATCGCTCCTGAAGCCTATATGGTCATTGCGCTGGTTGTGCATGAACTCATGGCCAACTGCGTCAAACATGGAAGCTTGCGCGAACGATCCGGCAGCGTCCATGTGACCTTTGGGGAATGCGCGCAGGGCGGTCTGTCGATCCATTGGCGCGAGTGCGGAGGGCCTGAGATGCAGCCGCCTGCCCGGCGGGGCTTTGGATCGACAATTATTGAGCGCTCAATCCCCTTTGAGCTGAAAGGCACAGCTCACACACGGTTCCATCAGACTGGGTTCGAAGCCGATTTCACGATCCCCGGCCGCTATGTCACTTTGGCCCCCTCCACCGGTAGGCCGCCGCATAATGTGGACAAAAGAGGCGCCAGCGCGTTTCCGCAGTTCAGCTCCAAAGCCTCCGGACAAGACCGGCCAGAGCGGATGCTCGTGGTCGAAGACAGCATGATCATTGCCCTCGACGTCGAGGATAATCTGAAGCACTTGGGCGTTGCAAAGATCGATGTCGCCAGCAGCGTATCTGAAGCGCTCTTGGCCATTGCCAGACACCCGCCAGACCTCGCAATCATCGACTTCAACCTCGGCGTTGAATCGAGCGAGCCGGTGATGGCTGAACTTGCCCAGCGCGGCATCGCGTTCGTCTTGGCTACCGGCTACGCTGAGCTGGGTAAAAAGCTCGATCAGTTCGGCGCCTTGGGCATTATCCGCAAGCCCTACGGCCGGGCCGAGATAGCAAATCTGCTTGAGACCTTCCGTGCCAAGCTTGAAGCTGCGCCCGGTCGGATGCACGCAAACCCGGTCAGCGTGAGCAAGTGAGCAAAGTGACCTCAGCGTTCGTAAAGTCAATCGCGCCCAGCGATGGCGCGTAAAGGCATTGGCCGGGTCCGGTTACAATGCCGGTCATAGGGCCCTTCACAGGGCCTGCGTCCTTTGAACTGATCGCTCCTGAAAGCGGCAGGGCCAGGACCCCTTCGCGATAGGCCTCATGCAAGCCTGCATCGGGAACGCCTTCAACCCGGTCCAGCCGGAAATAGCGACCATCGATCAGCGTTGTTCCCCGCTCAGCAAAGCTCGAACGGTGATCGGCCTCGTACGGCGCGCCTTGCGCCACAGCGACAGCGCGTTCGAGATGGAGTTCGCGCGGGCGGCCGTAATCGAACAGGCGGAATGTCGTGTCGCTGTTCTGCTGCACTTCGACCAGCGCAAGGCCGGGGCCGATTGCGTGCACGGTGCCAGCCGGAAGGTAATAGACATCACCCGCCGATACCCGGTGCCAGGTCAGCAGATCTTCAATCGAACCATCGCGCGCCGCGGCTTCGATCTGTTCGGGGCTCACGTGTTTGTCAAAGCCGATGGCAAGGCTGGCTCCGGGCTGCGCGTCAAGCACCAGCCAGCATTCTTCCTTGCCCGCCTCGCCCTCAAGCGCGTTATCATCGGATGGGTGGACCTGAATCGACAGCTTTTCGCTGGTGAACAGATACTTGACCAGCAGATCGGCCATTTCAGGCGGCGGCTCAAACCAGATCTCGCCAATGCGGGCGCCTTCAGGAGCCTCGAAAGGCTGCGGCAGACGCTCGCGGCCCCACACTTTCTCGACCATCCGGGTCGGCAGAGCGCGCGCGCCGCTTTCGAGGGCTGCGCCCGCGCTCACTGGTTGCTCGCACCCGGCAGTTTGCCGACCCGCTGCGCGCCGTCGCGGGAGGTGACAAGCACTTCCCCGCCCGAGACAATGATGCACACATCCTCCAGCCCGATGGCGGAAACCCGCGGCCCGTCGCTCGTCGCAAGAACATTGCGGCACTGATCAAGGTCCACCTTGCCGCGCGTGACATTGCCCTTTTCATCGAGGTCCAGACCGCTGGCCTCGTTCGCGCCCCTGCCCGCCTCTTCGGCGAGCGCGTCTTGCAAGGCGGCCCAATTCCCGATGTCCGACCATCCCATATCGACCGGAACCATGGCGGCGTGGGCCGTGTTTTCCATGACCGCGTAGTCGATGGAATCGCCCTTGATCTCTCCAAAACTCTTGGCTTCGGGATAGAAGCGCGAGCCTTGCGTCTTGCCAGCCGCGACCGAGATCGCGACGGCTTGCGCGATAGCCGGGCGATGCGCGTCCAGCTCGTTCAAAAGAGCGCCGGCGCGGAACGCGAAGATGCCTCCGTTCCAGCTGTACTCACCGCTCTCCAGATAGGCCTGCGCCTTTTCAAGGTTGGGCTTCTCGACAAATTTGGCGATCTCGTAGCCGCCGGGCAAAGGCTCTCCGCGATGAAGGTAGCCATAGCCGGTTTCGGGGCGTTCCGGGGCAATGCCAAATGAGACAAGCCAATCCTCTCGCGCAAGCTTGGCCGCGGCCACAGCGGCCGCGCGAAACGCCGCTTCATCGGCGATGTGGTGATCGCTCGGACACACCAGCATAACCGCATCGGAGGGCAGACGCGCCGCGGCCAGAGCGATGGCGGGCGCGGTGTTCTTGCCTTCGGGCTCAACAATCAGGTCATAGTGAGGGGTTGCGACCAGTTGTTCTTCGATCAGATCGCAATGCGCCGCGCCCGCCACCACGATCGGGCTCGCGAACCGATCATCGCCGGCAACGCGGCCCACCGCCTGTTCGAACAGGGTTGTCGAGCCGATCAGCGGGAGGAAGGGCTTGGGCTTGGACTTGAGGCTCACCGGCCAGAGCCGCGTCCCGCTGCCGCCGCAAAGGATGACCGGGTGAATTGCCGTCGCGCTCGTCATATTGGCTCTGGCTATAGCAGGGAGGTTTGGCCGTGCCAGCCTTAGTTGGAACCAAAAGCGTGGTGAGACAAATGCCTCGCCAAGGCCAGGGGCTAGAACCAGCGCTGGCGCCAGTAGAAGGGCGCATCGACCGGGTTTCCATTGGCATCGCGCGCCGGGCGAAAACCCAGACGAGAGACGACAAGCTCGCATGTGATCCGGTCGGCCTCGGGGTCAGGGCTGGCCCGGTAAACGCTGCAATCGCGCGCGCGCCCATCGACGCCGACGATGACCCGCACGACCACTTCGGTTCCGCGCCGCGCATCGCGCCCGCCTTCCGGCGTGGGATAGTCGCGGGCGTTGTTGATCGCGCCGGAAATGTGCTCGGGCCGTGTGATCGCGACCCCGCCTTGGCCAGCCCCCGAATTCCCGCTGCCCGTGCCAAGGCCGACGCCGGCGGCCCCGGTGCCCTCGCCTTCCTCGCGCGCGCCAGACTGAGCCGCCGATCCGGTTGATGCGGCGTTGGGCAGCGATTCGCTTGTCGGCAGAGGTACGCGCGCTTCCGGCGCCGTCACCGGATCGGGAACCGCCATCGCGGCCGGCTCAGCTTGCGCGCCTTGATCGGGTTCGGAGCGGTTTTCGGGCGGCGCGGGCGGGTCAGGATCGGGCGCGGGAGGCGGCTCGGATATATCGAACGCGGCGATCGCGTTGCGCTCAATCTGAGCGGTTAAATCCGGGGCAAGCGCGTGGGACAGAAGATAAAACCCAGCGACATGCAAAGCGGCGATGCCGCACAGGAGCGGCCAGCGCACACGCCGAGGCTGCGCGCCGTAGCGACGCAAGATCCGACCAGTCTGAGTGTCCCCTGCCACGCATTCAATCCGTTTCGGACAAGATTGCCGCCGCAATCGCGGTAAGCGCGTCTTATACCCTATCGGAAGGGATTTGCGATGGAGCGCGCCATCACCCCCGCGGACAAGCGCGGGACGACCTCTCAGCGAGAGGCGGAAAGCCAGACCAAGAATGAAACGCAAGCCGATGCGCACCCGCACGCTCAGCGGCGTGGAACCAGTCCTGCGTCCGCGCCCGCATCCAGGTTCGCGCCCAAACCCCCGTCCACTTTCGCCGCCATCCACGCAGGGTTTCGCGCATCCGGTTCAGCCTCAGCGCGCGTGCCCTTCATCGCCCTTGCTCCGCCCGATCCGCGCAGCCTCATCGGCGCTCTGATTGGCGCGGGGCTCTACTTCACGCTGGCTTATCTGAGCCTTTCTCTCTCCCGGTTTGACACAGCTTTGGCGACAATCTGGCTGCCCAGCGCCGGGGCGGTGGCGTTCCTTTTGCGCATGCGACTTGCCAACGAACTGGCCTTTTACGCCGCCGCCTTCCCGGCAAGCCTGATCGCCAACACGCTGAGCGGGAACGCGGTGGACGTTGCGCTCGTGTTTTCGCTTGCCAACATGGTCAATGTCGCGCTGGTGACCTGGCTAACCCGCCGAAGCTGCGGCCCGACCCCGGATATGAGCGATCTGCCAACCCTGGCCCGCTTCGTCTGGATCGGCGGGATGGTCGGTCCGGCCATTGCGGCCTCGATCGCAGCCACTGCCATGGGGCCCGGCCTCCCCTTCCCCACGATCACCGCGATCGCCGCAAACGGCGCCGGCTGGAGCGCCGCCTGGCAGGGCGGTGTGAGCTGGTTCCTCACCGACAGCATGGGCATGATCCTGATCGTGCCGACCGTTATGCTTGTCGGTGATGCGCTGAGCCAGAGGCGCTGGCCCACAGTGATCGCCGTATCGCAATGCGCCGCTCTGCTCAGCGCCAGCCTTCTTTGCTCGGTCCTGGTCTTCAGCCAGAACGCCTATCCGCTGCTGTTCCTGATCATGCCGATGACGCTGGTCCATGCTTTTCGGATGGGCAGCATGGGGACGGCCCTGCATGTTGCGTTGGTTGCGTGCGTTTCGACGACAATGACCTGGGCGGGCCATGGCCCGATCGTGGAAACCAGCGCCTCACCAACCGTCCGCTTGCAGCTGATCCAGGCTTTCATCGCCGCCAACTTCCTAACCGGGCTGCCGATCGCGGCTATCCTCGCGGGGCGGGAGCGGTTGACCGAAGCGCTTGCGGATGGCCGGCGCGAGCTGACGCTGCTGGCGAACAGCATCACCGACGCGGTGCTCAAGCTCGATGCACGGGGCGTGTGCACCTACGCCTCGCCTTCGGTGCGTGAGGTGCTGGGGCGCGAGCCGAGCGCGTTTGTAGGCAAGCCGGTTGACGAATTGACGCAGGAGGACGCGAGCCAGCGTATCGCCGATGTCCTTGGACGGCTGCTGGCCGGTGAAACGCGCAAGGAACGCCTGACCTACCGGCGGCGGCTGGACGATGCGCACGGCGTGCCGGTCTTTATCGAAGCCGAATGCGCCACCACTCTTGACCCCGCAACGGGTGAGCCGGAAGGCGTGGTTATCTCGGCGCGCGATGTGACCGAGCGGGTTGAGCTTGAACTGCTCCTCACCAGCGCTCGGCGCAACGCCGAAAACGCCGCGCGGGCCAAGTCGGATTTCCTGGCCAATATGAGCCACGAAATCCGCACGCCGATGAACGGCGTTTTGGGCTTTGCTGAATTGATGTTGCAGGGCGAGCTTGATCCCGAACAGCAGCGCCATATTGAAATGATCGTTGAATCGGGGCGATCCATGATGCTGCTGCTCAACGATATTCTCGATCTTTCCAAGATTGAGGCCGGGCAGATCAAGATTGACACCGCCCCGGTCGATCTTCGCGCCGCGCTGGAGGAGTGCGCAGCGCTCCACCGGCAGAGCGCGCACAGCAAAGGCCTGGCTCTTCAGGTGGAGTTCGACTCTGAGGCGCAAGGCTCTGAACACGGCCCGGCCAACCCGTACCCCACTGTGCTGACCGACGGCCTGCGCCTGCGGCAGATCGCGCTCAACCTCGTGGGCAACGCGGTCAAGTTCACGCAAGTTGGCGACGTCCGCGTAACCTATTGGACAAGCGAGGATCACCTGTTCGTGCGCGTGCGCGACACCGGCATCGGGATCAGCGAGACCCGGCTTGAGACGGTCTTCCAACCCTTCACGCAAGGGGAAAGCGACACGGCCCGGCGTTTTGGAGGCACCGGGCTTGGCCTCTCGATCAGCCGACAACTCGCCGAACGTCTGGGCGGCTCGATCGAGGTGGAGAGCGACGTGGGAGCGGGCTCGACCTTCACTCTCACGCTTCCAACCACTCTTATCGCTCAGGAGGAGGCCGCTTCCGCGCCACTGGGCCCAAGCATCCCCGATGACCTTCCGCAAGACGCGCGCATCCTTCTGGTCGAGGATCACGACGTCAATCGCGAGCTTGTCACCGAAATGCTGGAGCGTTGCGGGCAAAGCGTAGCCACGGCCCATGATGGCAGCGAAGCGATCTCGATGGTGATCGACAGCCTGCTGCGCGATCGACCCTATGACCTTGTCCTGATGGATGTGCAGATGCCCGAATGCGATGGCTATTCCGCCACGCGCGCCATCCGCGAAGAGGGCATTGGCCCCGATCAATTGCCGATCATCGCGCTGACGGCGAACGCGTTCCCCGAAGATGTCGCCGCGGCGCGGGACGCCGGGATGCAGGCGCATTTGGCCAAGCCGGTTGTCTTAGCCGATCTCGCGCAGGCTCTGCAGCGATGGCTGCCCACGCGCATTGTTGAAGCGCCGATGGACCGCGATGTCGCCCGCTTCGCCTGTTGCACCCGCTTCGCCTGTTGCACCCCCTGTCTCCCCTACCTCCCCTGCCCATCAGGACGAGACGCAGAGCGATGAGGAAGGCCCCTCGCGCGAAGATGGCTCGGCCAAGGTGATCCCGATCACGCCGGGCCTGGCGCGCGCGCCCTGGCAAACCGAAGACGCAGACCACGACGATCCGGAAGCCCCTGGCAAGCAACCCAGTTTGCTAGAACGGTGGCTCACCCGGCGCCGCGAGACGGTTGAAGCCGTCCGGGTCGGTCTGGAAAAGGGGCTGGTCGGGAACACGAACGCGCGCCGCGCTCAGGATGTGGCGGATCGCGAAGCGCTCATCCGCATGATCCACCAGCTGGCCGGAGCCGCCGCCAGCTTCAAGGAACCCGAACTGGGGGACCACGCCGCCGCTCTGGAACACGCTATGGTGAGCGAAGAGCCAGGCGATACATGCGAAGCGTTGGCGTTTGCCCTTCTGGCGCGCGCGGACGAACCGGCCGAAGCCCTCTCGCAAGGCTAGAGCCCGCGCCGCTGGAGCCGGCGGCTCGTCCCCTTGCACTGCGGCCACCAACGCCAAGCGCGCAAACAAAAACGGCGGAGCCCGAAGGCCCCGCCGCTCATGTTCCGGTAACCGGTGGCTAGCGAGATTAGAACTCGTAGCGCGCGCCGATCTGGATACGCCAGGCCGACTGGTTGATCGAGATGTTGTTCTGATCGTCGGGGTTGAAACCGTCGATAATGTAACGACCCTGGTCGTCAACATCGCCGTCAGCCACGTCGACGAGGCCGTTAAAGCCACCGCGCGAACGCAGGATGTTGGCGCTGCTGTCGATCAGGTTCAGGAAGTTGGCGAAGTCCGCGAAGACTTCGATGCGGTCCTGAACGATGCCGGTGAGGCTTCCCAGGAACGGGATTTCCTGGCTGATGCGCAGATCCATGTCGTAGTGCCAATCGTTGCGGCAGGTGTTGCGACGGATCGTCTCACCCGGGGTGAACGAGCAGTTCGTTTCATTCGACACGTAATCGACAACCGCAGCAACCGCGTCCGGATCGCTTTCGGGCGAAACGTTCGGATCGTTCACACCGGTGGGCACGTAGAGCAGAGCGTTGTCGCTGCCCGACGCGCTGTCGTTGAACACGCCGCCGCCATCAAACGTCAAGCTGTAGGGACGACCTTCACGAGCGCGGAAGAAGATGCCCAGGCTCGTATTGTACCCGTCAAAGAACTCCTCGCGGAAGTTGACCGCCGCGGTGAAGTTGTGACGGGTTTCGGTGGTCGCGGTCGACACTGCCGGATCCTGACGGTCAAACGCTGCGGTAACGTCATACGACGAGGTTGCCGTCGAAGACTGGTTGTTACGAGCATTGTTCGAGTCGGTGAAGGCATAGCCGAAGCGCACCGAGGTGCTGCCGCCATCAGTGATCAGGCCGCTGGCGAACTGCTTGTTCAGGCTGATCGAGAAAACGTGGCTGTCCGAGCTGCGACCATTGGTCAGCTGGATGTTGTCGTCCCGGCGCGTGCCGTAGCAATCCGCGGTAAGACCGGTGTAAACCGGCGGCGTACCGCCCTGGTCCAGCAGAACCGCGTCACAACCATCCTGCGTCGCATCAACCGCCTGGTAGATCGGACGACCATCAACGGTGAAGCCGTTATTGGTGCGAACGTCAGGCGCCTGGCTGAGATCGACAAAGTTCAGCGGATCGTTGAACCGTGAGTAGATATAATCAAGGTTCATGTTCCAGTTGCTGAAGAAGCCGGTCTCAGGACCAAAGGTGGTCGAGAACGACAGGTTGGCGCGAATCACGGTCGGCACATCGAGGTCCGGATCGGTCGACTGAACATCGGCGAGGCCGGCTTCGGCGTCAGACTGACCCGACGCCAGAGCGCAGGTCGGGATACCGGTGAACGTGCCGCCCGTCACAACGTCGATCTGGCCGGTGGCCGGATCGATCGGAAGATCCGCATCGTCACAGTCAAAGGTGTCGCCGTTGGCGGTCGAGAAGCCGTTGTTCGAGAAGGCGTTCGAGTAGTACACAACCGGGTCACCGCCCGAGAAGATACCGACACCAGCAAGGATGCTGCTGTTCGAGAAGAAGCCTTCATTGTCGAAGTTGTAGGTACCCGACAGACGCGGCAGGAGGACCGGGTCGATCTGACCAAAGCTCACCGCGTTGGTGAAGCCATAGCGATCGACAAAGTTCGGGTTCGCCTGCGGGGCGTCACCGTCATAGAGCTGCACACGGATACCAGCGTTGATCGACAGCTGATCGGTGGCTTCCCACTCATCCTGCGCGTAGACCGAGTAGATGCGGCGGCTGAAGCGCGCAGCAGCGTTGTTGATGTCACCGCCCTGGGCAACCGCCTGCGTGGCACCGCCAACACCGCCAGTGTCCGTCGGATCGTCAAGCTGACGCACGAGGTTGTAGTCATCCGGATCGGTGAAGACGCTCGAGAAGTTACCCGGCGCCAGCAGACCTTCGCGGAAATCGTCGAAGCTCTGGAAGAACAGGGTGCCCGTTGCGTTGATCGCGAACAGGTTGAACACTTCAAGATCGTTGATCTCGGTGCCGAACTTCAGGAAGTGGCCGTTGCCCGCATCCACGTTCATCTGGAAGCGGAACTGGTCGATCTTGGTGTCGAGCTGGTTGGCCGAACGGAAGATGCCCGGGCCAGTGGTCAGCTCACCAAACTGATCGGTGACACCGCCGTTGGAAGTCGGGGTGCCGTCAGGTGCAACGAGAACCGAAAGACGCGGGGTCGGGTTGTCCGACTGCGCTTCGCCAAAGCCAACCGGGCCCTGAACGTCGCCCACTTCGGAACGGCTGATACGAAGCTCGGTCGAGATCGTGTCGCTCCAGTCGGAGTACAGACGAACCGAGTAGTAGTCCGAGATCGTGCCTTCGTCTTCGAAGGAGTTCAGACCGGTCAGCTCCTGGCCGCCCGAATCGCTCTCGATGTTGGTTTCTTCAAGACGCTGATAGGTGGCCTCAATCCGGTGATCGTCGTTAATGATCGCGTCAACACGTCCGAAGTAACGCACGTTACCTTCAGCCAGCGTGGTCGGGTAGGGTCCCGGGTCCTGGCCGTACACGTCGCGTGCAATCTGCGCGAACTCGTCGAACTGGGCAACGCTGACGAAGTCGGCTTCGTTGGTGAAGCCACCGCCGGCCGGACCGAAGTTGTTGCCCTGCGAGAGGTCAGTTTCTTCGTAGCCGAACGAGAAGAACAGGCGATCCTTGATGATCGGACCCGACAGCGTGGCGCCCCAGCGCTTTTCTTCGCTGGCGTTGAGGTCAAGACCGTCAACTTCGTTGGCGAAGAGGCCATCGTCGAAGTAGGTGATGAAGGCCGAGCCGCTGAAACGGTTCGAACCAGCCTTGGTCACCGCGTTGACGAGACAGCCGGTGAACTCGGAATATTCAACATCAAACGGCGCGAACTCAACCGAGAGCTGCTCGATCGCGTCAAACGGAAGCGGGAGCGAGTTGCGCGATGCAAACGGCGTACCGTTGAGGCCGAACGTGTCGGCCTGGACGATACCGTCAACCGTGAAGACGTTGGTACGGTCGTTGCCGCCAAGGCAAGAGATGCGCTGAACGTCGTTGCTTTCTTCAAGGCTGACGCGCGGGTCGATGCGGATGATGTCGCGAACATCGCGCGTGATCGACGGGAAAGATTCGAGCGTTTGCGTGCTGAACGCGCTGCCCGGACCAACCGCGACCTGCGTAGCGCGGGCGCGGGCGCCGGTCACGATGATGACCTGGTCCGCCGCACCAGCCGCCGTAGCGGTCAGCGCAAATTCAAAGCCCGAGTTGCTCGAGATATTGGTGAAGACGTTTTCAACCGTCTGGCCTTCATAACCGGGCGCGGTCACCGTGATCGTGTAGGGTCCGCCAGGCTGCAGCTGCGAGATACGGAAGTTGCCGTTGCCGCCGGTTACCGTGCTGTTCTCGGAATTGGTCCGGGTGTCGGTGACGGTGATGGTCGCGCCAGGAAGGATGTTGCCTTCGGCGTCGGTAACCGTACCCTCAATGCCCGAGGTGATGGACTGCGCGTGGACGGGTGCGGTGTAGGTGGCGGCAGCTGTCAATGAGACGACGCTCGCTGCCAGGAGATATTTAAGCTTCATGGTTTTGGCCCCTGATCACAATGGAAAGGTGTGAGCGACCTCGCGGATAATGCGGTCGAAAGTCGGAAAGACGACTGTTTTGTGACAATGGCGTGAAACTGAATGACGAGTTAATGACAGGTTGGTTTTCACGACCGTAAAATTGCTCCGAAACCCACGCAATCACAGGGATTCACGGCTCTGTGTTGCGAGTATGCAACGAGCTTCCAGTTTCTCTTGGGAACCTTATGGAAAGGCCAAAAAACCGGGCCAATCAGGCGAGGTTGATCTCGCGCAGGCGCTGCATCAGGAAATCATGCGCGCTGATCGGCTCCTCGGCGCTTTCAGCGCCCATTTCGGCCACGCAGGCCGGCAGCGGATCGATCATGTAGTCGGGTCGGAAATGGAGGAAAAAGGGCATCGAATAGCGTGAGCGCAACGCCGCTTTACCCGAAGGATTGACCACGCGGTGCGTCGTTGAAACCAGCTTGCCGGCGGTCAGACGCTCCAGCATGTCGCCAACATTGATGACCAGCGCGCCTTCCTGCGCTTTAACCGGGTGCCAGGTCCCGTCATTGGTCAAGAGCTCGAGGCCCGCTTCCTCAGCGCCCAGAAGCAGCGTGATCGTGTTGATGTCGCCATGCGCCGCGGCGCGGATCGCGCCCTCGGGTGCATCGGGGCCAAGGGGGGGATAATGCAGCAGGCGCATAACCGAATTGCCATCGACGATGGTGGGACCGAAGAAGTCCTGCTCCAGTCCAAGATGCAGCGCGATCGCTTCGAGGACGCGCGCGCCCGCGGTTTCGAACGCGGTGAACAGATCGCTGAAAGTCGTCTTGAAGCCCTCGACTTCGCCCGGCCACACATTGGGCGCCATGAACTGCGCCAAGGGGTGTCCCTCAGGCAGCGAGCGGCCAACATGCCAGAATTCCTTGAGATCAAAGATATCGGCATCCTTGGCCTTCTCGGTTCCAAAAGCCGTGTAGCCGCGCGCGCCGCCGCCGCCGGGAATCGCGTAGGCTTTCTTCACCTCTTCGGGCAGCGCGAAGAAAGCCTTGGATGTGGCCTCGGCGCTGGTGATCAATTCCTGCGGGATGCCGTGATCGCGGATGACGGCAAACCCGTTCTCGGCAAAGCTGCGGCCCAATTCATCGGCAATGTCTTCAAGCGGCTGAGCAAGGCTGACGCTGGCGATGTTGACGGTTTCGGTGTTCACGGGAGCGCTCTGTGCCTCTTCGATGCTTGGGTCGATTGCGATGGTCATACCTTATGTCTCCGCGCAGGCCATGCCAAGTCGCTTGGGGCTGTGCGACGCTCAGCGCGCCAAGGCCTTGATGCGGATCAAACACGGACGCGGATCAAAGGGAGATGGCTAGAAGGGCAGGAACAGGCTCGCCAGCGCCGCGCTCATCAGATTGGCCAAAGCCCCGCCGACAAGCGCCTTGAGCCCCAGCCGCGCCACAGTCGATCGCTGCGTTGGAGCAAGGCTTCCGATCACCGCCATCTGGATCGCGATGGAGGACAAGTTGGCAAAGCCGCAAAGCGCGTAAATCGTGATGGCGCGGTTGCGATCCGACAACGCGTCAGTCGCATCGATCAATTGCAGAAAGGCGACGACTTCATTGGTGATAAGCTTGGTGCCGAACGCGCCGCCCGCCACCTGCGCTTCGGACCAGGGCAGGCCCAGGAGCCACATCACCGGAGCAATCACGTAACCGGCCAATTGCTGAAAGGTGAGGTCGGGATAGCCGAACCAGCCACCAATACCGCCCATCAATCCGTTTGCCAGCGCCACCAGTGAAACAAAGGCCAGCACCATCGCGCCCACCGCCACGGCCAGCCGCACACCCGTCATCGCGCCTTGCCCTGCTGCTTCGATGATGTTGGCCGGCTTCACACCCTCTTCAAAACTGTCGACCAGTTTAACCATCGGTTCGCTTTGCTCTCCCTCGCCCTCTTCGTCGGGCATGATGATCTTTGCCATCAGGATGCCGCCCGGAGCCGACATGAAAGCGGCCGAGAGCAGGTAAGGAAGATACTGCGTGCCGATGATGCTGGTGTAGAGCGCAAGGATTGTGCCCGCCGTGCCGGCCATGCCAACACACATCAGCGTGAACAGCCGCGATGGCGGCAAATCCGCCAGATACGGGCGCACCACAAGCGGGCTCTCCGACTGGCCGACAAAGATGTTCGCCGCCGCGCCCAGCGCCTCAACCTTGCTCACCCCGGTGACCCACTGGATCGCCCCGCCCAGCCACTGAACCAGGCGCTGCATAATGCCGAGGTAATAGAGGATCGAGACAAGCGAGGCGAAGAACACGATCACCGGCAGCGCGCCCACGGCAAATGTATTGGCGAGCGGGTTGTCCTCGCCAAACAGGAACTTGGTCCCCTCATTGCCGTATTCAAGCAGCGCCGAGACCGCATCGGACATGCCCTTGATCACTGAGATCCCGACCGATGTTCGAAGCACGAAAATCGCCATCACCGCCTGAAGCGCAAAGGCAGCGCCGACAATGCGAAAATTGATCCGCCGCTTGCCCGAAGACAACGCAAAGGCGAGCGTTAGGATGGTGAGAATGCCAAGCAGGCTGAATCCGGCGGACGCAAGAAATTCGTTCACAGCGGTGGTTTGATCCCAGAAAGAGCCCCGATTGACCTATGCGTCGGGGCACGGGCCGTGTTGCCTTGAGGTGTTGGCAGTCAGCGCGGCCCTGTGCAAGCTTCAAGCTGTCACCGACCCAGAGCGCGGGCTCGCTTGGGCATCTCCCCACGGTTTCCATAACCGGCATGGCTTCCCTTTTTGAAGCCGCCTGCCTACCGATGGACAGATGACGGATAAAGCCAGCGCCAAAGGGGCCTTTGCGCCCTACGACACACAGCATATCACGCCCATCAATGTGCCGACGGGGTTGTTTGCCTTCCTCATCCTCTATGGAGGGATGACGGTGTTGGCGGGCGTGGTCGCCTACAAGCAGGTTCAATTGTGGCCGAGCCCCTTGTCGGTCGAGGCCGGGATATTCCCGTTCCTGCTGCTGGTGGTCATCTCGAGCACCATATCGCAGCTCTACGGGCGGGCTATGGCGACCCGGCTGGTGTGGTGGGGCTTTGTGCCACTGGCGCTGTCCGCAGCGCTCATATATCTCGTTCTGGGCCTTCCCGCGTCCCCTGGCATGGTTGAATTTCGCGGGGATGACCTGGCTGCGTTCGAGCGTGTGCTGGGCCAGACACCGCGTATCCTGATGGCGGGGCCAGCCGCTTATATCACGTCGCTTCTGCTCAACATCTGGATCTTTGATCGTTTGCGCGGGAGCGGGGATGCGACGACGTTTGGCCTGATGGTGCGCGGTGCCATCGCCTCGGCGTTGAGCCAGGCGATTGATTCGGTCATCTTCGTCACGCTTGCCTTTGCCGGCGTGCTGTCGGCAGAGGAGTTCACAAATCTGATGATCGGGCAGGTGATTGCGAAAGTGACGCTGAGCATCGTGCTGGTGCCCTTCCTCATCACCTTCGGCGTGCGTGCAGCCAAATGGCTCGACGCGCGCCCGCCGCGCAGCCCTGAAGCCTGACCGGCGCCTGCCGAGACAAAGATGAAAGTGGTGAGTCCTGCTGGGTTCGAACCAGCGACCTACTGATTAAAAGTCAGTTGCTCTACCAACTGAGCTAAGGACCCACGAGGTTGCCTGTGAGGCGCTTGAGCGCATGCGACTGCGCCCGAGTTGGAGCGCCCCGATAGATAGCCTCGCTGCGCGGGTCAAGCGTCCTGATGCGCGATCGCCCAGTGCTCGGCGATCTCCGCGTTTCCGGGGGCGCCTTCCGCCGCACGGGTCAACAAGGCGCGGGCCTCGGAAAGGCTCTTGCCTTCCTGCCACAGCGCCCATCCCAGCGTGTCCAGGATCTGCGGGCTTTCCGGCGCTTGGTCCAAGGCCCGGCGCGCCAGCGCGACCGCCTCGGCATGGGCGCCCAGCTTGCTTTTGACCGCGGCGGCGTTGTTGAGCAGCACCGCGTTGCGCGCGCCGGCGCCTTCGACAAGCGGAGCGTAGATCGCGTCAGCCTTGGCCCAGTCACCGGCACGGATCGCTTCGCCAGCGGCGCGCAATTGCTCTGACACATCAGGCGCAGCCTCGCGCTGGCCGATAGCCGCGCGGATGGCGTCGGGATCACCCTGCTGTGTCTTTTCCGCAAGACCCAGCGCCAGCGTCAGCGCGCCGCTATCGGCTTGCGGATCGGTCAGAACCGGCGCGATCGTGCGCCAGGCGTTGTCCATTTCCCCTTGTTCGGCATAGGCCTCGGCCAAAATGCGGCGCGCGAGATAGTCATCGCTCGCGCCTTCAAGGTAGGACTGAAGCGGCAGGATCGCCGCGCCGTATTGGCCGCGGCTTGCGTCAATAAAGCCGCGCAGCCGCTCAAAGCTCGGCTCGCCCGCGATCGCCGGCGGCACGGTCTCGATCAGTTCGTAAGCGCGCTGCACCTGCCCGCGATCATACGCCATCTGCGCCGCGAAAAGCAGGCCAATCGGATGCGGCTCACCCGCTTCGTTCGCCTTGTTGATCCAGTTGGCGGCCTCAGCCTCATTGCCGTTGTCACGCGCGATTGCGGCCATCGCCAGCATGGCGGTCTGATCCTTGGGCTGCGCGCTTAGAACCGCTTGGAAATGCCGGGTCGCGGCCGCGCTGTCCCGGCGGGTGAGAGCCATGCGGCCGGCAAGCTTGTGCGCCTGCGCCAGCGGCGGCTGGAGCGCAAGAACGGGTGCAAGGCGCTCGCGTGCGGCATCGGGTTGAGCGCTTGCAAACAGCCGTTCGGCATCGATGGTAACAAGCCGCGGATCGTCGGGAAAGGCGGCCAGACCTTCCTCAAGCTTGGCATTGGCGGTCTCGTAATCGCCTTTTGCCATCGCAAAGCCGATGGCGGCGGTGAAGGCGAGCGGCACATCGTATTCAAGCGCGGCTACGCTTTGCTCAGCGGCGCCCATATAATTGGCCATGATGTTCGCTTCGGCCAGTTTGGCCCTGGCTAGGCTGCTTGAGGCCGGGCCATCGACCAC
>JBCBYM010000310.1:0-565 GCA_039815865.1 Pseudomonadota bacterium
TCCGCCTTTACCTCCACCTTCACCTCCGACTCCGCTTCCCGTTCCGCTTTCGTCTCAGCCTCAGCCTCCGCCGCTGCCTTTGCCTCCGCCTTCGCCTTCGACTCCGTCTTTGCCACCACCTCCACCTCTGCCCCAGCCTCCGCTTCTGCCTCCGCCTCCGCCTCTGCCTCCGCCTCCGCCTCCGCCTCCGCATCCGCCTCCACCTCCGTCTTAGCCTTCGCCTCAGCCGCCACCTCTACTTTTGCCTCTGCCTCCGCTTCCGGCTCCATCTTTGCCTCCGCCTCCGCCTCCACCTCCGCCTCCGCCTCCACCTCCGCCTCCGCCTCCGCCTTTGCCTCCGCCTCTGCCTCTGCCTTCGCCGCCGCTTCCGCCTCCGTCTCCGAATCTGCCTCCGCCTCCGCCTCCTCCTCTGCCTTCGCCTTTGCCTCCGCCTCCGCCTTGGCCTCCGCCCCCTCCTCCGCCTTTGCCTCCGCCTCCGCCTCCGTCTCCGCCTCCGCCTCCGTCTCCGTCTACGCCTATGCCTACGCTTCTACCTCCGCCTCCGCCTCCTCCTCCGCCTCCGCCT
>JBCBYM010000311.1:0-563 GCA_039815865.1 Pseudomonadota bacterium
GCGGCAAGGCGCGTCGCGGGTTTTCTCTCTCGCCGTGGTGGTGGCGCAAAACGTGTAAACATCATCGCCTCCTTGGTTGGCGGTGAAACAGGAGCGGCGCCGATAAGGCGGCGAGTGGCAAAGCGCAAGCGCTTTTGCATTTTCCTACAGCCCCTGTGCGGTGGTAAGAGCATGATGCACTACAGCCCATAGTGCGAGTGGAACCACCCACCCTCGCACGTTTTTTGAAGCCTTTTCGAGCGTTTTGGAGGAGGTGTGTTTTCGACTTTTGGACTGTGTAACCTGTGTCTCCTACACGCCGCATGCCCTGGGCCTGTCCCACGGCTTTCCATACGGCTTCCCACGCGCTCTCCCAGCCTCTAGACCCACACGGGCAATAAGGGGGGAATACACGAATGAGTGCGAAAATCGGTCAGGCAACCAGCGTTGAAGGCTTTGGCGCGGTGATGGGCGCGGCGATGGCGGGGGAGCGGCCTAACCACCGGCCCTATGAACCCTTGCCAGAAGGTCATCCTTCGGATGTCTTCATCACCAGCTGGGCCAAGAGCGGGACGACGATGGCG
>JBCBYM010000312.1:0-531 GCA_039815865.1 Pseudomonadota bacterium
AGATCACCATCAACGACAAGGGCGACGGCACCTTCTCGGGCAAGATGGAAGGCGGCATGGGCGCGATGGACATCGAAAGCGGTACTGTTGACGGTGATACCATCAGGTGGTCGATGGACATGACCGTCCCGATGCCGATGAAGCTCGAATGCGAAGCAACCGTTGATGGCGACACGATCACCGGCTCGGTCAACGCCGGCGCGTTCGGTGCGATGCCGCTGACGGGCACCCGCGTCTAAGCGCGAGCCTTCAACGCGAAACAAAAAGGCCGTCGGGAGCGATCCCGGCGGCCTTTTGTTTTGCGCATGCTGGCAAGCTGAGGAGGCGATCAGGCGACGCCCAGCTTCTCCAATTCCGCATCAATCAGCGCGAGCACCTCGTCGCATTTCGCGTCATCGAGCGCATCGGCATGCGGTGCTCCCCAATCGCCGAGCGGGTTGCCGGCATCGTTGTCGAAATATTCTCCGCTATGCCCGTCGAACATCGCGCCCACCGCGCCTTCTTTGAGGATGGTGTAGCCCTTGTTCGGAT
>JBCBYM010000031.1:0-21690 GCA_039815865.1 Pseudomonadota bacterium
ACCGCTAAGAATGCCATTGATCGATGGAAAAGGCGAATCTCATGCATCGGCCTGTGCATTGTACGCCATTGCCAAGCGGGATGCGGGCGCGCATTGGGAACCCATGGTCAACAAGTCCCCCCTCGATGATCCCGAAAACGCCGCCTATGCTTGGAATCGGTTCCGCCAGATCATGCGGCTGCTGGCGGGTGTCACTGGCGTAACGATTGTGGTTGTCGTCGGCGCGCTTTGGATGGTCTACCCTCAGGTCTCAATCCATTTCTTCATCGCGGTCGCGCTGGGCATCGCGATGACGATGGGCTTGGGCGGAGCGCTGATGAGCCTTGCGTTCCTTTCAAATGGGACAGGCCACGATGAGGCGGTCGACAACCGTCTGCCGGGAGCGGATGAGCTGTTTGGTGGCGGTGATCGCCGGAATTAGTCCGCAGCGCTGGATGCGGTTGAAGGCGTCAGGCGAAAATCCTCAACCGGCTGGCCGGCGATGAGGTGGTCCTGGATGATCCTCTCCAGCACGGCTGGTGAGCAGGAATGATACCACACTCCCTCCGGCCACACGACCGCGATCGGGCCCGCGTCGCACATCTGGAGGCAATCGGCTTTGGTACGTTGCACGCCGCCCGGGCCCTTTGGGTGGTCCGCTGTGCGCCGGGGCCCAACCAAACCCAGTTCCTTCAGCCGTTCTTTCAAGTAGGACCACGCAGCTTCGCCTTCGGCACGCCCGCAGCACTGCTGTTTCTCTGAAACGGCGCACAAGAAGATGTGGCGCTCAATCGCGTCGCCCTTCTGAGCGTCACCGTATTTCTTTGCTAGTGAGTGCTGCGCGGATGCGAGGGCTTTTCCAGCCGGATCTTCGTTCATGGCAGAGGCCTTGGGGCAAAAGAGCTGCCCTCTCCTCTAACGACGTTTTCCGACAATCCGAGCGATTTCGGCTTGAACCATCGTTTCTACCATCGCCGGCAGGTTCTTATCCAGCCATTCTGCAAGCATTGGGCGCAGCAAATCCCGCGTTAGTCCTTCAAGCGATGTCTCACCCGATCGAACAATCTGCGGCTTGGCGCCCGGTTCGGCCAACATCGAGAGCGCCGCGAGGTTTTCCTGCATCGCTCCGCGCACTTCTTCGGTCACAAGCGGGGTAAGGGCATCTTCCGCTTCTTCGCTCAGAGCGCTCTCTTCGAAATCGTCCTCAGCCAGCATGTCGGATAGGTCGAGGACCTCGTCGGCTTCATCTTCGCTGGCGGGTTCGGCCATCGGCGCTTCAAGCGGCATAGCGCGGCGGCGCCGCGCTGAAGAGGCTTCGCTGCGGTTGTCGCGCGCGATCACCTTCTTGATCGATTCCAGAATTTCTTCGACCGATGCTTCGTTGCTTTGCGCCATTCCTACCTCACTGTCCCGCGAATCCCGAATCGGGACACGGACGCGTCACTCAATATCGAGAGGCCCATAAGTCGCGTTAGCGGCTGGAATGTCAACGGTTCTTGTCGAATTCGGAGCGGGTTCTGGATCGCGATCCCAGTCCCAAATCTTGCCCTTCACACGTTCGTAATTGACGACCGGATCGTAAAGCAAACCGCCTGTATCCAGGTTCAGATCGCGCGCTTCCGCGCGGCCCATGGCTGCCAGCAAGGAAAAGCCGGCAACGTAGGCGTTGCGCCGCGCGGTGACGAGCTGAGCCTTGGAAGACACCAATTCCTGTTCGGCGTTGAGGACGTCGAGAATGGTTCGGTTGCCGATAGAGTTCTCCGCGCGGACCCCCTCAAGGCTAACTTCAGCCGATGCCACGGCCACGCGCGAGCTATCGATCACCGCGAGTGAGGCCTGCCAGTTAATATAGGCCGCGCGGGTTTGCTGGATGATAGAGCGCTCGGCTTCGATCGCCTGTTCGAGCGCGGCTGTCTCGCGCGCAAACGCCTGGCGTTGCTGCGCGGCCGTTCGTCCGCCCTGAAAGATCGGAATACGCAAAGTGAGGCCGGCCTGGACGCCCGTTGCCGTTTGATCGCTGGGAATCACAGTCGCTGGATCACCCGGATTCACACCGGGAATGACCTGATCTGGGACCGTGCCCAGAGTGTTCTGGTAATCGTAGGTTCCGAAAGCCGACAGCGTTGGAAGGCGACCGGCACCGGCCACTTCACTGTCAAAGCCGGCCGCTTCAACGCGCTCCTTGGCTGCGATAAGGTCAGGGTTGTTCTTGAGCGCAATGGCAACCGCATCGTCGACCGACCCTGGCAGGCCAGGCAAAGGCGGCGGGGCGGATAGCCGGCCCGGTGCCTTACCGACGAGTTGGATATAGGTTTCGCGAGCGGTCACCAGGTTCGCTTTCGCGGTCTCCAGGTCACCCTGCGCGATAGCTAAACGCGACTGCGACTGAGCGACATCGGTGCGCGTCAGGTCGCCGATTTCAAACCGATCGCTTGTCGCCTCGAGATTGACGATCAGAACATCAACCTGGTTCGAAGCAAGATTGGCCAGCGCTTCCGTCCTCAGAACGTCCAGATAGGCAGCCACCGTCTGGTTGAAAATCTGGCTTTCGATGCCGCGCAAATCCGCCTGGCCTGCAGAGACCCGCTCTTTGGCGGCCTTGATGCCGTTCTTGACGGCGCCACCGCTGTAGATCGGCACGCCCGCACTGGCTTGGGCTGTCAGGACACGTTGGGGCTGGAAGAAGTTGTTTGCGTTGGCGCGAATGAACTCGGTTAGGCTCGACGATCCATCCAGCGATGGGAGCGCATCCGCCTTGCTAATCGGCACACCTTCGTCCGTCGCTCGCTGGTTGGCGCGCGCGGCCTGAAGTGTGGGGTTGTTGTTGTAGGCCGCGGCCAAAGCGTCGCGCAGCGTGTCGGCTTTAGCCGGGCTGGCGGCAGCGAGCGCCAGGGTCGCAGCGCTTAAAGCGAGAGCGCACAGGCGTTTTTTCGACCTCATGCAAAGCTCCATTTCTTGGGCGCATCAAACGCGTGGAGAACGGGGATGCCGAGATCTTCTACCGGCTGGAGCGATAGGTGGCCCGCCACTTTGCGGCCCGAGGCCAGCCGAGTTACGTTCCGCAACACCAGACCTGAAACGATCCGACCGCTTTCTTCAAGGCACTGCGCCAAAGCATCGGGCAGATGTTCAATCGCCCCATCGACGATTATCAGCGAATAGGCACCGTCAACTTCGCCGTTGGCGGCGGCAGAGGCCGTCACAGTCGCGACGCTTTCGACCAAGGGACCGACAATCGCAGCGACGTAAGACGTTCCGCCCTCAACAACCAGAACTCGATCGTCAGCCGCCGGAACCGCCTCAAGCAAGGCCTTTCCATAAAATAGCGGCGAGGCCAGCGCGCCCCCATCAATACGGACGCTGCGATCAATGTAAGCCAGAGACGCCTTGTCTTCCGGGAGAAACTGTTCGCGCGGGACCGCTAGCATGCGCGCGAGGACAAATTCCTCATTCACACCGCTCGTGCGCAACTGGCTGTCAATCATCGCTTTGCGCGCGATGGCTGAATCTTGCGCCATGTCTGGTGCTTGTTGTGTGGTTTGAGTGCCCATTTTGGTGTTGTCCGTCATCTGATCTTTGACCACTGTATTGCGATGCTAATACAGTTCGTCAACCCTGTCCGATTGCGCAACCTTAGCGTTCTTTGCGCCCTAGACATAGGTGCGAAGACCGCCAAGGCCTTTGACGATTGCGGCGCGCGGTGCTTATGGGAGCGCGCTACGCAAAGGGGCGGCAATCGACCAGCGCAAAGGGATCTTCGATGAGTGACATGATCAATAACGGCGAAATCTTCGGTGCAACCGGAAAAGTGCGGATCGAAACCGATTCGCTGGGCGAAGTGGCCGTCCCTGTCGATGCGCATTGGGGGGCGCAAACCCAGCGCAGCCTCGCGAATTTTGCAATCGGCGTCGAAACCATGCCTGCACCTTTGGTCAAGGCGCTTGGAATTCAGAAGCAAAGCGCGGCCAAAGCGAACATGGAACTTGGTGTGCTCGACGCGCAGCTTGGCGATGCCATTGTCGAGGCGGCGAGCGAGGTGATTGATGGAACGCTTGCCAGCCAGTTCCCGCTGTCCGTGTGGCAAACGGGTTCAGGCACCCAGTCCAACATGAACGCCAACGAAGTGATTGCCAGCCGCGCCAACCAGATTCTTACCGGCGATCACGGCGGTAAAGAGCCCGTCCACCCGAACGATCTCTGCAATATGGGGCAAAGCTCGAACGACACCTTCCCCACCGCCATGCACATCGCTGCGGCATGTGAGACGATTGAGCGGTTGATCCCCGCGCTCCAGCATTTGCATTCCGCGCTCGATGCCAAAGCCGTCGCCTTTGCGGACATCGTTAAGATTGGCCGCACACACTTGCAGGACGCAACGCCCCTGACGCTGGGTCAGGAGTTTTCCGGTTACGCCAAGCAGGTGGAGTACGGCATCGCCCGGCTTGAGAACGCTTTGCCGCGTGTGCTTGAGCTGGCGCAAGGTGGCACAGCCGTGGGGACGGGCATCAACTCCAAGGCCGGCTTTGCCGAGAAGTTCGCGGCATGTGTTGCTCAAACGACTGGGCATGCCTTCGTGACGGCCCCCAACAAGTTTGAAGCGCTCGCTGCGCATGACGCTCTTGTTGAGCTTTCCGGCGCGCTGAACTCTGTGGCCGTCTCGGCCATGAAGATCGCCAATGATATCCGCCTGCTTGGTTCCGGCCCACGCTCGGGCCTAGGCGAGATCGCACTGCCCGCAAACGAGCCGGGCTCTTCGATCATGCCGGGCAAAGTCAATCCAACCCAGTGCGAGGCGATTACGATGGTATGCGCGCAAGTGATGGGCAATCACACAACCGTCAGCGTCGCGGGATCGCACGGCCACCTCGAGCTCAACGTGTTTAAGCCCGTTATGGTCTATTCGGTGCTGCAATCGATCCGCTTGCTCGCCGACAGCGCTGTGAGCTTCACCGACAATTGTGTGACCGGCATCGAGGCCAACACGCAGCGCATCGACAAGCTGATGAACGAAAGCCTGATGCTGGTTACCGCGCTGAATCCCCACATCGGCTATGACAACGCGGCCAAGATCGCCAAGAAAGCTCATGCTGATGGTACGACACTGAAAGAGGCGGGGCTTGAGCTTGGTCTGCTGACCGAAGAGCAGTTTGGTGAGTGGATTGTGCCGGCGGAAATGATCAAGCCGCGCGACTGATCTGGCTGGCGGCGCCACGTTCAACGTAAATCCAGAGCATTTTTCGCTGCGCCGTGGTGTTTATTCGGTCAATAGAAGCCGAAACTGCGCTATCATTCGACCAACGTTCATCTTCGTCCGATGACGCGCTGACTCCGCTAATTGGCGAACCAGCGGCCGCCGGGCTATTGCGCGAGGGATCATGATGCCGCCAGCCAAAGCCCCTATTGCGCCTGCAAAGCGCGCCGCCGACGCGGCTGTGAGTGTGCCGTTTCGCACGGTTTTGTTTTCGATGGTGGTCCTGTGGGCGACCTATTTCGTGCTGATTACCACCCGAAGCTATGTGGCCGGCTTTGAGATGCAGTTGGAGCTGGCGTGGCGTCGCGGCGTCGTCACGCTCAGTGGCCTGGGTCTGACCGTCGTGCTGTGGTTCCTGCTGCGCTTGTTCGACGCTCGTCCCTTGTGGATCAAGATCTCGGCTGCGATCGTGTTTGCGCTGCCCGTCGCCTTGGCCATCGGGCAGCTCAACCAAATTGTGTTCGAGGATATGCAGCTCAAGTGGGAGCAGATCTACGCTGAGAAGAACAATCTCAGCCTGCGCCGCGACGATGCCGGCAACCTGTTTGTTGATGTTCCCGCGAACCTGACAGATCCGAACGACGCGGCTGCGGTGGAGCAGGGTTCTTCTGAAAGCTCTGGCAGCATTCTCATCGAGCCGGCTCGAACGCCAGCGGACCAGTGGCGGGCCGTCATTGACATAGCCCTGGGGCGCTATTTCCTGCTTTTGGCTTGGGCCTCGCTCTATTTTGCGCTTCTGGCCGGCTATCAGGCAAGCGCGGCGCAGCGGCGAGAAGAGCAGTTCCGCAGCGCGGCCAAGGCGGCAGAATTGCGCAGCTTGCGTTATCAGGTGAACCCGCATTTCCTGTTCAACACGCTCAATTCGCTCTCCGCACTTGTGATGACCGGCAAGCCGCAGCGCGCCGAAGCGATGATCCAGTCTATCAGCCGGTTCTATCGCCACAGCCTCGCCGATGAACCGACCGGCGATGTGGCTCTCGCGGACGAGTTTGATCTGCAACGCCAATATCTCGAGATTGAAGCGGTTCGCTTTCCCGAACGATTGCGGACTGTCTTTGATCTGCCGGACGAATTGGCTGATGCGCGTGTACCCGGCATGATACTCCAGCCCTTGGTCGAGAATTCGGTCAAATACGCTGTTTCCCCGGTGGCGCGCACGGTCACAATCACTCTCGCAGCGCGCGAAGAGTTTGATCGCCTGGTTGTTACCGTCAGCGATGATGGGCCGGGTGTGCCAGAGGGCGTTAAGCATGGCTTTGGCATTGGTCTTGCCAACGTGCGCGACCGGTTGGAAGCGCGCTTTGGCCTCGACGTGGTTGTGACGTCCACTCCGCATGCCGGCGGGTATGTCACAGAGATGCGCATTCCGTTGACACGCCAACCGCTAAGAGCTTTCAGCGCCGAGTAAAACAAGCGAGATTTATGGCCGATACTGATACCAAGCCCGATGCGCCTATGCGCACCTTGATTGTCGACGATGAACCCTTGGCTGTGGAGCGCACTCAAGTTATCTGCGCTGAGCTTGATTCCATCCGCGTCGTCGGCACAGCAAGCGATGGCGCGGCAGCCTTGCGCCTGGCAGAGAAACTGACGCCTGATCTTGTGCTCCTCGATATGACAATGCCTGAGCTTGATGGTCTTGGTGTTGCGCGCAAGTTGGCCGAGAACGAAACCCCTCCAGCCGTGATCTTTGTGACCGCTCACGATCATTTTGCCGTTGAGGCCTTTGATCTTGATGCCATTGATTACGTGCTCAAGCCGGTTTCCGCTGATCGCCTCTCGCGAGCCATCACCCGGGCCGTAGCTCGCCGCGGAGAACGCGCGGCTAAAGCGAGCGAATGGCTTGATGAGCTTTGGGTTCCCCACCGTTCCGAACTCCTGCGCATTGCCGTGAGCGAGGTGCACCGTATCGATGCGGAACGCGATTACGTCCGGCTTCATGTCGCCTCGCCCGGCGAAGACGCGCAAGAGGGCGGCGAGAGTGGGCGCACCTATCTGCTGTTGCAGACGATTGCCGGTCTCGAGGCGCGGCTGGATCCAGACAAGTTCATTCGCATCCACCGCTCCACCATCCTGCGGCGCGACAACATTCGCGGCCTGCGTCATGATGGCCTCGGTGTGTGGTCTGCGGAATTGATGAACGGAGAAGCTCTTAGGATCGGCCGCACCTATCTCTCGAAGGTCAAGAAGATGGCGGGCCGCTAAGGCTAAAGCCTTGCGTTGCTCGAGAGAGCTTTGCGGTTGCAGGACAAAAGAAAACGGCCTGGATCGCAGGGACTAGGTGCATCCAGGCCGCCAAGGCTTAGCACCGCAGGGGCTAACCGCAGCGCTATTGTGTGAGCGCGGTTCAGCCGCCGCGCCGTTGGTCTTCGATGATGGCCGCTACTTGCTCGCGCGCGCTGGCACGCGCCTTAGCGAGGCATTCGCGTGCATCGCCGCGCATCCGGGTGCCGGTCGTCGCACGATTGTAACCGCATACGCGCCGCGCCGCGATCTCCACGCGCTGCTCAAGCAATTTCTGACCTTCGATCGTGTTGAGGTCGAGGCCGGCATAGCTGACAGAGGCGGTCTTCTTCTCGGGGGTGTCGGCCATCGCAGGGGTAGCAATGCCGGCAAATCCAACCGCAGCGGCAGCAAGAGTAAGGGTCCAGGTTTTCATAACATCTCTCCTAAAGCGAGGGTCCGCCCGGCCTTCGACCACGGGGTTAGGGGGTGGGGTCGAAGCGGGGAAACCAGGCGGCCTCACGAGTTATGAGATACAAGCCCACAGCAGCGTAGGCACGCGAGGTTCGATTTCGGGCGTTCATCGCTCGACCGGTGAGGGCCGATCAGGATCAAGGACTCACAATCGCCGACAAACGGCCCGTATCGCTCGACCACTGTTTACGTCATACTGTCACGCATGCTGTGGTCGGTCGGTCTTATCGTGGTTTTGGGGGTCATGAACTTCGCGATTCACCGCGCTGTGCTCGAAGCGGGGCACCCCTTGGCCGAGCAAGTGCCCGATTTTCTTTCGGTTCTTGGCGGTCGGCTCACACTGATAGCCGAGTTTGCCGTGTTGCTTGCGGCTTTGCTGCTTGCCGCCAATGGCTGGCCGGAACTCGCGTGGGCTTACCTTGCCTACAGCGCGCTCAATGGTATGGCCGCATGGCTTATCTTGAGCCGGCGGGTGTAATGCTCGCGATCTTACACCCTAGGCGAGCATGACGTGGCAACTCGGCTTTTTCATATCAGCGATGTGCATTTCGGTGTTGAGGATCGCAGCGCCTTAGGGGCCGTTGAGCGCGCGATTGCTGAAGAACGGCCCGATGCCTTGGTTTGCACCGGCGACATCACGCAGCGCGCGACGCATAAGCAATATGCGGCAGCGGCGGATTGGTTTGGGCGGTTCGACATTCCCGTCTGGATCGATCCCGGCAATCACGACATGCCCTATTTCAATCTGATCGAGCGGTTTCGCCGTCCATACAATCGATACAATCGCCTGTGCGATCGGGTGGCTGTCGACCGTTTCGAAACCGATGACCTAGTGCTCGTTCCGCTCAAGACCACGGTGCGCTCGCAGAACCGGTGGCCTTGGTCAGATGGGGTCGTTACCGCGCGCTCGTTAGAGCGAACCCTTGTGACGCTTGAGACGCTGAAAGATGATAGGCGAACACTTATAGTTACCGCGCATCACCCCCTCCACGGACCCGAGGTCGGCGGTCCGAGCGCGACGATTGGAGGTAACGCAGCGTTTGATCGGCTCGCAAGGCACGGCATGGATGCGATCATGTCGGGGCATATCCATACGCCCTTTAATGAAAGCCGCCCCGCAAGAGCACAGGCGCCCGATGGTGCAAGAGCCCAGGTCATAGGGGCGGGGACGCTCTCAACGCGCCTTCGACACGGAGCGCCGCCTTCGTATAACGTGCTCACCTGTCGACGATCCTTGAACGGGAAACCGGCGATCGAGGTTGAAACGCGTGTCGTGGGCAAAAGCGACTAAGGCCAACCAGGTAAACATGCGGGGGTTCGCGTTAACTTGTTTTGGCGCACCAGTTGTAAGGATTTCTAAGGGATATTCTTCTTCGCAACCGGCTCAGCCGGAGGCTCCCACTGGCTTGGTACCCGGTGGTCTGGAATTGGTTGGGCGGACGCGCAGCTTTGCCGTGGGCTTCGCGATCCTGGAACGCGTGGAGAACATCGTGGTGAAAGCGATAGCCCTTGGAGCGATCCTCACCGGCACAGTGGCGCTAGTCGTAGGCTCGCAAGGGTCGAGCGCGGGGGCCTTGGCCGTTCACGAGATGAGGATGGGAGATTTCGAAATCTACTGGTCGTGGCCGCTGTTCATCGCGGGCACGGTGCTATCCTGGGGCATTATGTGGCTTCAACGCTGAGCACACAGAAAAGGGCGGCCTCCCTGGTGAGAGGCCGCCCTTTTTGGTTCGGTGTTGATCCCGGTGAGCCTTAGCGCTTCGAGAACTGGAAGCTGCGGCGGGCTTTCGCGCGGCCATACTTCTTGCGCTCGACGACGCGGCTGTCGCGAGTGAGGAAGCCAGCGGCCTTCACTGTTGCGCGCAATTCAGGCTCGTACTTGGTCAGCGCCTGGCTGATGCCGTGCTTGACCGCGCCGGCCTGGCCGGAGAGGCCGCCGCCCTTGACGGTTGCGACGACATCGTACTGGCCCTGCCGATCTGTGATCGAGAAGGGCTGATCGATGATGAGGCGCAGCGTCGGTCGTGCAAAGTACACTTCCTGATCGCGGCCGTTGATCGTGACCTTGCCCGTGCCCGGCTTGATCCAAACGCGCGCGGCGGCGTCTTTGCGGCGACCGGTCGCATAGGCGCGGCCCTGAGCGTCAAGCTCCTGCTCGCGCAACGGCATCGTCGGATTGGCAGCGGTGGTTTCCGCGATTTCAGCCGCATCGGCTGCGGGCGCGTCGCCGGCAATGTCCTTCAGATCAGCGAGATCGTTCACGGTTTCCCCGGTGTTCGTATCGTTTTCAGCCATCAGACGGTGACCTTGTTCTTGCGGTTCATGGAAGCGACGTCGAGCGCCTTGGGGTGCTGCCCGTCATGCGGGTGCTCAGTCCCGGCGTAGAGGTGCAGGTTCTTCATCTGCTTGCGGCCAAGCGGCCCGCGCGGAATCATGCGCAGAACAGCCTTTTCAAGAACCCGCTCAGGAAAGCGGCCCTCGAGGACCTTCTGCGGCGTTGTTTCCTTGATACCGCCGGGGTGACCGGTGTGCTTGTAATAGACCTTGTTGGTCGTCTTGTTGCCGGTGAATTTCACCTTGTCGACATTGATCACGATCACGTGATCGCCGCAGTCGACGTGCGGTGTGTAGGTCGGCTTGGTCTTGCCGCGCAGGATATTGGCAATGATCGAGGCAAGGCGGCCAACGACAAGGCCGTCGGCATCGATGATGTGCCAGTCTTTTTCGACCTCGGCCGGCTTGATTGACCGGGTCTGCGTGCTGAGCGCTTTCATGGTTCTAGTCCTTAAAGCGGAGATTGTTGGGGTGTCGCACGGGTTGGGGCAAAAAGCTGCGCCCTATGCGACTCGCATTTCGGTTGCACACCGATCTGCGAAGTGGCGCGCATTTGTGGCGAAAGGCCCTTGAAGTCAAGCAAAAGCGAGGGTTTGGCGAGAGGTAAAATAATACCTACACTTTCTGACGCGCCCCGGATTGCGGTCCTGATACACCCTTATGCGGGTTCAAGGCGCCAGTCTTCGCTGGAACGCCGCTCGCTTTCGCCAATCCGGGTGATCACTTCCCTTCTGGCGCTTTCAAGCAATCCGGTTTCGGCTTGGGCGCTTGCCTCCCAGCTGACTTCAAATTCGCCCACAACCCCCTCACCAAGAGGCACTTGGCGCAATTCGCGAAGCGGCTCGATCGAGGGGTAGAACAAATCTCCCGGCATCTGATCCAGAAACGAAGAGCCCGCCGCCTGCAGCTGCGCCATCACTTGCCGCTGTTCCGCGGCGCTCGCTTGGGCGACGCCGCGCGCCATCATCACCTCTTCAGCAACCTTGAGGGCCGCATCGATACTAGCCTGGCTGGTGTTCCCGCCTGCCGCCATGATCACCCCTTCCGAAGACAGCAGGATTGGAAACATGCCAGCGGTCGAACGCTCTTTCTCAATCTGCGCCAGTTCAGCCAGCGCTGGTGGCGCGTCAACAGACACTGTTGTCTGCTCTCCGGTAACGCTCACGCCCCGGTTCTCCTGAGAGAACTGCACGCGCCATTGGCGCGTGACGAGCACCGCCTTGCCATCGCGCAGACCCCGAGACAGCTTCCTTGTCAGGAGCATCGGCGCGGTCGGGCTGGTTACGCTTGTGGCGGCTAGGAGTGAGCGATGGGACACTCCTAAGCCAGCTCCAAGAGCGCTTATCGCAAACACCAACGCGTGTCGCCGTGACAGTCCAGCGTAGGACATCAGCTGTTACTCCGTGTTGACAGGGCCGTTTACGGCGCCTCGTGTCTGCTCAGCCAGCCATTCAAGAGTGTCAGGGTAAGCGGCGTTGCAGACCGTGGCGACAATGGCGGGTGTTGAATACGGATGCAACGCGCCCAGCCGCGAAACTGCCGGATCAATTGCATCAGAGGAGGTCTTGAAAAGCACGGCCACCTCATTGACGGTGTCGACGCGCCCTTCCCAACGGAACACGGACTCCATCTCGCCCAAAATATTGGCGCAAGCGATGAGGTTCTCTTCGAGTAAGGTGGTGGCGATGGCGCGCGCGGTTTCCGCATCGGGCAGGGGTGTGTAGATCAGAGCGGCGCGCGGGCCGATCACGAGGCTCTACGCTCTTGCTGCATCATCCCGTCGACATGCGCGGCCCACGCCGTGCTGGCGACAGTTAACGCGCCGACCAGTTGGTGAGCAGCGGCAATCCAGAGTTCGACACCGCTCAAGACAGTCGCAATTCCAAGCGCAACCATTGTTCCGAACGCGCAGTAAAGCGCAAGGGAAGCGCGGCGATCACGCAGACGAATGCGCCGCGCCAGATACACCAGAGCGACCACCGCAACCCACGCCCACCAGCGGTGAAGGAAATGCAGCGTCGTCGGATCGCTCGTAACCAGATACAGCAGCCCGCGTGAATTCTCGACCTCGGGCACAAGCGTCGTCTCGTACATGAAGGGCCAATTGTAAGAGGCGTGTCCTGCATTCAGTCCAGCAACCCAGGCGCCCAGGAGAAGCTGCACAAACAGAATGGCGATCACGCCAAGGCTGACCCCGGTCATCGCAGCAGGCCCAGCATCGCCATGCATTGCCAGGCGCCGCATATCGCGCGAAGTCCAAACAAGGGCGGCCAAAAGCGTCAGCGCCGTAAGCAGATGCAGCGACAGGCGGAAGTGGCTCACATCGGTCATACCGTCCTGCAGCCCGGACTGAACCATGAACCAGCCAATCAACCCCTGGACGCCGCCAAGCGCTAAGAGGCCGACGAGGCGCGGCTTGAAGCCTTGAGGAATAGCTCCGCGGATCCAGAACCAGACAAGCGGCAGCGCGTAGACAAGCCCAACCATGCGCGCCAGCAAACGGTGAAACCACTCCCAGAAATAGATGAACTGGAAGTTCGCCAAAGTCATTCCGCCGACGCTCGCCTCCAGTTGATACTCCGGGGTGGCCCGGTACTTTGCGAACTCGGCTTGCCAAGCCTCTTCGCTAAGTGGGGGCAGAACACCGGTCGCCACTTCCCATTCGGTTATGGAAAGGCCGCTTTCCGTGAGCCGGGTGATACCGCCAACAAGCACGATCAAAACGACAAAGAGCGCGGTCACCTCAAGCCAGCGCGCAAGCGCAACCGGTCTCGCGCGCGGCTGAGAATGTGCGGCGGATAGGGTCGCCTCGGGGGAAGGTGCAGCGGTGGATGCCATCAGGGCGGTAAATGTGCCGCCAAGCCCAAGAGCGCAAGGTCAATTGCAGCAAACACTCATGCACCTTGCGCAATGTAACGTTGTATCATAAATGGCGTTTCCAATGACAAGCCCGCCCCCCACTCACTTGCGCCGCAGCCCCACCTGGCGCCAACGTCTTGACCAGTTCGGAATCGGCCTTGCCGGTCTCTGCGCTGTTCATTGCGTAGCGACGGTGCTGATTGTGTCCGGCCTTGGAGTTGGAGGGCACTTTCTTCTGGCGCCCGGAATCCATGAGATTGGCCTTGCACTGGCTGTTGCGGCGGCCGCTGTAGCCATCGGCTGGGGTGCGTGGCGCCATCGCCGACTGGGCCCTGTGTTGGTTGCCTTGGTGGGGCTTGGGTTCATGACCGCCGCTTTGCTTGCAGGGCACGGCCCTCAGGAAGCGGTTCTCACAATCATAGGTGTCGCCATCGTGTCCATCGGTCACGTTATGAATATGCGCGGGTTTAGTCACCCGGCCTAGCAAACTGCCGGTTGCGCACGCGAACAGGGCGGCTATCTGCTTCTTGCATGACCAAGACGATCACGTTGAATGGCGAAACGCGCCGCACCGATGCGTCGAGCGTAGCCGACCTTGTCCGCGAGCTTGAGCTGACCCCCGAAAAAGTGGCCGTAGAGCGCAATGGCGAGATCGCCCCACGCTCAACCTTGAGCGAGACCATACTCTGCGAAGGTGATGTCCTCGAGATTGTGCATTTCGTTGGAGGCGGCGACAGCGCGCCCTCTCCCGAAACGGACAGCTGGAGCGTTGCGGGCCAAACCTTCACCTCGCGCCTCATTGTGGGCACCGGTAAGTACAAGGATTTCGAACAGAACGCGGCCGCCGTCGAAGCGAGTGGTGCGGAAATCGTCACCGTTGCGGTGCGCCGGGTCAACGTGACCGATCCCAAGGCCCCGATGTTGACCGACTTCATCGATCCCAAAAAGATCACCTATCTGCCCAACACCGCCGGGTGCTTTACGGGCGAGGACGCGGTGCGGACCCTGCGCCTGGCGCGCGAAGCCGGGGGATGGAACCTGGTCAAGCTCGAGGTGCTGGGCGAAGCGCGCACGCTTTACCCCGATATGCGCGAGACGCTGAAGGCGTGCGAGACGCTCGCTAGAGAGGGTTTTGACCCTATGGTCTATTGCGTGGACGATCCGATTGCTGCCAAGCAGCTCGAAGATGCGGGAGCGGTGGCGATCATGCCTTTGGGCGCGCCCATTGGTTCAGGGCTTGGCATCCAGAACCAGGTCACGATCCGCCTCATCGTTGAAGGCGCCAAAGTGCCGGTGCTCGTTGATGCGGGTGTGGGGACAGCGTCTGACGCTGCGGTCGGCATGGAACTAGGCTGCGATGGCATCCTCATGAACACGGCTATCGCGGAGGCCAAGGATCCGATCCGTATGGCGCGGGCGATGAAGCTGGCGGTGGAGGCGGGGCGCGAGGCTTATCTGGCTGGCCGGATGGGTCGACGCAAATACGCGGATCCTTCAAGCCCGCTGGCTGGTCTCATCTAGTCCGACCACTTAACGCGCGCACCGTCGTTACTCCGTATTAACCAAAACCGGCGAAAGGTCGTCCTCATACAGAGGAGACCTATCGTGACACTCGCCAGCACTTCGACGGCAACCATCAGCGAAATGCGGGAATTCGCCAGCTTTGCTCCGGCTGAGCAGCGTTACGTTAAGCGCAGCCTCGATATAGGCTTGGCGCGGGGCGACGCGTTCAAGATGTGGGGCCGCAGCGAAGACGACAGCGCTTCGATCCGCCGCCAGTACGTCATCTATCAAGACTTGAAAGCCGCGCGCGCGTTGATCCCGGCCAATGGAGCGATCGCCGATGTAGAGCGCTTCGTCAGCAAGCTGGTCCGGATCGCGGTGTTTGATCTTGAGCAGGACGCGATCGAGAGCTTTTCGGCTTTCCGTTTTCTCTATGAGCGCTTGATCGGAGCCGAAGCGCGTCCCTATCTGCCCGCCATCTTCTGTGCCGCCGCCGCGCTGCCTTTGATCCGCCCGGCCCAACGCAAGATCCTGCTGCAATCCCTGAGCGAAGCCGCTGCCACCGCACCGGGATGGTCGACGCGTGCGTCAACGTTCTATCCGGAATTTATCGAGGATGTTGAGGCCGCTTAGGCCTCAATACATCGCGTCAATCCGTTCCTGATAACGATCACGGATCTTGTGGCGGCGGATCTTCATGCTCGGCGTCATTTCTTCGTTTTCGATCGTGAAGGCTTCGTCCGAGAAGTCGAACTTGCGCACTTTTTCGACGACCGACAGGTCCTTGTTTGTCCGGTCCACCGCGGCGCGCACCGCCTTCTTGAAGGCGGGCAGTTCCTGCAGCTCTTTCAGATCAAATTTCTTGCCATTGGCGGTCGCCCATTCGAGCGCCCATTCCGCGTCCGGCACAATCAGTCCGACGACATAGGGGCGTTTGTCTCCGCTCACCATGGCCTGCGCGATTTCGGGTTGGAGCGTGAGCATGCCCTCAATCTTTTGCGGCGCGACATTGTCGCCCTTGTCGTTGACGATCATGTCCTTCTTGCGGTCGGTGATCACGATCCGGCCCTTGGCATCGAGATGCCCAATATCGCCGGTGTGCAGCCAGCCATCTTTGATCGTGCGTTCGGTTTCCGCATCGTTGCGCCAATAGCCATGCATTACCAGCTCACCGCGGCACAGGATTTCGCCATCCTCGGCAATCTTGATCTCGACACCGCGCATCGGCGGGCCGACCGTGTCCATCTTCAGGCCGACAGCTGGACGATTGCAGCTCATGATCGGGCCGCTCTCCGTCTGGCCATAACCCTGCAGCATGGTGAGGCCCATTGCGTCGAAAAAGCTCCCCACTTCCGGGTTGAGCGGCGCGCCGCCTGAGACCATCGCCTTTATCCGCCCACCAAACTTGGCCCGGATCTTGGGGCGCAGGGCCTTCTCAATCACAAAATCCATGGGCCGGTCACGCTTGCGGACCTTGCCTTCGCGCGCCTGCTCTGTGATCTTGATTGCGCTGTCGAGCAGGAAGTTGGCCGCCTTGCCCTGCTTTTCGATCTGCTTGATGATCCGCGTGCGCAGAACTTCGAAAAGGCGCGGCACGACCACCATGATCGTAGGCTGCACTTCTTCGATGTTCGAGGCGAGCTTTTCGAGGCCTTCGGAATAGTAAATCTCGCCGTCCAGCGCGATCGGCAGGTATTGGCCGGCTGTGTGCTCGTAAGCGTGGCTAAGAGGCAAGAACGAGAGGAAACGTTCATCATCGACCCCAAAGTCGGTGATCACGATCTCAGCGGCGCCAGCAATATTGCAAAGGATCGCCCCGTGATGCTGCTTAACGCCGCGCGGCGCGCCGCCGGTCCCGCTGGTGTAGATGAGGCAGGCGGTGTCCTCACGTTCGATAGTGGCAATCCGCGCTTTGACTGCACCGCGAGCCGCCGCTGCGTCGCCTGCAACCATCGCCCCCCAGTCGTGGTACCGAAAACCGGGAGATTGCTGCCGATTGAGATCCTCGATCCCAATAACATGATCGACAATGCCCGTGCGCGCAATGGCGCCAACAACAGGGCCAAGCAGCTTTTGGGTCGAAACAATGACCGCGCGCGCGCCGGAGTTATCAAGGATATGCGCGTGATCGCGTTCAGTGTTGGTGATGTAGGTCGGGACAGAAATGCAGCCGGCCGCCATGATCGCAAGGTCCGCGATGCACCATTCGGGCCTGTTTTCGGAAACCAAAGCCACTCGGTCGCCTTGGTTGAGCCCCATATCGCGCAGCGCTTCTGCCAAGAGGCACACCTGGTCGGCTACCTTGGACCAGCTGATGGTGCGCCACTCGCCTTCGGCCTTGGAGGCAAGGAAGGGCTCGTTGCCCCTTTGCTCAGCGCGCATCAGGAACAGCTCGAGCAAGTTGTTCGCGCGATCGATATCCTGGAGGATGGGGTGATCGCTTGGATCGACGATGGGACGAGCGGAATGCGGCATATGGGGGGCGTGCACCAGGCGTGGGCTCCTCTGTGGCTCCTTGGATCCGGACCGGGGTCCGAACGCGGCCGTGTTTAAGGTGTGCTGTGTTCTCTCGCCCTTAAATTAGGCGCAGATTGGCGCAGCGGCAAGCGTGATGGCGCGGGTTGTAAGGGCACGCGGGTTCAGCGTGCTCATCTCTGAGGCGCAACGAGGACCCTGCCCGTTACTCGTAAGCGAGCTTAGGTTCGATCCGAGGATCGCGCGCAACTTCCCAGGTGATCGCGCCGCTTTCATCCCTCAAACGCAGCAGCGCATTGGCCTTTAAAGAGGCACCAAAACCGCGAATTTGCTCGTGCCCCAGCGCCTTCAAGTCCTCTTCCATACCTTCAATGACGCTGCCTCTTTCGTAAACAACGGTTGAACCAAAGGCCATAATGAGCGGCAAGCCGAGCGCGTCCTTGGCGTCCATGCCGAAGTCGACCACTCCGATGATCGAACGAGCGGTTTGCACCGGGATGGTCGGGCCACCCGCTGCGCCGATCACGAGAACCACGTCCCCATTCTCATCGAAGACGATTGTCGGTGCCATCGAAGAGCGCGGGCGTTTGCCGCCTTCCACCCGGTTGGCAACCGGCTTGCCGTCGCGATCCGGTGTGGCGCTGAAGTCGGTGAGCTCGTTGTTGAGGTAGAACCCTTCAAAAAACAGGCCCGATCCAAACGCGCCTTCGATCGTCGAGGTGTAGCTGACCGCGTTGCCATCGGTATCGACGACGGAAAAATGGGTGGTGCCCTGTTCGTCTGGGCGATCACCCACACTAAGCGCGAGGTTGGCGCCTTGCGGTGTGCCGGGTTCGACCTTCGGCAGCGCCTTAGCGGGGCTGATCAAAGCGCTTCGCTCAGCGAGATAGGCCGGGTCCACCAGGCCCTCGACCGGCACGGGCACAAAGTCGGCATCACCCATGTAGAGCCCGCGATCCGCGTAAGCGACGCGCTGCGATTCAAGGAAGAGGTGCCAGAAGGTTGGGCTTTCAGGGCCCATAGCGGCCAGATCAAAGCGCTCCAGCTGGCCTAGTATTTGTGCAACCGCAACGCCGCCTGATGATGGCGGACCCATGCCGCAGATTTTGTAAGTGCGATAACGGCCGCACACCGGGTCACGCAGCTTGGCGGTGTAGGCGTCGATATCGGCCTCAACCATGCGGCCATCCTGCGGTGTCTCCTCAGCGATATAGGCGGCAAGGCGCGGGGCCATGACAAAGTACATGTAGCGCGGGCCTGCCGACGCAAGCGACTCAAGCGTGCGCGCAAAGGTCGGATTGGTGATGCGCGTGCCGACCGGCAATGGTTCACCATCGCCGCCGAAGAAGATCGAGCGCGCTTCGTCGGTCTTGTCCGCGCGACCCTTTGAGCCCGAAAGCGATCCGTGCAGGCGCCTGTTCATAACGAACCCGTTGCCTGCCAGACGGATGGCTGGCTCAAACAGCTGCGCCCATTCAAGCTTGCCATGTTGCGAGTGCACCTTTGCCGCAAGCGCGAGATTGCCGGGCACACCAACGCTGAGGCCGGAAAGGACGCGCTTGTCGCGGGGCAGGCGCTTGCCATCCTCGTCAAGGAAACGTGTGGGTGTCGCGCTCGCCGGAGCGGTTTCGCGGCCATCGTACGTCGTGACACCGCCTTCGCCAGCGTGAACGAGAAACCCTCCTCCACCAATGCCTGAGCTCTGCGGCTCGACAACGCTCAGCGCCAGCATGACGGCAATCGCGGCATCGGTTGCGGATCCGCCTTTGGCGAGAATCTCTTCTCCAGCGGCTTGCGCGCGCGGATCGGCGGCGCTGACGGCTCCGCTGCCCCTTTTCCCTGCGCTCGCCGATGGGCTTTCGCCTGACGCGCTGCGCGTCGAATCGGAAGGAGGACAAGCGGTTAGTGTTGCAGCGAGGCCGAGGACGAGGACGGGTTTCAGAAGTGCGCGCATGATCATAATCCCAACCGCTATTCGCTTCCCACCGCCTCTGCAACGCTTGCAAAGCCATCGCGGCGCATGAGGCGCTCTATTCCCGTGGCAATACGCGCTCCAAGGCCTGGGCCGTCATAGACCATTGCGGAATAGAGCTGGACCAGACTGGCGCCTGCGCGGATCCGTTGCCAAGCGTGCTCTGCGGTGGCGATCCCGCCGACGCCCACCAGAGGTATCCCGCCCCCGGTTGCCTGGCGGAAGTCGCGCACGCGTTGCAGCGCCAGGTCTCGCAACGGTGCACCGCTTAGCCCTCCGGTCTCATTCGCGTGATGGGATACAAGGTCAGGCCGGGAAATCGTGGTGTTGGACACGATCAAGGCGCCCAGCTTCCTGTCGAGCGCGATGCGGCCAATGGCGTCGATATCCGCCGGTTCCAGATCGGGGGCAACCTTGAGGAAAACCGGCGGCACCGGGCCCTTGGCCACCGCATCGCGCGCTTCAATAACGCCATCAATGAGAGCGGTGAGCGCGCTTTCGTCCTGCAAGGCGCGCAGGCCAGGCGTGTTGGGGCTCGATACATTCACGGCCAGATAGCTGGCAAAAGGCGTCATGATCCGGGCCATGGCCGCGTAATCCGCAACCCGATCCGGCGAATCCTTGTTGGCCCCAATATTGATCCCCACGATCCCCGGAAGACCCGCGCGCGCTTTCAAGCGACGAACCGCCGCTTCGCTTCCCGCGTTGTTGAAGCCCATACGGTTGATTACGGCTTTATCCTCAACCAATCGAAACAGCCGCGGTTTGGGATTGCCGGCCTGGGGCTTGGGCGTGATCGAGCCCACTTCGGTGAAGCCAAATCCAAGGCCGAGCAGCGCGTCGGGAACTTCGGCGTCCTTATCAAAGCCAGCGGCCACCCCCACCGGATTGGGGAATTCGAGACCCGCAACCGTCATCGAAGTCCCGCCCGGCTTGGCAAGCGAGGAGCGCGCCCCGCGCGTGGGCAGGGCCTTTAGCCCAGCAATTGCAAGCCGATGCCCGGCTTCCGAATCAAGCGCGAAAACAGCGGGGCGGACAAGTCGGAAAAGCATGCGCGGCCCCTATCCTATTGTGCGCCGAATGCAAAAGCCCACTGCGGAAACCCGAGCGGAGACCTAACCAATTCTCTGATTCAAAATCATAACTTTCGCCACTGTCTGAGCCGCGCCCGTTGGTTTCAAAGGCGCAGCGCTTCTGTGACGCTTGCGTACAATTCTCCTTGCACGAGCCTGTCTAAACCGAGCCCGCGACCCGAAGGGCTCGGAGCTGCATTGCGAAGAGTTCCTCAACTCAAGGGGCGGTCCGTTTTTCGGGCCGCCCTTTTTTTGTCGCTCCTGCGCGTGCGGCGGTGAAGCCACACCGCGATGGTGTGAAAGCCGCGTTGCGCTTTTTCGCGTTGTGATCGCTCCCCGATTGATTGTACCAAAGGGCAAGATGCACGGGGGCGCGTCCAAGTCCCGGTGCGATTCTAACGGGTCGCAACGATAAATACGCAGGGACACATTATGCGCCGAACCCGGCTTCTGGTTTGCTCAGCGCTTGCGCTTGGCGCGGTTTCACTTCCATCTTTAGTCGCAGCGGACACGCATGACGAGGCAGGCGATCAAGAGGTATCGGCCGCCTTGTCGGAGCATTTCGCTGCCTACGATGACGCGCGCCTCGCGCTTTCCCCACAAGCCAAGGCTTATCGCGGCATTCGCGATGGCGATTACGGCAAGTGGAACGATCCATCGGACGCTGCGGCAGCGCGTGACTATCGTCAGTTGCAGGCGGCGGTCGCCCAAATGCAGGCGCGTTTTGACCTGAGTGATCTGACGGGACAGGATGCGCTATCCTATCGTCTGTTCGAAGCGACAGGCGAGCGAGACGCTCTGCTTTTTCCTTTCCGCGAGTATGGATACGTTTTCACTCAGATGGGCGGCGCTCATACCGGCCTTCCGGCCTTTCTGATCAACATTCACCAGGTCAGCGAGCCTGCGCATGCGCGGGCTTATATTGACCGCATGGAAGCGCTTGGTCCTCAACTTGATGCCTTGCGTGTCGAATCGGCGCAGCGGGCCGAGGCAGGCATCACGCCACCCGACTGGGTGTATCCCTACCTCATCAACGATATCGAAGCGCTTATTGCGGCGGGTGATGACAACGCCGTGCTGCAGGACTTCAACACCAAAGTCAGCAAGCTTGGTCCGGAGATCCCTGAAGGGTCACAGTCGGAAAACAGTATGGCGATCGGGCTGATGAGCCTGGCTCAAGAAGCCTGGGTCACCTCCGCTCTGCCCGCCTATCAACGTTTGCTCGCCGAGTTGAAACGGCAGCAGGCCTTTGCGCCCGACAAGGACGGCGTTTGGCGCCTGCCCGATGGCGAAGCCTATTACGCAGCCCGCCTCAAGAGCTACACCACCACCGATCTGACCGCTGATGAGATCCACAATATCGGCCTTGAGCAGGTCGAGCGTATTCACGGCGAGATGCGCGCGATTATGGCGAAGGTTGGTTTTGAAGGAACTCTCAACGAGTTCTTCGAATACACACGCACGGGTGATCAGTTCTTCTACGAAACGCGCGAGGCGTATCTGGCTGATGCGCAGGCCAAGCTCGACGAAATCGATGCCAGGCTGCC
>JBCBYM010000032.1:0-21361 GCA_039815865.1 Pseudomonadota bacterium
AGGCGGCTGCGGAGGCGGCTGCGGCGGTTGCGGGGGGTGACTGGCAGGGCTAGTGGCGGCGTATGACCCAGACTCTAAACGTCGCTATCTGCCAGGCCGCTCCGATCCCGCTGGATTTTTCTGGAGGCATTGAGAAGGCCACCGGCCTCGCGCGCGAGGCGATTGCGGGCGGCGCGCAGCTGGTCGCCTTTGGAGAGACGTTTCTGGGCGGCTATCCCTTGTGGCTGGATGAGGCACCGGGCGCGGCCTTGTGGGACCATCCGGGGACCAAAGCCTGCCACAACATTATGTTGGATCATGCAATTGTTCCCGGCGATGAAAGGCTCTTGCCGCTTCAAGAGCTGTGCGATGAGAGCGGCGCGTGCATCTCCATCGGCGCGCATGAGCGGGTGCGCTCAAGCCTCTACAACAACCAGCTGATGTTTCGGCCCGGCCAAGACCCGCTCGACCACCGCAAGCTGGTGCCCACCCATGGCGAGCGCCTGATCTGGATGCGCGGTGACGGCTCGACTTTGGGCGTGCATGAGGCCGAATGGGGCCGGGCGGGCAACCTCATCTGCTGGGAGCACTGGATGCCGCTCGCGCGCGCGGCGATGCATAATCTGGGCGAGAGCGTGCACGTTGCGGCGTGGCCGACCGTCCGCGAGGAATATGCGCTCGCGAGCCGGCACTACGCGATGGAGGGGCGCTGTTTTGTGCTGGCCGCCGGGCTGGTGCAGACCAAAGCGGACCTTTTCGCAGGGCTGGAGCGCGTTGGCGGTTCGGCGGAGGCTGAGGAATTGTTCAACGCGATTGAGGGCGAGCAACTCAATCGCGGCGGTTCAATGATAATCGCCCCCGATGCGCGGGTACTGGCGCAAGCGGGCGAGGGCGAGGAAACCTTGCACACCGAACTTGACCTCAGCGAGATCGGACAAGGGTTGGCGAGCCTTGACACCGACGGCCATTATTCGCGGCCCGATGTGTTTGAGCTCACCGTGGATAGGCGGGCTAAGGACGGGGTGAATTGGAACTAAATGCCGGCTCTCTTACTCCATATTTTCTGGTGGGCCGCGATAATCGGGATCGTCTTGGCGGTCACGCTCGGGGCAAGAACCCTACTTCAAAGATTCGCTCTTCCAAAGTTGTACGCGATCCTCGCCGCGCCAATTTTGTACCTCCTTCTCTTCATTGGATTCATGGTCTGGCAAACTGAAAGCCTGCTATTTTTTTCGATTAGTTTCTTTCAAACAATCATGTTCAGAAATATGCTTTGGTTTTTAGGTGGGGGCGCGATTGCGTCGCTGGTTCTGCGCTATTTTGGAAAATGACCTTCACCGCCACCATCCTCACGCTCTATCCTGAGATGTTTCCCGGACCTCTCGGCGTCTCTCTCGCAGGCCGGGCGCTCGAGCGGGGGGATTGGTCTTGCGAGACCGTCCAGATCCGCGACTTTGCCACCGACAGGCATCGCACCGTGGACGACACGCCGGCGGGCGGCGGGGCGGGGATGGTGCTTAAGGCCGATGTGCTTGGCGCGGCGCTTGACAGTGTTGCGGACACACGGCCCATCCTGGCCATGACGCCGCGCGGAAAACCCATCACGCAAGAGCGCATCCGAGCGATCGCAACCGGCCCCGGCGTCACGCTGATTTGCGGGCGATTTGAAGGATTTGACGAACGTTTCTTCGAAGCGCGCCCTCAGGTGGAACAGGTCAGCCTTGCCGATATCGTCCTCTCGGGCGGCGAACCGGCCGCGCTCGCCATACTTGACGCTTGCATTCGGCTGCTTCCCGGCGTAATGGGCGCGCCTTCTAGTGGGACTGAGGAGTCGTTTGAAGACGGCCTTCTCGAGTATCCGCAATATACCCGACCTCAAACATGGGAAGGGCGCACGATCCCGCAAGTGCTGCGATCGGGGGATCATGCGAAGATCGCGGCGTGGCGCAAAGCCATGTCGGAGGATCACACACGGTTACGCAGGCCGGACCTTTGGGAGCGTCATGAGGGCGCTCGGGACCGATCTGCCTCTGGCGCGCGGCGAAAGAACAAGGAAACGGACCAGTGAACCTGATCCAGCAAATCGAAGCCGAAGAAATCGGCAAGGTTACCAAAGAGATTCCCGAATTCCGCGCGGGCGACACCGTACGCGTCGGCGTGAAGGTTATCGAAGGCACGCGTGAGCGTGTTCAGAACTTCGAAGGCGTTGTGATTGCGCGGTCGAACCGCAGCATCAACTCCAACTTCACCGTGCGCAAGATCAGCTTTGGCGAAGGGGTGGAGCGTGTGTTCCCGCTGTATTCGCCGATCGTTGACAGCATCACTGTGGTGCGCCGCGGTGTCGTGCGTCGTGCCAAGCTGTACTATCTGCGTGGCCGCACCGGTAAGCGTGCGCGTATCGCCGAGCGCCGGGACAACGCTCCCAAGAGCTAAGTCTCGTGGGCCGATGGCCCCAAACGGTTTGAAAAAGAAGCGCTCCGGTCTATGGCCGGGGCGCTTTTTCGTTTGGGGAACCCACATTGCCATGCGCTTACTTCTTGCTGCCGCTCTCGCTGTCCTTGCCACGCCTGCCTTGGCGGATGGCCATATGAGCGAGGGGGAGGGGACTCTCAGCCTTGAACGCGTCTTTGCCTCACCCTCGCTGAACGGCGCAGTGCCGCGCGGCGCCAAGCTGTCACCCGATGGCCAGTTCCTCACTCTGCTGCGCAACCGCGAGACCGATTCCGAGCGTTACGATCTGTGGGGCTATGAGATTGCAACGGGCGAATGGCGCATGCTGGTCGACAGCGAGCAGCTGGGTACGGGCCGCGAATTGTCGGAAGACGAAAAGATGCAGCGCGAGCGCGCGCGCGTCGGCAACCTCAAAGGCATCATCACCTATCAATGGGCCAGCGATGGTTCGGGCGTGCTGGTGCCGCTCGATGGCGATCTGTACTTCGCGCGGCTCGATGGACCAGAAGGTCTTAGCGTCACGCGCCTGACCGACACCGAGGAAAGCGAGCTCAACCCCAAGCTTTCGAGCAAGTCTGGCTATGTCTCCTTCGTGCGCGATCGCCAGCTTTGGGTCGGTAAAGTGGGCGAAGAGCCTGCTCCGATATCACCCAAGGAAGGGCCGCTGATCCGCTGGGGCGAGGCCGAATTTGTCGCGCAGGAAGAGATGAGCCGCCTCACCGGCTATTGGTGGGAGCCCAACGATCTGCGCATCGCTGTCCAGCGCACCGATGAAAGCCCCGTGGGCGTCGTGACCCGCGCGGCGATCGGCGCGACCGGGACCAAGGTCTTTGACCAGCGCTATCCGGTGGCGGGCAGCGACAACGCGCTGGTTGAGCTGTTCATCATGGATCCCGATGGCTCAAACCGGGTGAAGGTTGATCTGGGCGAAGAGACCGACATCTATGTCGCTCGCGTCGACTGGGGACCGGACGACTTCCTCTACGTCCAGCGCCAGAACCGCGAGCAGACCGTGCTCGACATGCTCAAGGTCGATCCCGCGACGGGGGCAAGCGAGGTCTGGTTCACCGAAACCGCTGCGCGCGACGACTATTGGATCAACCTGTCTGACAATTACCGCTTCCTAACGGACGGCACGCTTTTGTGGTGGTCCGAGCGCAATGGCTTTGGCCACTTCTACCGCTTTGACGGCGAGACCTGGACCCAGCTGACCTTTGGCGATGAGCCGGTGACAGGCCTTGTCGGTGTCAACCAGGAAACCCGGCGGCTCTATTTCACCCAGACGAGCGATGTGCTGACCCAGCAGGTCTATGAAACCTATCTCGACGCTGGCACCCGAGCGACCTTGCTGACCGACGAAGGCTACACAAACAGCGCTTCCATGGACAAATCGGGCCAGCAGATGATCGTCTACCGCTCCTCGCCCAACCAGCCAACGCAAAGCTATCTGGCCGATACCAAGGGCGAGCGCCTGACCTGGATCGAGGAAAACCGGATCGAGCCGGGGCACCCTTACGAGCCTTATGTGCTGAGCCACGTCACGCCGGAGTACGGCGTGATCAAGGCTGAGGACGGCACCGATCTGCACTACATGGTGATGCTGCCCAAGATCGAGGCGGGAAAGAAATACCCGGTCTTCTACTATCACTATTCCGGACCAGGTCCGCAGATCGTGGATCGCGGTTGGCAGGGCGCTCTCGCTCAGGCGATTGTCGACAAGGGCTATATCTATTTCGCGCTTGATGGCCGGGGCACGGCCAATCGCGGGGTTGATTTCGAGCAGCCGATCTACCGCGCCATGGGCGGGGTTGAGGTGCGCGACCAGAAGACCGGGGCTGAGTATCTCAAGACGCTCGAATTCGTCGATGCGGACAAAATCGCGATCTATGGCTGGTCCTATGGCGGCTATATGACCTTGAAGCAGCTCCAGGCCGATCCGGGGCTTTACGCGGCTGGTATCTCGGGCGCTCCGGTCACGCGATGGGGGCTGTACGACACGCATTACACCGAGCGCTTTATGGGCGACCCGCGTTTAGTACCTGAGGCCTATGAGAAGGCCAGCGCCATTCCTGATGCCACGAAGATCAGCGATCCGCTGCTTCTGATCCATGGCATGGCGGATGATAACGTGGTCTTCGAGAACTCCTCCGAACTCATCAGCGTGCTGCAGGAGGGCAATGTGCCCTTCGAGATGATGCTCTATCCCGGCTACACCCACCGTGTGGGCGGCCCGATGATATCCCCTCATCTGTGGAATTCGATCTTCCGCTTTCTTGAGAGCCACGGGGTGACGCCGCCCGAGTAATCTGACACGGTCCGCAGGGTTCGGGCGTGCTTGAGCCTTCAGGGGGGAAATTGAGTGAGTGAATCTGCCACTATCGGCCCCGTCTCGCGGGCGGACCGGATTGACGTCATCGATGTGTTGAGGGGCGTGGCGATCCTTGGGATCCTCCACCTCAACATGCCGCTCATAACTAACGTTGCGTGGGAGGTGTTTGCCGATCCGCGCTTGATTGGGTGGAGCGAGGCTGACCAGATTGCGTGGATCGGGCAGCGTGTCCTTACCGAAGGCACGATGCGCGGCATGCTCCAATTGCTGTTTGGCGCAGGTCTTATGTTGCTCGCGGCGAAGGCGATGGAGCCGAGCGGCCCTGTGAGCGTGGCGGATGTGTGGTATCGGCGCAATTTCTGGCTGATGGCTTTTGGAGCCTTCAACGCGCTGATCCTGTTGTTTCCAGGCGATATCCTGTTTTCCTATGGCGCAGCGGCGATCCTGCTGTTCCCTTTCCGGCTGTTGAGAGCGCAGTGGCTGGCCGCGATTGGCGGCCTCTTTCTCGCTTTCACGGTCGTGATGGGCGTGATGAGCTATGCCAACGCGTCACACCAGCAGGACTTGGTCGAGAGCGCGATGGCGATCGAAGAAGCTGGCGGTGAGCCTAGCGAGGAGCAAAGCGCCGCTCTCAAGAAATGGAACGACAAGATCGAAAAGCGTTTCATGACGCCCGAATATGAGAAACGCGCCAGCGAGCATCGAAAGGCAGCGGCGGATCCTAATCCCTTCGTCTACATCGCCTATTCCTCGTCGATTTGGGGGTATCTCTGGGCCGACGGAGCGATCGCCTTCTTCATTGTTGAGGCGTTTTTCACGATGCTGATTGGGATGGCACTGTTCAAAGTCGGCTTCATTCAGGGGCAGTTGAGCTCGAGGATCTACTGGGCGGTGATGATTGTTGGTTACGCCTTTGGCTGGGGCATCCGGATCATGGGGCTGCCCGCCTTCCTGAGCTTTACGCCAGAGCCTAATCCTGCCCAGCTGTTTGGAGGCCTGCCGCGTCTGGCGATTGCGCTGGCGCATATCGCGGCGATTAACCTGCTGATGCGCAGCGCGATGGCAGGCGCTCTTACGGCTTCATTGGGTGCGGCGGGGCGCTTGGCGTTCACGCTCTACCTCATGCAGTCCTTCATTCAGACCTTCATCATCGCGGCGCCCTTTGCGCTGGGCCTGTTCGATCAGATGAATTGGGCGCGGGTGATGTGGGTGTCTGCGCTGGTGATGACGGGGCAAGTCGTCTTTGCGATGTGGTGGACCGCGCGCTTCCGCTTTGGTCCACTGGAGTGGTTGTGGCGCTCGCTCACCCATTGGAAGCGTCAGCCCATGCGGCTTGAGGCGGCGGACTCGAAGGGCGCGTTCGGCCCGCAGGCAACGCTTTAGGCCTCAAGCCATTCCAGCGCTTTCGCCGCGACCGCTTGCGGAGCCTCGACCTGGGGGTAATGACCGATTGTCTCCAGCAGATGGTGGCGCGCGCCCGGCACCACTTCGCGCCATTTGTCATAGGCGTGCTTGCCCGAGACCGGGTCGAGCGCGCCATTGATAAGACCGATGCGATCCTCAGCCCCGCGCAGCGCCTGCTCCCAACGCTCCTTATGCGTGCGCCGGTCCGCGATGTAGTGAAGTAGCGTGTGCGTGATGCGGTGGCCCCCATTGTGGCTGATGAATGCCCAGAACGCGTCGAGTTCGTCTTCATTCGGCTTTGTGTCGGGGCCAAAAACCGCCGAGAAGCTCGCGCCAAAGCGTTTGCGGCTCATCAGATAGCCCAGCAGGAAACCGAAGGGCGACACACCGATCTTCTGCATCAGAACGGGCCGGTGCTGATCGGGGAAGATGCCTCCATTGAGGAAAACCATGTGGCCAAGGCCGCCCGCCCCCGAACCCTCCTGCTGACGCGCCAGCAATTCCTGCCCCACCGAGACACCGTAATCGTGGACCAGCGCGTCAAACTCGCTGATCCCAAGGTGCTCCAACAGAGCCTCTTGCACGTCGGTCTGGCGGTGGATCGAATAGCCGACACGCGGTTTGTCCGACAGCCCAAAGCCGAGCATGTCGCACGCGATCAGGTGGTGTTTCTGGCCCAGCGTCTCCCAAACGCTCGTCCAGTCCCATGCGCAGGTCGGATAGCCATGGACCAATAGCAGCGGCTTTGCGCTCTCATCACCACCGGTCCAATAGGCGATCTGGTGGCCCTGAAACTGGAAAAAACGCGCCCCATCGCACCACTTGTCGCGCCAGCTTTGCATATCCATTTCAACCCCGGTTGGTTATCGCTTGCCAAGCCATGCTAGGCCCGGCAGCGAGGGCGGCGCAAACGAATAAATGGAGTATGCAAATTGGGCTATCGGGTGGCCGTTGTCGGCGCGACCGGCAATGTTGGACGCGAAATGATGCAGATCCTCGCCGAGCGCGAGTTTCCGTTGGACGAGGTGGCTGCGGTCGCCTCGTCGCGCAGCCACGGGACCGAGGTTGAATTCGGCGACACCGGCCAGATGCTCAAGTGCAAGAACATCGAGCATTTTGACTGGGCGGGCTGGGACATTGCCCTGTTCGCGGCGGGCTCTGGCCCAGCCAAGGAATTCGCGCCCAAGGCGGCGGCGGCGGGCTGCGTGGTGATCGACAATTCCTCGCTCTTCCGCATGGACCCTGACGTGCCGCTGATCGTGCCCGAGGTGAACCCGGACGCGATCGACGGCTACGCCAAGCGCAATATCATCGCCAATCCCAACTGCTCGACCGCGCAGCTTGTGGTCGCCTTGAAGCCGCTGCACGACGCCGCCACGATTCTGCGCGTGGTCGTCTCGACCTACCAGTCCGTCTCAGGCGCGGGCAAAGCGGGGATGGATGAGCTGTTCGAACAGTCGCGCGCGATCTTTGTCGGCGACCCGGTCGAACCGCGCGCTTTCACCAAACAGATCGCCTTCAACGTCATCCCGCATATCGATGTTTTCCTTGAGGATGGCTCCACCAAGGAAGAGTGGAAGATGATGGTCGAGACCAAGAAGATCCTCGATCCAAAAATCAAACTGAGCGCGACTTGCGTGCGCGTGCCCGTGTTCGTCGGCCATTCCGAGGCGGTGAATATCGAGTTTGAAAAGGAAATCACGGCTGTTCAAGCCCAGGAAATCCTGCGCGAGGCACCCGGCATCATGCTGATCGATAAGCGTGAGGATGAAGGCTATGTCACCCCCGTTGAAAGCGCAGGCGATGGGGCGACCTATGTCAGCCGCGTGCGCGAGGATCCCACGGTTGATAACGGGCTGACCTTGTGGTGTGTCTCCGATAACCTGCGCAAGGGCGCAGCGCTCAACGCGGTTCAGATTGCAGAGCTGCTGGGCCGGCGTCACCTCAAGAAGGGATAGCAATGCGCCGCGACGCACATGGGTTCGCGTTCCGAATGGGCCTGCCGATTTTGCTCTTGCAGGGAGTTGCCGCCTGCGCGCAGCCGGTCGAGCTCATCGCGGACGAGGACCGGGTGGAGCAAGTCGTTGAGGATCGCCTTCAGCACTTTGTCTTCATCGGCGGAGCGGAGTTGTCGAACCACGCAGATCTGCTGGCGCGCGACGACATTGATGGTGCGCAGGTCATCTACAATTGGCGCCGTCTCGAACCGCGCGAGGGACAGTATCAGTTCGAAAAGATCGAGCGCGAGCTGGCCATCGCCGAGCGGCACGGCAAACGCCTGTTCCTGCAAATCCAGGATCGGTTCTTCTTGCCGGAAAGCCGTTATCTGCCTGACTACATCCTCAACGAGGCGCAATATGGCGGCGGTCTGGTGCGCCAGTCTGACAACGCCGGCGAGGGTGCGGCGAAAGGGTCGGGCTGGGCCGCGGCGCAGTGGAACCCGGCCTTGCGCGCGCGCTTTCAGGCGTTGTTGGCGGCGCTGGGAGAGCGGTTTGACGGGCGGGTGTACGGGATAAACCTGCCTGAAACCGCGATCGATGTGCTCGAAGGCGAGGGCGCTCCTGAAGGCTTTACGTGCGAGGCGTATTTCGACGCGGAGATCGAAAACCTGCGCGCGGCGCGGGCCGCGTTCGACCATTCGCTGGTGGTTCAATACGTCAACTTCTGGCCGTGCGAATGGAACAACGACCGCCGGTTCATGAGCCGCCTTTTCGAGCTGGGCGTGGCGGAAGAGATCGGGATGGGCGGCCCCGACATCATCCCCTATCGCCGTGCGCAAGAGAAGAACGCTTATCAGTACCTAGAGCGCGTGGGTGACGACTTGCCCGTGGTCGCCATGGCGGTGCAGGGCCCGACGTTAACCTACACCAACCCCAAGACCGGCCGAAAATTTACGCGCAAAGAGTTTGAGGAGTACGCGGTGACGCGGCTAAACGTCGACATCATCTTCTGGAGTTTGAGGACCCCATGGCTGCAACGATCACAATGAAAGCGCGTATGGGCGCGTTGATAGCGGCGCTGACGCTCGCGGCCTGCGATAGCGGCGGCGTGCCGCCTCCGGGCCAGGAGCCGCTGCGCGCCAGTTCGCAGAGCGTTGACGAGGGCGAAGTGATGCTGCGCTCAGAGGGGCTCGTCGCCGGCTCGGAAGCGTTCTATTTCGCCGCGGGCCGGGCCGAAATCGAAGCCGCGCTCGAGCCCATTCTGGGAGAGCCCATGGGTCGGTCGGAAAACTTCGAATGCGGCACGGGCGAGATGCAGTTCACCGAATATGAAGGCGGCCTTATCGTCAATTTCCAGCGCGGCAGCTTGGTTGGCTGGAACACGCGCGATCCCTCTTCCTCGGTGCGTGCGATCGGCGACGTTCAGATCGGCACCTCGCGTGAGGCGGCCACCGGCTCTGAGAGCTTCTCGGCCATCGAAGGCAGCACGCTTGGCGATGAGTTTGCGCTGGGCGGGGCGATGGGCGGCTTTTTCGAAGGCGACGCGGTTGTGATGCTCTACGCCGGAGCGCAGTGTTTTTTCCGATAACCAGGAGGGGTCTTTTCCCATGACGCTCAACGCCGATCTGTTTTTCAGCTTCCGCTCGCCCTATTCCTATCTCGCCATCGGTCGGTATCGGACGATGGGCGAGGAATTCAACGTCGATATCGCTCTGCGCATTGTATGGCCCATTGCGGTGCGCGATCCGGATCTGCTGTTCACCGGAAACCGCGCCGCGCCGCGCTATATCCTGATGGATTCGATGCGCGCAGGGGAGTTTCTGGGCATTCCGATCCGCTGGCCGCGCCCGGACCCGGTGATCCAGGATCGCGACGCCGGGGCCATCGCCAAGGAACAGCCGCTGATCCGCCGGGTCTGCCGCATCGGGCAGGCCGCCGTGCGCCGGGGCAAGGGGCTAGCCTTCGCTGACGAAGTGTCGCGCGTGATCTTTTCGGGCGAAGTCGACAATTGGCACGAAGGCGATCACTTGGCGGGTGCAGCGCAGCGCGCGGGGCTGGACCTTGCTGAACTCGATGCCGAGGCGCTGAGCGATGTCGATGGCCTCGATGCCGAGATCGCCGCTAACCAGGACGCGCTCGAAGCCTCGGGCCATTGGGGTGTGCCCACGCTTGTCTTTGAAGGCGAACCTTTCTTCGGCCAGGACCGGGTCGACATGGCCAAGTGGCGGATGGAGCAGCAAGGGCTTACCGCCAGATGAGCTCTAACGGCGGGTGCCAGTGCGGCGCGGTGCGCTACACCATCGCCTCCGATGCGGTCACCGCCTATGCCTGCCATTGCCGCGAATGTCAGAAACAGTCAGCGAGCGCTTTTGGCATTTCTGTCCCGGTTCTGGAGGCCGATCTCACCATTGAAGGCGAGACACAGGTCTGGGGTCGGCCAACCGATAGTGGCAGCTACACCGAATGCCATTTCTGCCCGAGATGCGGCACACGGCTCTATCATTCGGGCCGCAATCGCCCAGGCCTTGTGACAATCAAAGGCGGATCGCTTGATGCAATCGCGCAGCAAGACTTGATCGCGCATATCTGGGTGAAGCGTAAAGTGAGGTGGCTGGAGCTTCCCGAAGATGTGCCGCAATGGAAGACCCAGCCGCAAACGCTGGATGAGTGGATGGAGCTGCTGGGCTTGAACGCATGAACACTTCGCATTTCGAGAGCTTTGACGGCACCCGCCTTGCTGTCCACCGCGTGGGCGAGGGCGCACCGGTGGTGCTGCTCCACGGCCTGTTCTCCAGCGCGCATATGAACTGGATCAAGTGGGGCCACGCCGAGCGGCTCGCTAACGCTGGATACGAAGCGATCATGCTCGATTTTCGCGTCCATGGAGACAGCGAAGCGCCGCAAAGCCCAAGCGCCTATCCGCCCGGTGTTCTGGTGCGTGACGCGGCTGCGCTGGTGGAGCATTGCGAGCTGGAGGAGGGGCGCTTTGACCTTGTCGGGTTCTCGCTTGGCGCGCGCACGGTGCTGCATGCGGCCGCCTATGGCGTGCTAACCCCGCGCAAGCTGATCGCCTGTGGTATGGGTCTTGAGGGCCTCTCGCACTGGCAGGTCCGCGCGGCGCATTTTAAGCGCGTCATCGATGAGTTTGACACGATCAAGCCCGGCAGCCCGCTCTATGTTGCGCGCACCTTCCTCAAGTCGCAAGGCGTTGACCGCGTGGCGGCGCGCTTGCTGCTCGATGGGATGGAGGACTTCGAGACCGAGGCGCTTGCCAACATCACCATGCCCAGCGCTGTCATCTGCGGGGATGAGGATCAGGATAACGGATCGGCTCAGGGTCTTGCGCGCAGCCTGCCCGATGCGACCTATATCGAGGTTCCCGGCACACACCTCAACAGCGTCACCAAGCCCGATCTGGGCGAGGCGATTGCGGCGTTTCTGGGGGAGCCATCCTGACGCGTAAAGGCGTCTTCGTGGGCGTCTGGCTGGCCGGCCTGGTAGCCTTCGCGATCGCCATCGCCCTTGGCGCGCCGCTGGCGATCGAGGGCGTGCCGCAAGGGATACTTGATCACCAGGCAGCCGGCAGCGCGGCCGAAGTCAACCGCATTCAAGGACTGTGGGAAGCCGCTGGGCTTACCCCAACGGCGCGCAATGCCATGATGGCTGACCTCGTTTTCATTGGCATCTTTGGCGCAGGATGCGTCCTGGGCGGGCTCTATTACCGGAGCGCGCGGGCGCCTTGGCTAAAGCGTATCGGCTACGCGGCGCTGGTGTCGGGAACTGTCTTCCTCGTCACCGATTACGCGGAGACAATCGTTCAGTTCATCCAGCTTTTATCGGGGCAGGGGGATGACACTCTCGCCCGCCTCGCCGCCTTCTGCCAACCGATCAAGGTGGCCAGCTGGATCGCCGCCTTCCTTTCGATCCTTCTGGGGCTGATCTGCGAGCCATTTTCCAGGACCGGCGCCTAGTCCGCCTTGAGCGTCGCGACGAACTGCGCGGTCGACTGCTCCAGGTCGCGCACATTGCGCAGCATGGCGGCGGTCGCGGCATCGAGCTGAGCGGAGAGCTTCTGGGTTGATGTGGCGGTGCTGACAAGCTTTCGGCTGCGCTCCGCCATCTCGCCCACATTGTCCGAAGCGTTGCGGGCGACGCTTTCGATTGTGTCGGCCGATTTGCGCTGCTTTTCAACGTCCCAGCGGATCGCGATGGCGGCTTCGGCAAGCTCCGTGATTGCGCTGTCGATCGCCTTGAAGCTGCGTTCGGCCTCATGCGTGCCGGATTTGACGCCCTTGAGGAAGTCGTCGATCTGGATTGCGGCCTCGCTCGCTTGCATGGCGAGCGCTTTCACCTCCTGCGCGACAATCGTAAAACCGCGGCCCGCTGCGCCCGCGCTGGCCGCTTCGATGGCGGCGTTCAAGGAGAGCAGGTCGGTGCGTTCGGCGATCCGAACGATGGCGCGCGTGGCCTCGCCAATCGTGTCGGAATGCTGCGCCAGATCGCCGACGGCATCGCCGCCAGTCGTGGATCGCCGGGTGGCTTTGGAGGTGAGTTCGTCTTGCTGACTGACATTGCCAGCGATCATGGCAATGGAACCGGACAGCTGCGCCATCCCTTGCGCGACCGTTTTGGCAGCGTTGCTGGCGGCGTTGGCGGAATCGGAGACGCTGACCGCGCTTTCTTCGGTGTCCTGCGCAATCAAATTGAGCGCTTTGGTGTTGCGATCGAGCGTTTGCGCGCTGTTCCCGATCGCCTGTGTGACAACGCTAATTGACGCTTCAAAATCATGCGCCAGTCGCCGCATCTCGGCTTTGCGCGCTTTGGTTTGCTCCGTTTCCAAACGCTCGCGTTCCTGGCGTTCAACGTCGACCCGGTGCCGGGCTTTGGTGAGCTCGTGCGAACGGTCCTTGAGCAAGGCGGCGCTGCGCGCGTTTTCCCGCCGGGCGGCCAGCAGATCGCGCAGCAGCCGTGCGATCGATTCGGCGACGCTGGCGGAGATGCAGGCGACCAGAAGAATGCCGAGCGATTCCACGCAAATGCCCCAGATGTTCTCGACCCGAAAGCCCAGCGTGATCTTCTCATACAAGCGCAGGCCAAGGTATTGCGCCATAAACGCCGCCGTAACGAACCAGACTAGCCGCTTGTCGCACAGGCCGATGAGGATGATCGGAGCCACGAGAAAGGGGACCAGCAGGTCCGGGTCCAAGCCTGCCCCGCGAAACGCGAAGATGATGCAGGTGGGGATGGGAGCCGCGCCAACAGCGACCAGAACGCTGGTCACGCCCGCGCTGCTGCCTCTCAGCAAGCCATAGGTCTGCAGGAGCGTACAGGCGAACACGGTGAGCGCGGCCCACCACACTTGCGACGAGCCAAAGCCCGCCATGAACGTGACGATCAGCGTCAGCAGCCAATTGCTTCGCGTCAGGAAGAGCGCGCCTTTGCGCTGCAAGTCTTCAAGGGTAAGCGCTTCGCGCGACCCTTGCTCGACGCCGTGTTGCTCGCCGTGTTCGTCGCTCGGATCGCTCGGAAGCGGTGGGCTGGTTTCGCCATCACGCTCGGCTCGGATCCAGCCCGAGGTCAGCCACGCCTCCTCATCCCACAGCGCATCGCCGCTGACCGGCTGCCCCAGAAGTGCTGCTTTGCCCATGGGCAAGGGTTATGGGGCAAAGGTGGTTAGCGTCGCCAAAGCGCTGGCCTTGGTAGATTTACGCGCTTGGCTGTGAGAGCGCTCCGGGTCCAGGCGCCGCGTTTAGCGGAAGGGTGGCTCGTTGAAGGCGCGCAGTTTGCGAGAGTGCAGACGGTCACCCTCATCGCGCAGCCGCGCCACCGCCTCCAGACCGATCTGCAAGTGCGCGGCAATCGCTTCTTCGTAGAACTTGTTGGCCTGGCCCGGCAGCTTGATCTCGCCATGCAGCGGCTTGTCTGAGACACACAGCAGCGTGCCGTAGGGCACCCGGAACCGATACCCTTGCGCGGCAATGGTTGCGCTTTCCATCTCCACCGCAATCGCCCGGCTTTGCGAGAAACGCTTGGCTGAGCTGGCGTAATGCAATTCCCAGTTGCGATCATCGGTGGTGACGACGGTGCCGGTGCGCATGCGCTGCTTGAGGTTGGCGCCCTGAACACCGGAGACCTCTTCCGCCGCGCCCGCAAGCGCCAGCTGAACCTCGGCAATTGGCGGGATCGGAACCTCAGGCGGCAGCACGCCGTCAAGCACATGATCATCGCGCAAATAGGCGTGAGCGAGCACGAAGTCGCCGATCTTCTGCGTGGAGCGCACGCCGCCGCAGTGGCCGATCATCATCCAGGCGTGCGGGCGCAGCACGGCGAGGTGATCGCAGATCGTCTTCGCGTTGGACGGGCCAACTCCGATATTGACGAGCGTGATACCGCGCTTGTCTTCGCGCACAAGGTGATAGGCGGGCATCTGGTGACGGCGCCAGGCGGTGTCGTTCAGCTGCTCGCGCGCGTTGTCTGCCGCATCGCCAATGTCGAGACCGCCTGCGCCGCGCAACGCGGTGTAGCCGTTTGCCCCAACCTGCTTGGCGCCCCAGTCCACGAATTCATCGACATAGCGGTGGTAGTTGGTGAACAGGATAAAGTCCTGAAAATCGCCGACTGCGGTGCCGGTGTAATGCGCCAGGCGCGCAAGCGAATAATCCGTGCGCAAGCCATCGAACAGCGACAAGGGCATGTCGAGCTCGTCGTCAATTTCGATCCCGTCGGCCAGTTCATCACCGATCAGCGCAAGGTCGGTGGAAGGGAAGTGCTTGGCGATGTCCATCGGGGCGATCCCCTGCATCATCGCGCCAGCCTCTCCGTCGAGGACATAGGGGAAGGGGATTTCCTGGCGCGAGCGGGCGACGCTCACGTCGACTTCATATTCTGCCGCGATCAGCTCCAACTGCTCTGTCAGGTAGGGAGCGAACAGGTCGGGGCGGGTGATCGTGGTGGTGTAGGTGCCCGTCTGCTCCAACCGGCCAAAGGCGCGGCTGCGATCGGAAAGCGCATTGCCGGCCGCGCCAGCGCCTGCGTAGTGCAAAGTGATCTGGGGGTAGGAATAGCTGCCGTCCTCGCGCTTGCGCTGGGGAGGAACAGTGCCGTCACGGCCAAAGGCGATGACGTCGGCGCGAAGGGTGGCCACCGCTTCGGCGTAGTGGCTCTGCAATTGTTCGAGAATGTTCGGGATATCAATCATGGCTGCGCGCCATAGACTCGCAAAGCGTCATGTTCAAAACAAATGCGCGTTCTTGAAGGTTTGAGCCAAGCGCCCCGTGCACAGCCCCAAGGCTTGCCGCTTTACGGTCATGCAATTGTTGCTAAGCAACGAGGCGAACAGCGCAAAATCGCGACTTCAAGGAGGGTCTTGGAGCTAAGTTGCTGCTTTCGAATTTGCTTGGGGGGATGACGTGACATCGGGGTTTTGCTTTGTCTGGCGCGGCTGGCGCGCGGTGTTTGGTGCTTTCGTGGGTCTTGGCCTTATTGCATTCGGATTTACAGGCAGCGCGCAAGCGCAGCTCAAAGAGGCCGACTATGCCTTGCCAGACGAGCTTCCCCCATGCCTGGCCTTTGAGGGAGAGCCCAGCGCCGTTCGCGCGGACTGCGAGCGGCTGATCCTTGATGATGCGACCTTGCCCGGGGTCCGAAGACTGGCTCGCTTTCAACGCGCGCGCATTGTTCACAGGGATGACGACGCCAAGCTTGTCGAGGCGTTGAAGCCGTTTGATTTCACAGGCGCGCCGTTTGCATTACGCGGGTACACCAGCGTGCCGGTCGGACAGGCGTGCTACCGTCTTGGAGACTATGAGTGCACGCGCACGAATTATGACCTCGCGATGTTCGCCGGACGGCTGAACTATTATGGAATGCGAGCCTATGCAGAGGCCATCCACAAGTCCGATCCACCGATTGATTATGTCGCTCGACTGGCATCCTTTGTTAAGCGAGAGCAGGAGGGCAAAACCGAACTGGCGGGTTATTCGCAAAACCTTATGATAGTCATGGCGGCGCTCCTTGAGCTCAAAGACCGCCAATCGGAGCGCAAGGACACGCTCATCGAGCTGGGTCGCGCAAAAATCTCTGATGCGGCCATCGCCAACGAGGTGTGCTGGTCGCTTGTCACCGATCTAGCCGCGGCGTTTGATGCGCAGATGGCTTGCAACGCGGCCGTGCGGCTCGCTCCGGGCAATGGCAGTCTTTTGGATAGCCGCGCCGTGATGCATTTTGCGTTGGGCGATTTTGAGAGCGCTGTTGCCGATTTTGAGCGGGCTCTGACTTTGGCTCAAGAGAGCGCCTTGCCCACCTACAAGTTCGGACTTTCGCTGGCGCTCGATCGCCGCGGCAGGGGCGATGACAAGACCCGCGCGGCAACACTGAAGGCCCAAGCGCTGGCCGCGCAGCCTGCGCTCGAAGCCGACTTTGCGAAATACACGATCTATGAAGGCAAGCCCTAAGCAGGCGCGTCGACACCGGTTGTCTTCAAACGAAAAGGGCGCGGCCGGTCCTATGACCGCCGCGCCCTTTTTGTTTGGCTGTAAAGCGCTGCTGATCAGGCGGCGTCCTCTTCGCTGGTCGCCTCGGCGCTTTCCTCAGCGCCTTCTTCGAGCAGTTCGGCGGGGATTTCGCCCGGTTCCAGACCTTCGTTGTCGATCTTGGTGTCGGCCGCGGCTTCTTCGATCTCGCGCTGTTCGTCTTGGAACATTTGCGCCAGAACGTCGACACCCTGCGACTGCAGCTCAGCCTCGTCGTCCGAGCGGGCGACGTTGGCTTTGACGGTGACGTGCACTTCGGGGTGCAGAGCCACGGTCACTTCGTGCATGCCAATCGTCTTGATTGGCGCGCCCAAGATGACCTGCTTCTTGTTCACATCGTGGCCCTGATCATTGAGGCCGGCGACCATGTCGCGCACGCTGACCGAACCGTAAAGCTGGCCGGTGTTCGACGAAGCGCGGATGAGGACAACCTCAGCGCCCGCGACCTTTTCACCCATGCTTTGCGCTTCGGTGCGCTTCTCAGCGTTTTCGGTTTCGAGCCGCTCACGGTTAGCCTCGAAGACCTTCTTGTTCGCCTCATTGGCGCGAAGAGCCTTCTTCTGCGGCAGCAGGAAGTTGCGCGCAAAGCCGTCCTTCACAGTGACGATGTCACCGATTGAGCCGAGCTTTTCGATGCGTTCCAGGAGAATGATATCCATGTGTCGCTCTCCTCTTACTTCACGATGTACGGCAGAAGGCCGATGTGACGCGCGCGCTTGATCGCCTTGGCGAGTTCACGCTGTTTCTTGGCGGATACGGCCGTGATGCGCGAAGGCACGATCTTGCCGCGCTCGGACATGAAGCCCTGCAGCAGGCGCACATCCTTGTAATCGATCTTGGGCGCCTCGTTGCCCGAAAACGGGCACGACTTGCGGCGACGGAAAAACGGGCGGGCCATCAGTCACGCTCCTCACGGTCAGAGCGACGCTTACGGTCGCGTTCGTTCTTGCGCATCATCACGCTGGGGCCATCTTCGTGGTTCTCGACACGGATGGTCATGTAGCGGATGACGTCTTCGTTGATGCGGGTCTGGCGCTCAAGCTCGGCAACGACATTGCCGGGAGCCTCGATGTTGAGCATCACAAAGTGGGCTTTGCGGTTGCGTTCAATCTTGTAGGCGAGGGACTTAAGGCCCCAGGTCTCGGTCTTGGTGACCTTGCCTTCGTTCGCTTCGACGATTTCGGTCGCCGTGGCCGCCAACGCGTCAACCTGGGCCTGCGAGAGGTCCTGACGCGCGAGGAAGATGTGCTCGTAAAGAGCCATACCTTGCGTTCCTTTTACTGCTGCCGATCGCTGGCTGATCCGTCCGGATGACGGGGCCCCTCCGGCTTTCTTGGGCCATGATGGCCTTCTTTTGGGAAAGCCATCCTGGTTTCCACGCAGGGCCGTCGCCCCACGCGGAAGCGGGCCACATAGCGAAACTGGCCTATAAAGCAAGCGTTGTGTGCGGGCGCAGACTGCGGCAGACCGTTTGGCATGACCCAACCCACCCTTTACACCTGCGCCGGATCGCGCGGTCTGCGCTGCACCTGGGCCGCTGAAGAGGCGGGCGTCGCGCTTGATCTCAAGGTCATGCCGTTCCCACCGCGCCGCAAGGCGCCGGATTATCTCGACATCAACCCGCTGGGCACCGTGCCGCTGCTGCTTGATGGGGACGTGACCATGACCGAGAGCTGCGCGATCGCGCATTACTTTGGCGTCACCGGCAAGACCAAGGGGCTGGCGCTTGAACCGGGCGAGGCCGATTACGGCGCCTATCTCGATTACACCTACCACGCCGATGCAACGCTCACCTTCCCGCAGACGGTCTATATGCGCTTTGCCCTGTTTGAGACGCACAAGGGCTGGCAGGAAGCAGGCGAGGCCTACGCCAAGTGGTTTGAAAAGCGCCTCATCAAGGTTGAGACCCGGTTGGAGGCGCGCGACTATCTGTGCGCAGGCCGCTTCACCATGGCCGATATCTGCGTCGGATACGCGCTGATCCTAGCAAGCCGGGTGGGGCTGGAGGATCGCCTGTCTGACACGCTCAAGGCCTATCGCGACCGGCTGACCGCGCGCGAGGCGTACAAATCGGCGGTGGCGAAGGAGGAAGCCGAGTTTGCCACATTCCAATAGCGCAGTAAGCTCCTGAGAATGCGTTCATCTCTTGCCTTCGTGATTCTTGTGTTGAGTGCCGCTGGTGCAGGGTGCTCTCCGAGCAATTCTTCTACGACGCTCACAATGTATCTGGCCAAGACCGAGCCAACTGCGTGCAAAGAGGAACGTTCAGAGCCAAACGATCCAGTGGATATTGGTGGGCTGATGTTCCGGCATTATCCCGAAAGCGGACTGGTCTGCGTCTCCGACAAGAACAGTCAGCTCATTGGCGCATATCGCCCCGAAAGCAACCAGACAGCGACGCACCGCTGGATCATGCAGGGCGGAGCCACGTTCATGGGGACCAAGCACACATTCGAACCGGTCCCTCGAGACAGCGAAAGCTAGTCCTCGCGCTCGCTTTCAAGATCAAACCCGCACTTTCCGCACACGCGGTTGGGCCAGGGCACGACGAAGATCCCGCGAAAGAACAGGTTCTTGCCGCAATTGGGGCAATTGTGGGTGAGCATCGCCCTGTTCGCCGCGATCAGCCCGATGATCGCAACGCCGAAAGCCAGGCTCGAATGGCCGAAGAACCGCTCGATCACAGCGACGAACAGGATCGCGACCACCAGCGCACCGGCCATCCACCAGGCGTGGCGCCGCGCGCGCTCGTAGACGGTCATGGGGCGCAGGCCGTCATTAGAGGCGATCGAACACGCTCTTGGCAAAGTCGCTGAGCGTGTCGTCGCGCGCGCCCATGATGACGATACGGTCGCCCGCTTGAGCCAGCTCGACAAGGCGATCCCCGCAGGCCTCGCGGGTTGGAATGCGCTGCGCGGTGCCGCCGGCTTCCTCGATCAGGGCGACGATCCGCTCGCTGCCTTCGCTGCGATCAACGGTGCCGCCAAAGTAGACGGGGTCGCACATCAGCGTGATGTCATCCGGGGCCAGCTCGCGCGCAAAGGTGGCGGCCAGTTCATGGCCCATCTGTTTCAAAGGCCCGTAGCCATGCGGCTGGAAGAAGGCGAGAACGCGGCCTGGCGTTGCCTTCAAGGTGCGCAGGGTGGCTGCGCATTTCTCAGGGTTGTGTCCGAAATCGTCGATCACCGTGATGTCTGATGGGCTGGTGCCCACCACGTCAAACCGCCGCGCCAGCCCCTTGAACGAGCGCAGCGCATAGGCGGCGTTCTTCGCGTCGATCCCTGCCGCGCTCACCGCCGCGATGGCCGCAAGCGCGTTGGAGAGGTTGTGCCGGCCCGGCATGGGCAGGATCAGCGGAAAGACTTCGCGGCTGCGATTGTCGATGATGGCGGCGCGGATGCCGAACGCGCTTTCGTCGATCGAATCGAGCTCTACGGTCAGATCAGCCTTTGTGTTGGTGATCCCGAAGCTGACGATTTGAGAGGCCTTGTTTGCGAGGAAATAGGCCTCATCGTTATCGAAATTGACCACCGCGCAGCCCGCCTCGCGCACGTAATCGCCAAACAGCACGCGCAAGTCCTCGATGCTCTTGTGGTCGAGGCTGACATTCAGCAGCACGCCGATCGTGGGGCGATAAAGCGCAATCGAGCCGTCGCTTTCATCCACTTCGCTGACGAAGATCTGCGGGCGACCCATGCGCGAGGAGGCAAAGGGCGTGTCTTCGCTGATGAAGTTCTTCATCACCGCGCCGTTCATGACGGTGGGATCGTAGCCCGCCTTGCTCAGGATCCAGGCGATCATCCCGGTGACGGTGGACTTGCCCGACGTGCCGCCCACCGCGATTGAGTAGCCCGCATCGTTGAACAGGGCGGAGAGGAGCTGCGCCCGGCTCATCCGGTCGCAGCCCAGCTCAGCCGCGCGGCGCACTTCGGGCACGGTGTCTTCGACCGCTGCGGATGCGACAAGGATCTGCTCGGCGCTGGTGATCCCGCTGCCGTCCTGCGGGAACAGCGCAAATCCGGCATGGCTTAACCATTCGAACTTTTCCGGCGTGCGCCCCTGATCATAGCTGCGGTCAGAGCCCGCAACCTCATGACCCAGCCCATGCACGATCTGTGCGAGCGGGAGCATGCCCGAGCCGCCGATGCCGCAGAAGAAGAAAGGGCGCCCGTCCAGATCCGGCGCATCGGTCGGTTGATCCATAACAAACAGGGATATGGACTTGCACCTTGGCTGACAAGCGACTTAGGTCTGGTGTCCATGACAAAGATTGCAATTTGTGCGCCAGCAACTCCGATCACGCGCGATCACGCCGCGGCGATGGAAGCTTTGGTGGCGGATGAGTTCCCGATGCACTCCGTCACCTTTCACGATCAATGCTTTGAACGGCGCGGTCACTTTGCCGGTGATGATCTGACGCGCCTCACCGCTTTTGTCGAATGCGCGAACAATCCGCAGTATGACGCGGTGTGGTTTGCCAAGGGCGGCTATGGCTCCAACCGGATCGCGGAAGCGGCCATCGTGCGCCTTAATGAAGCGGCGCGGGCCAAGACTTATGTCGGCTTTTCAGATTGCGGGTACCTGCTCGCCGCGCTCTATCGTGCCGGGATCGGTCAGTGCGCGCATGGCTCGATGCCGGTGAGCGCGCGCTTGGCGGCGGCGAGCTGATCGGCAGAGTCGGCGGCGATGGTTGCGGCGACGCCCTCGGCGCGATCGAGGGAGAGGCG
>JBCBYM010000033.1:0-20879 GCA_039815865.1 Pseudomonadota bacterium
ACACGACGCTTCCGATCTGGTCGTTCAGCGCAGACTATTTTCCGGGAAAGTGGCGCTCGTTTGCCATGTCCTTCCTGACGGCTGGCGGGCCAAGCCATAATAGCGCTTGAGGAAACGAAACAAGGTTGAGCGGCGATCGGATCGAAACGCCCATTTGAAGGGAGGCAAAGACAGATGTCAGCAATCAAGGTCATCGACACCCGGCTCGTTCGAATACCTTCGGGTTCGCCCTATCAGATGGGCGGGATGGAACGCGGGGCTAGCCACGCGGTCTCCGTCATCGTGCGCGTCGAGACCGAGGACGGTGTTGAAGGGTGGGGCGAGACGTTCCTGACACCGGGCTGGTACGGCGCGGATACGCCGGCCAGCATGGTTTGGCTGATCGAAGGGCCGTTTGCCAAAATGCTCAAGGGCATCAGCGTGTTTGATATGGAAACGATCGAGCGCCGCATGCACAAGACCTGGCAACTGGGGAACTGGTATCCCAAGAGCGCTGTCGAGATCGCGGCGCGCGATGCGGCGGCGCGCACCGCCGGCCTTCCCGTGCACGCGATGATGGGCGGAGCCTATCGCAAGAGCTTTCCCATGTCCGGCGGGATTGGCACTGAAACGCCTGAAGTTATGGCTGAAAAAGCGCTCAAGTTCAAAGAGCGCGGCTTCAAGACGGTGAAGCTCAAGATCGATTCCGTCGACAACCTGCCGCTTGACGTGGCGCGTGTGAAAACCGTGCGAGAGGCAATTGGTTCTGACATCAATATCCGCCTCGATGGCAACGGCGTGTACACCGTGCCGCAAGCCGTCAAGCTGTGCCGGAAAATAGAGGACTATGACATCGAGAGCCTCGAGCAGCCCGTACAGGCCCACAATCTTAGGGGCATGGCCGAGATCCGCAACGCGATCGGAATTCCTCTAATGGCGGATGAAAGCGTTGAGACCATGCACGATGCGATGGCTGTGATTGAACACCGCGCCGCCGACATCATAAAGCTCAAGATCAGCAAATGCGGCGGGCTTGGTCCCTCGCGCCGGATCGTAGACCTGTGCCAGGCGGCCGATATCGAAGTGACCGTGGGCAATGGGTTCAATTCCAGCCTGCTCGCTACAGCCGAGCTTCAACTCGCATGCTCAGCGGCGGGTGTGCTGCCTGCGGGCGAATTCATTGGCCCGGACAAGCTTCAGGACGATATCGTCGAGACACCGATGACGATCAAGGACGGCGAAGCAATCCTGCCCACAGGCCCCGGGCTTGGTGTCGAAGTCAGTCGCGAAAAGCTCCAGACATACGGCACCACGCTTGAGAAGATGTCGGCCGCTTTCAGCTAACGGTCTCTCCCGACCGCCGACAGCCGGAGTGTTGCATCCCAATACAAGCAACGCTTTGGCGGCACCCTCGGATTTACGCTGGCGCTCTGTCAGATAAGGTGCGGTGCAGGCCCGAAGTGGCCTTGGCTTTCGGTCGCCAGCCATGTCGGCCAGATCAGCAGAGCTTGTTCATCCATGCAGGTGATCTTGGCCCTATTGGCCAAGGCCTCGCGCCAAGGCGCGATGGTCACAAGCGCCAGAGCGCACACGCCTTCGTGTTCGAGCACGGTGCCAATGCTGACATCGCCCGCAATGATCGATGCGCCCGTCATCGCCGGCATGGCGTTGCCGCTTGGCTCGATGCGCATGGGCAGGATGCGCCGCTCGGGCGGGGGTCCATCGCTTTGGGAGGGCTTGGCAAGAAGGCGGTGATAGCCGGCTTCCTCGGGCGTGATCTGTTTGCCAATGACGCAGCGGTGATCAGGCAGCAGGCCCAACCGCATGGCGTGCCCGTCCCACTTGCGGAAATGGCGCCAGTCGAACCCCTCGGGCTCAGCCGCTTCGCGCAGAACGCGCGCGCCCAGTTCGCGCCGTCGCGTATCGGCAAAGCGGATCGTTTCAAATTGGGTTTCGACGTTCTTCTGATCGGGCAGTTCGCCAAAGATACGCCAACGCTCACCGGCTGTGGGATCAACTTCGGTGACGCCGTCAAGTTGGCTCAGCCTCTCAGCCACATCCTCGGCCAGTTCGCCATGGACATCCACCAGCGTTCCGCCCGCATAGGGGACGAGGAACAGGTCGGCATCGAGATAGCCGTCCTTGGTCAGAAGCGAGAGAAACGCAGGCTTGCCCCCTTTGGCTGGCACGCTGCCGATGGCGACCGCATTCAAAGCGCTCAGATCGCCTTTGACTTCAAGGACCGTGCGCGCGGTGAAGTGATGCGCGGTGTCTTCCAGAAGGGATTTAGGCTTGAGGTTGGTGACCGCCGCGCTCGCCTGAATGTCTTCTTCCGACGCGCTCATGAACGGCCTGCAATCCTGTTGAGATACTCTTCCATACCCGGTGCATCGGCGTGAGCGCTCAAGGGCGGGGTGACTGTCTCGGAGTGCCGCGTCGCAACGCTGCAGGCCTTCTGGCACAGGCCGCAATTGTCCACATTGTCGCGGTAAAACTTGCAGCGCATTCCATCGACGCTGTAACGTTCTCCCGGGCCGGGAGAGCTGATCGCGCCCACCGGGCAGACCTTCACACAATCCAGGCAATGGGTGCAGTCATCGGTGGGATCGTGGCGTTTGGTCGTCGGGATCGGGGCTTCGGTTAAAAGGCAGGCCAGGCGCGCGCGCGTGCCGAATTCCGGGGTGATGAGCAGGGTGTGTGTGCCGATCGTACCCAGGCCAGCGGCCTCGGCGATGTGGCAATAAGAGAGCGTAGCGCGCATCTGTCCGGGGCGCAGCGGCAACCGGCGCGGCAGCGCGATGCTGCGATAGCCTTCGCGCTTGAGGATTTTGGAGAGCTTGTAATTGGCGTCCTCCAATTCCCGTGTGACCAGATCGACATGGGGGGACAGCATCTCGCCCGTCTTCGGCTTGCCCATATACTTGGCGGGGTGCTTGACGAGGTTCATCGTCTCCGAGGCCATCTCGTTCATGATGATGATCGCGGCCTTGGCCTTGGGCATGAAGGTCTTCACCCCGAAGACGAAATCCGGGTGGGAATCGGGTTCGACGGCAAGCGCGCCGATAATGTCGACGCCAATCTCATCCTTGATCGATGCGAACCAGTCTTCGCCGAACTGAGTTTCCTCATGTGCGATCTTTGAGATCTTGTTCATCGCTGCCTCGTTCCTCTGACGAATTCCAGAAATGGACTGTAGTCTAGTTTTGTGGCTCTCTCAAGCAAGAGGGCGATATTCCAGAGGGGATAGGCAAGTGATTGGGTCGCTTCGGAAGTCAGCTTCAGCTTACCGGGTGATCCTTGCCTGCCCCCGTGGCCCAAGTTTAAAGTCCTTGCGCGGGCCGCTCGGGTGACACGCGCGTTTGCAAGCCATTGATTGACAGATCAGCCGGGCGTTAATAGCACGCATTAATGATCTCGCGGTTCTTGCTGGCCCACACGTTGGCCGGGAAGCGGGACTGCTCTATCAGCGCTTGGCGTTGGCACGGTCAGTGCCCGGTTCAAGAAAGCGAAGGTAAGGAGAGACGGCTGATGAGCGAGCAGGACGTTCTGTATTCGGTGGAGGACGGCGTTGCGTCAATCACCCTCAATCGACCCGACAAGCTCAACGCTCTCACCCCTCAAATGCTCGCCGATGTCTTTGCGTGCGTCCAAAAGGGCGCAGCGGATGAGAGTGTCCGGGTCATGGTGCTCTCGGGCCAGGGCCGCGCCTTTTGCGCCGGGCTTGATCTTCAAGTCATCGGCAAGGGCACCAGCAGCACCGCTCTTGACGCCATGCCAGCTGGGCCCGATCCGCAATGGAGTGACGACATCGGCCCAGCGCTTGATCGCTTCTACGCGCATGGCTGGGGCGATTTTGTCACCGGACGCAAACCCATCATTGCTGCGATCAACGGACCGGTCTTTGGTTGGGGCTTTATCCTTTCGCTTCATTGCGACATTCGCTTTGCGGCGCGCTCTGCCCTTTTCAACGCGACTTTCGCACGGCTTGGTATTCCGGGTGAGAAGAACGCGGCCTGGCTGCTGACGCGGCTTATAGGACCAGCCAAGGCGGCGGATCTGCTTTACACCGCGCGGCGGTTTGACGGCGCTGAGGCGGCGGCGCTGGGCGTCGTCAACGCAAGCTTTGACGATGATGAGCTGATGGCCAAGGTGACTGAGTACGCGCGCGGCATCGCCCTAAACAGCGCGCCACGCTCGCTCGCTTCGATCAAGGCGCAAATCTGGGCGGCGACCGACCAATCCTATCGCGAAGCCTTCACCGATTCCGACACCGAGCAAGACCTCGCAACGCAGACCGAGGACTTTCGGGAAGGCTACACCAGCCACGTAGAAAAGCGCGCTCCGGCTTTCAAGGGGCGCTAAGGCGAAACACTCGAGGGGAGAGAGGGCCGATGAAAGAGCTCATTTACCACCGCAGCTTCATGCCCGCGCTGCGGCGCTTCAGAGGCTCGAAGGCCGTTGTCGATGGCGCCTACAGCGCCAGCTTTGAAGGCCATGCGGATCGCGTCTTCCGGCTTGTCCACGCCTTGGGTCATCAGTTCGGACTGGCGCGCGGTGATCGCTTTGCGGTGCTGGCGCGCAATTCGCACGTCTATCTGGAGCTTTACCACGCCGCCTTTTTGGGAGGAGGCATCGTCAACCCGCTCAACCTGAGGCTTAGCGCCAAGGAACTTGACTACATCATTCGCGATTCTGGTGTCTCAGTGGTGTTTGTCGACAAGCATTTTGCTCCGCTCTTGAAAGAGGCGATGGGGCAGGACGCCAGCTGCCCGGTGCAATCGGTCGTGCTTATCGGCGATGAGGACCCGCAAGCGGGCATCGCGTTCGATCATCGATATGAAGACGTTCTGGCCGCTGCTGACGCGCCGGAACCTGAAGAGCCCGAAGAAGAGGACGTGGTTGTCCTGATGTACACGGGCGGCACAACCGGTCTTCCCAAAGGCGTTGTCCTCACCCAGCGCGCTCTCATTCTCAACATGTATCACACCCGCATTTCGCGCCCCCCCCTTGGCTCAGACACGGTCGGCCTGATCCAGACGCCGATGTTCCATGTGGCTTCGATGGGGACCTTGGTGACGACCTATATTGTCGGGGGCAACACGGTTATCGTGCCCGGCTTCGAACCCGAGCTTGTGCTCAGCGAGATAGAGCGAAACGCAGTCACCTCCACGCTTATGGTGCCAACCATGATCGGCATGATGCTGGCTCATCCCAGTTTTCGCGCCGAACGGCTCGCCTCGCTGCGCCAGCTGACCTACGGCGCCTCGCCCATGCCCGCGGTGACGCTTGAAAAGCTGCTCACCATTGCGCCGGAGCTGGACCTTTATCAGGGCTATGGAATGACGGAGAGTTCCGCAGTGCTCACCAGCCTTTCCCCCGACGATCATCGACAAGGGGGCAAGCGTTTGCGCTCGGTCGGACAGCCTGTGCCCGGGCTTGATGTGGTCATTCTCAACGAAGATGGCGAAGAGGTTCCAACCGGGAAGATCGGCGAGGTTTGCGCACGCGGAGGGAACTTCATGCGTGAATACTGGAACAAACCGGAAGCCACATCAGAAGCGTTTCGCGGCGGGTGGTATCACACTGGCGATGCTGGTTACTTCGATGAGGACGGCTATCTTTTCCTCGTCGACCGAGTGAAAGACATGATCATCACCGGCGGCGAGAACGTCTATTCGGTCGAGGTCGAGAACGCGATCGGTAGCCATCCGGCGGTTAGCCAGGTCGCCGTAATCGGTATTCCGCATGAGATTTGGGGTGAGGCTGTGCACGCCATCGTGGTGCCTCACGACGGGGCCGAGCCAAGCGAAGACGCAATCATCGAGCACGCACGGGCCGCAATCGCCGGCTTCAAAGTGCCCAAATCCGTCAGCTTTCGCAGCGATCCATTGCCGTTGTCGGGCGCCATGAAGGTCCTCAAACGTGATCTGCGCGCACCCTATTGGGAAGGCCGGGACAAGGCGATCTCCTAGTTCTGAGCCGATAGGCCTGCGATCACGTCTGGTCCAAGTGTCGCATCTGTACAACGCTGGAGAACGGGTGCCGTAGCGTCAGTTTCAGATTGCTACTAAAAAGCCGGCGCGCCCCTTGGTAATGCTTGACATTAAGAGTGGTGCCGGATTGACTTGGCGCTAGGGAACGAAGGCGATGAGCAAAATGCAAGACACAGTGTTCGGCGCCGATTCGCCGCTCCCCGCGCTGCGGCCAAGCGGCGTGGGCGTCTGAACGGCTGGCGATGCTCGAACTCCCTTACAAACCTGATGAGCTACCCGATGAGTTGGAGGGCCATACGCGTCCCAAGGGCGCACCGCTGCGCGTTGCAATCCTTTCCTACCGGTCCGATCCCAAAGTTGGGGGCCAAGGGGTCTATGTCGACTATCTTTCAAGCGCGCTTGTGGAAGCGGGCGCGAGCGTCGATGTTATCTCCGGGCCGCCTTATCCTGAGCTTTCCGGCCCGGTTCGCCTGATCAAGCTGCCGTCTCTGGATCTCTACGCTAAGCCGAATAATGGCCATTACGCGCTTCGCCCGCGCCATTTGCTCAGCCCCACCGACACCTATGAGTATCTTGGCCATCTTTCCGGTAAGTTTGTCGAGCCCTACACGTTCGGGCAACGCGCCTTTCGCTATCTGAAAAGTCACCAGCACGAATACGACGTTGTGCTCGACAACCAGTCGCTTTCAACCGGTGTGCTCAAGCTTGCGACCAAGTTCAAAATACCGCTGACCACGATTATCCATCATCCTATCACGCATGACTTGCGCCTGGCGCTGGATGCGGCGCCCGATTGGGGGCACCGCGCGCTGGTGCGGCGTTGGTACGACTTTCACAAGATGCAGATGCGCGTTGCGCGTCGCCTGCCGGTGGTCACCTGTCCTTCGGAACACGCAAAGGCTGATATCGTGACGGAATTTGGCGTGGATCCTGACCGGATCACCCCGATCCCGCTGGGCGTGGACCAATCGACCTTCAAGCCCTCAACTGGTACGCAGCGTCAGCCCATGCGTCTGATCACCACAGCGAGCGCAGACACGCCCTTGAAGGGCCTGCACATTCTGGTCGAGGCGTACCACCAAGTGCTTCAAACCCTGCCTGAGACCGAGCTCGTGGTGATCGGCAAACTGCGTAAGGGATTGGCGCGCACAACCCTGCGAAAGTTCGGCCTTGAAGACCGGGTGCAATTCAAGAGCGACCTCACGCGCGAGGAACTCGCCGACGAATTCCGTAAAGCGACGATCGCGGTGACGCCATCGCTTTACGAAGGCTTTGGCCTGCCTGCTGCCGAAGCGATGAGTTGCGGCACGCCGGTTATCGTCACCGATGGCGGCGCGCTGCCCGAAGTGGCGGGCGATGCGGGTGTTGTCGTGCCTAAAGACAACCCCGCAGCGTTGAGCGAGGCCATCCTGCAGATGCTGCAATCGCCGGACTACCAGTCAAGCATCGCCGCTGCCTGCCTTGGCCGGGCGAAGACGACGTTCAGTTGGGACACGATTGCCCCGCGCTATCTGGAGTTCTTTGAGCGGGCGATCCAGAACCAGTGCTGACCGCCCGTTTCAAACATCTTGACCTCAAGGCGGGCGACCGCGTGCTGGATTTGGGCTGCGGCGAGGGGCGCCATGTCCATGGCCTAGTGATGGACGGCGACTATGAGGTGACCGGGGTCGACCTTGATGAACCCTCGCTCGACAAGGCGCGCGCAGGCCTCGACACTCTTCCCATGCCCGATGGACCACGATCCCACCGCGCCACGTTCGAGAGCGGCGATGCCACCGCCTTGCGCTTTGACGATGATACGTTCGACGCCGTGATCTGCTCAGAGGTGCTTGAGCACTTGCCCGATTACAGCGCCGCGCTCGCTGAGATCCGCCGCGTGCTCAAGCCCACGGGCAAACTGTGCGTCACCGTGCCCAACGCCTGGCCAGAGCGGGTGTGCTGGAAACTCGCGCCGCCTGTCGATGGCTACGCCTTCGAACCGGGCGGGCACATCCGGATTTTCGATAAGACCGAACTGCGCGTCGCGGTGGAGCGCCATGGGTTCAGGATGTTCAAGCAGCACCTCGCCCACGGGATCCACTCGCCTTATTGGTGGCTCAAATGCGGCTTTTGGGACCGGCGCGAGGATCATCCCTGGATCAAGGCCTATCACAGGCTGCTGGTCTGGGATCTCATGGAGAAACCCGCTTTGACCCGCGCGATGGACACCCTCATGTCGCCCATCATGGGCAAAAGCCGCGTGTTCTATTTTGACGCATTGGGCGCCGACTGATGCATGGACCGGCTCTTACCAAGACCGCGGTGTCGCTGGAGGAGTTGGAGCCCGCTGCCGAACGCATCCGCCGCTTGCAGAACGCCGATGGTTCCATTCCCTGGTTTGAGGATGGCGCTTGGGATCCCTGGAATCACGTCGAATGCGCGATGGCGCTCACGGTGATGCGCGATTTTTACGCGGCTGGCACGGCATACGATTACCTTGCTCGGACCCAGCGCGAGGATGGCGCGTGGCTGGGCGAGTATGGCAACGCGCTGCCCATGGTCGATCGCGACTACATAAGCCGCGAGAAAGCCGAAGCGCTGATCGATTCCAACTTTTGCGCCTATCCCGCGGTTGGAGTCGCGCACTACCTTGAGACGACCCGCGACTATGACCGGGTTCGCGAATGGTGGCCGATGGTCAAGCGCGCGCTTGACTTTGTGCTGACACTGCGGCGGCCGGATGGGACGATCTCCTGGTCGCTGGAAGCGGTTGGGACGGATCAGGACGACGCTCTGCTCGCGGGCAACGCTTCGATTGCCAAGAGCTTTGAATGCGGTGTCTATCTGGCCGGCGAGATGGGAGAACCATGCGGTCGGTGGCGCGACGCGCACGCCTCGCTTCTTACCGCGCTGCAGACCCGGCCCGACCTGTTCGACCGGCGCGGCACCGGCGAGCGGTTTGCGATGGACTGGTATTACCCCGTCCTTGCAGGGACATTGCCTTACGAAGAATCGCGCCGACGCATTGATGAGCGATGGGATGCGTTTGTCGATGGTCCGCGCGGTTGCCGCTGCGTGCTCGATGAGCCGTGGGTGACGATTGCCGAAACCGCGGAACTGGCCATGGCCCTTTTGGTTGTGGGCGACACGGATCGCGCCGCCGATACGCTTGAGGCGACCCTTCGCTATCGCGATAACAGCGGTGTCTTCTGGATGGGCTGGCAAACGCAAGAAGCGATTGTCTGGCCGCGTGAGCAGCCTAGCTGGACTCAGGCCGCTGTTATCCTGGCAGCGGACGCGCTCAAGAGAGCCGAGCGGGGCGGATCGCTCCTCACCCGTGCGGTATCGCTATAGGCGTCTCAGAATTCGTAGGCTTTTGACCGCCAGAACCTCTTCGAACAGGTCTGACGCGCGCGCGCGCTGGTAAATCTCGAAGGGTGGCCGGCCGCCATCAGCCGGGTCTGGAAACACGTCATGGATCGCGATCAGCCCACCCTGCATGACATGAGGTGTCCAACCGCGATAATCGCCAAGCGCGTGCTCCATTGTGTGGCCGCCATCGATAAAGAGAAGGCTGAGCGGCGTGCGCCAGCGCGCGGCGATGTCGACCGAGGGTCCGACGATGGGGATGACGCTGCCTTCGAGCCCGGCGCGCCGCACCGTCTCACGAAAGAAGGGCAAGGTGTCGACCGCTTGCGCCGAACTGTCCCACACTTCGGGGTCAAAGTACTCCCAACCAGGCTGGTTTTCCTCCGAGCCGCGATGGTGATCGATCGAAAAGAGTAGCTCGCCCGCCTGGGCGCAGGCGGATCCAAGATAAAGCGAGGATTTGCCGCAATACCCGCCCACTTCAAGACAAGGCCCCAAGGGCGCGCGCTCAAGCGCTGCGTTGTAAAGGGCCGTGCCTTCCTCCGGGTCAAGAAAGCCCTTCACCCCATCCGGATCAATCTCAAATTGCATCAGTTCAACGTTCACGAAATCCCCCCTCCCAAGGTTCTTCCATTTTGTCTATTTTCGTGTGTTTGCCGTTCCTTGTGCCCGTTCATCAGTCGAACGTCGATACATCCGGATCCCGCTTGAGTTTGCGAAGGTTATTCGTGTGCGAGGCCTCGTCAATCCTGTAGGTCGAGATTACCGCAATCATGATCAGCCACAAGGTCAGCACCATGGGCACATAGTAAAGGCCCATATACCAGATTGAATCCGCGCTGACCTCGGTCGCGTCGGCGCCGCGCTCCACCCCGGCCATGAACAGAACCGCCGAGGCGAACAAAACGCCCAGACCCTCGACGGCCTTTTTCACGAATGTCTCCGCTGCGGTGAAAACGCCCTCAGAGCGACGCCCTGTCTTCAATTCGCTCTGCTCCACAAGGTCGGCAATCATCGAGGCGAACAGGATCTGGAAACAGATGATCAGTCCGGTGTCGACGATGTTCACCAACGAGACGAAGATGAAGACGAACGGCGTGCCATTGGGCGGGAGAACATCAAGCAGGCGCAGGACAATCGGCAAGGGGTAGCCACCAAAGGCGAGCAACCCGATGATCATCGCCCCCTTCTTCTTGCCGATCCGGCGCGAGACGATGGGCGCAAGCATGAACCCGATGAAGGCGGCGGCAAAGGTGGTCAGCGAGAATATGCCGATCTGCTCTTCGCTAAAGCCCCAGAAATAGGTCATGAAAATCAGCGACATTCCGGTCGACATCCCGCTTGCAATGGCAGCGAACAGCGCGGCCACGAAAAGCGCGAGGAAGGAGGGCTCCGACAGCGTTTCGAACAGCTCCCTGAACACCAGCGAAAGCGACATGTCGCGCTTGGGAGGCGGGGCGTTCAGGTGCTTGATGCGCGAATGGGTGCCAAGAGATGAGACGAGAATGGAGGCGAGAATGATCCCTGAGCCGATCAGGCCAAAGGCGATGTAGGCGTCGGGATTGAACTGGCCGGCCTCGTATTGCTCGTTCTGGTAAGCCGGGAACACAGCGATGAACATCAACACCCCAAGCATGTTCGCTCCGGTCCATGCGATGAAGTAGCGCAGACTGTAGAGTTTGGTCCGCTCCTGGTAATCCGAGGTCAGATCAGGGGCGAGCGCGCTGTTGGGTGTGTGGTAGAACGTCACCGCCGTGCGAATGACGATCGCCAGAATCAGCAAATACCAGAACAAGGTCGCCTGACTGGCACCAGCCGGCGGAACCCACAGAAAGAAGAAGCTCGCTGAAACGGGCAGGGCGGCTGCGTACATGAAGGGGTGACGGCGCCCCCATTTCGAGCGCAGATTGTCCGACCAATACCCCACCATCGGATCGCTGATGGCGTCGAAGATAAGCGCGATCGTGATCGCAAGGCCCACATACCACGCGTCGAGCCCGACAACCTGACTGTAAAAGATCAACAGGAAGAAGCTGAAGCCGCTCTTGATGACGCCCGGCGCTACGGCACCCAGGCCAAAGGTCAGCCGTGTAAGCCGACCAAGGGGCGGTGCCTGCAATGCACCAAGAACGTCAGCACCAGACGTTTGCTGTTGATCGGATTCCTTGGCTGCCAAACCATCTAGGCTTCCGATCGCACTGGTCGCGTCGGTTGGTTCTTGCAAGCCGTCTCTCCCTGCGCATTGGCCTCTGCTCTTTTATCCACTGGGGTCGGCAGATTGCTGGACGTGGCGCTTTACCAAATAATATGATATTCGGTCTGTTGCTTTTAATGCCCACCATTAGTGATGAGATCATGGAACAGTCAACACGCCAAAACACAAAAACTGCTCTGGTTCGTTCAGCCGAACGGCTGATCGCGGAAAAGGGGCTGAGCACCGTCTCGGTGAAAGACATCACTAAGGCCGCTGGTGCCCGAAATCCGAGCGCGGTGCATTATCACTTCGGCAATGTTGAAGAGCTTATCAAGGAAGTCTTCGCGCAGCGTTACCGCAAGATCGAGGAAGCGCGGCTGGAGCGGCTGCGTCTTGTTGACGAAGCCGACCCGCAAAAGCGTCTCGTCGCGCTAATGGAGGCAGCGCTTGGCCCGTGGCTTGAGACGTGCCTCGAAGAAGATGGCCGCAAATATGTACGATTCTGTGTCCAGTTTTCCTCCGATCCGCGCTTCGACATTGTTGAGTTGGTGGATCAGTACAGCATCGAAAGCCTTGAGATCCTTGAGCGTGAACTAACCCAGTGTCTTGGGCATCTTCCATGGGCTGTGATGATCTTGCGGCTGCGCCATGGGTTCAACATCTCGCTGATCCAGGCCGCCGAGTATTCGCGCAGGCTTGAATTGGGCAAGGCCTTTCCTCTTGATATGATTATCAAAGAGTCGGCGCTGAGCCTGTCGGGCTACTTCTCGGCCGAACCCAATTGAGACCTCGCGCGTCCTAAGCGCCCGGTCGAGCAGGTTTGGGGTTGCCGAGCCCCCGCTGCTTTGATAATTAATGCCTCACATTAATTGTGCGATTGGCGCAAGAATGGTGCCTTAGCTCTCGGATATCCGGGGGTTTTGAAGACCGTTGCGCGGTTCCGACTCAGGGAATCGGTCTCGGTCGATGGCAGCCATTTCAGACGCTGACCGGATCATTGGAAGAGGTGACATAATGGCTACGTTGGCTTTCGATACGCTCGATAAGGACGCTGTGAAGCAGAAGTATGCCGAGGAGCGCGCCAAGCGTCTGCGCCCTGAAGGCAACGATCAGTACCTTCGCCTTGAAGGCACATTCGACGATATGGCAACCGATCCGCACACGCCCTTCAAGGAGCGCGATCCCGTAACGGATCACGTCACGTTCGCGTTTATTGGCGCGGGCCTATCGGGATTGGTCGTGGGCGCTCGGCTGAAAGAAGCGGGCATCGATGATTTTCGTCTGGTTGAGAAAGCCGGCGATGTTGGTGGCACGTGGTACTGGAACCGTTATCCGGGCGTTCGCTGCGACACGGCAGCCATGATCTACCTCCCGCTGCTTGAAGAGACGGGCTACATGCCGAGCGAGAAATACGTCCGCGGCCCGGAAATCCTGGAGCACTGCAACCGCATCGCGGACCACTACAGCCTTAAGGACAAGGCGCTCTTCCACACGATCGTCTCGGACGTCGAGTGGCAGGAAGACAAAAAGGTCTGGCGCATCACGACCGATCGCGGTGATGACTTCACGGCTAAGTACGTCGCCACGGCAACCGGCATGCTTCACGTTGCCAAACTGCCTGGCATTGAAGGGATCGGCTCGTTCAAGGGCAAGTCGTTCCACACCAGCCGCTGGGACTATGAGTACACCGGCGGCGACAAGGACGGCGCGCCGATGGACAAGCTTGGCGACAAGCGCGTTGCGGTTATCGGCACGGGCGCCACGGGTGTTCAGTGCATCCCGCCGCTGGCGCGCTCTGCCAAGGAACTGTTCGTTTTTCAGCGCACGCCTTCTTCAGTCGACACTCGGGAAAACCATCCGATCGATCCGGACTGGTTCAAGGACATGGCCAAACCGGGTTGGCAAAAGCGCTGGATGGACAACTTCGTCGACAACATGGGCCGGGGAATTCCCACGGAAGACTTGATCGATGATGGCTGGACGGAAATCAGCAGGCGTGTGCGCGAAAAGGTCTTCAGCCTCCCGCCTGAAAAGATGAACCCGGAAGGCATGCGCGCTGCTTTCGAAGACGCTGACCTTGAAAAGATGAACGAGATCCGCGGACGCGTCGAAAAGACCGTTGGCGATGACGAAACCGCAGAAGGCCTGAAGGCCTGGTATTCCCAGCTCTGCAAGCGCCCCTGCTTCAGCGATGACTATCTGCCCGCCTTCAACTCACCCAACACCACGCTTGTGGACACCGATGGCAAGGGCGTTGAGAAGATCACCGAAACCGGCGTTGTCGTGGACGGTCAGCTATATGAGGTCGATTGCATTATCTACGCCTCGGGCTTCGAATACGGCTCAAGCATGGAATTCAAGACCGGCTATGACGTGACCGGGCGCGGTGGGCAGAAGATTTCGGAGTACTGGGCTGACGGCGTTCGCACTCTGCATGGCCTGAACCCGAACGGCTTCCCCAATCTGTTCACGGTGCAGATGAACCAGGGCGCCTATATGGTCTCCAATGTTCCGCACAACATTGTCGATCACGCAAGGACCGTGGCGGCTATTGTGAGCCACGCCGAAGAAGAGGGCTACGCGACCTTCGAGGCGACCAAGGAGGCCGAAGAGGCCTGGGTCCAACTGATCCTCAAGGCCCAGCCCGGCATGCTTGCCTCGACCGAATGCACGCCAGGCTTCTGGAACAATGAGGGCCAAGGCTGGGATCAGAAGTACCGTCAATCGCTCGGCCACCCCGGCGGCGCGGAAGGCTTCTTCACGCACATGGAAGAGTGGCGCAGCTCGGGCAAATATGAAGGGCTCGCGTTCTCGAAGTAAGGGTTGATGAGGCAGGGCCGGTAAGACGGGGCCGGTAAGACGGGGCCAATGAGATAGGGCCAGGGCATTTCCAATCCGCCCTGGCCTATGGCCCATGCCCTCTAGCCAATGCCGGCGTGGATCCGTCGCCAGCGAAAGCGCGATCATTTTGAAACGATCGCGCGATAACGAGCTGGGCTGGATGCGGCTGGCCCGACCAAGACGTGACGCCCCTTCACACAAGAGAGGAAAGCCCATGCCCGCGATGCCCAAGACCCCGTTGCCCTGGTGGCTTATCGTCATCATTGTGCTCGAAACGCTGCCTATGTTTCTGGGTCCGTATGTTGCGGTCACGCGTCCGGCTTTCATGGGAGGTCCAGAGGCCGAAACGATCAACCAAGCGGCCTTTATCTACGCGATCCGCAATATTGCCGTGGGCATCGCTCTGATCCTCGCAACGGCGCTACGCAGCGCGCCGATGCTGTTTGCGCTTATCCTCGTACGATTGATCACCGACTTTGGCGATTTGCCCACTATCCTGACCTTCGGTCTCGTACAAAACGAGGCGTTGACCATCGGGATCTTTGTCTTCCTGTACTACATCCCCGCGCTCATCGCGCTGCGCTATCTGTGGGGACAAATGATCAAGAGTGCGCCTGACAATCCGGCCTGATTGGCAAGTCGGATGCGGCCCCTCGGTCTGAAACGCCAAGGAGAACATGATGTCTGAACCCTTGCTTCTCGAACGTCGCGGAGCGGTCGCTATCATCACGAACAACGATGCGCCCTACAATCGCATGACGCTCGAATTCATGGACAAGCTCGAAAGCGTGGTCGACGAGTTGGCGGCCGATGACAGCGTGCGAGCGATTGTGTTCACGTCGGAGGGCACGGACAATTTCTCGGTCGGCATGAACTTGAAACAAATGCGCGATGGGATCGACGCCAAGGGCAGCGTTCACGGGGTCTTCGATCAGCGCTGGCGAGTTCTTGAGAAGATCGAGCGGATGGGCAAACCATCGATCGTAACTCTGTTTGGCTATTGCCTTGGCGGGGGACTTGAATTGCCGTTGGCCTGCCATTTCCGGCTGGCGGCCGAGGAAGGGGCACAGATTGGCCTTCCAGAGATGGATTTGGGCACGGTTCCAGCCTGGGGCGGGCTCGCTCGCCTTCCGCGCTGTGTGGGCCGGGATCACGCGCTCGACATGATCCTACGCGGCAAGAAGATCAGCGGGCGCGAAGCCTTGCGGATCGGTCTTGTGAACGAGGTCTGGCCGATTGACGAGCTGAAGGACCGCGCCATAGCGCTTGCCGAGGAACTCGCCGCCATGCCCCGCCTTGCCGTGAAGGGCGTGCTCGAGTGCGTCATCGGCTATGAGTCCAAGAGCCTGCATGAATCGCTTGCCGATGAGCGCCGGGCGGTTATCGCCAATGCGCGCACAGCTGATGCGATGGAGGGGATGATGGCCTTCGTCGAGAAGCGCAAACCCGTCTTCAACAAGGAATAGGGGCCAGCATGGAAGACCTGCGACTGATTGGCGTTGGGGCCTCGCCCTACACGCGCAAACTGCGCGCAGCTCTGCGGTTTAGGCGGCTGCCCTATCGCTTTGTTGTGCCAGGCAGCAAGGAAGCCGAAGCTCTGCCGGGAGCGCCCTTGCCACTGGTGCCTTATCTGGTGGACGCGGATGACGCGGGCAAGCTTACTGTTGCGAAGTCCGATACGACGCCCATCATCACCTATCTTGATGATACCCGCCCTGATCGCCGCTTGCGTCCAAGCGATCCGGCGCTGCGCCTGATTGACCTTATCGTCGAGGATTATGGCGATGAGTGGCTCAGCAAATGCATGTTCCACTATCGCTGGTCAAACGCGCCGGACACAGCGCGTGCAGCGGCGTACCTGCCCTATGCGCGCATGACGCAGATGACGCCTGATGAAGGCAAGCAGGCCGCCGATTTCTTCTCCAACCGGCAGATCTCGCGCATTGGCGTCGTTGGGTCGAACGCAATCACCGCGCCTGTGATCGAAGGGAGCTGGCGGCGCTATCTCGTGATCTTTGACCGGCACATTCAGGCCGTGCCCTACATCTTGGGCAAGCGCCCGGGAGCCGGCGATCTTGCGTGCTATGGCCAGATGACGATGCTGGTGATCACCGATCCCACGCCCGCCGCTGTTGCTTTCGAGGCATCCCCCAGAGCCTACGCCTGGACCGAGAAGTGCGAGGACTTGAGCGGGCTTGATGTAACCGAAGACGACTGGATCGACCTCAGTGATCCCCCTGCTACCCTGCGCGAACTGCTCAGCGAGATTGGCCGTGTCTACGCGCCGTTCCTCCTCGCCAACGCTGAAGCCGTGATGGCCGGGGCCGACAAGGTCGAGTGCGAGATCGACGGCCAGCCTTGGGTGCAAGACCCGTTCGTCTACCAGGCCAAATGCCTCAAATGGCTGCGCGAAGGCTACGCTGGCTTGAGCGATAGCGACCGCGCGCGCCTTGACACAGCGCTTGAAGGAACAGGGTGCGAGACCCTGTTCCTCTGAGCGCGCGCGCTTAAGCAGCCTTGGCGCGGCGGCGCCAGAACCAGCGGATACCAAGACCCAGCAGCAGCAGGATCGTGAGCGGCACGCCATAGATGATCAGGCGGATCCACGGATAGAATTGCAGCATCCGCTTGCTCGTGTTGTCGAGCACGGTTTGAAGCGAGCTGTAACCCTCGGGCATCTCCAGCACGCCCACGCGCTTTGAGTAGGCGTCGAATTCGCTCAGCAGATCAGCGAGGACCGCAGGCTCGGTAACGCTGAGATCGGTGGTCTCGCCCGGATCAACGGCCAGATTGAACAGACGCCAGACGCCATCGCCGACGGGAGGAAGGCTGCGCGTGATCTTGTAGTCGCCCTTATAGAGCGCTGAATTGCCAGAGACTTCCACGGCGCGCACTTCGTCCTTGCCATAGGCGCTCTCAGCCTCGCCGCTCAGCACGGGCATCAGGCTGCGTCCTGTCATCGCCTTCGCATCCGCCTCGCCAGTATCGCCTGCCTCGATCCAGTCGAGCAGAGTGGGCGCGATGTCAGGGGTCATGGCGGGGCTGTCGGTGACCGAAGGCGAAAGGCCAGGGCCGGCAAAGATCAACGGCACGCGAATGCCGCCCTCGGTGGCGTAGAACTTGAACCATGCGCCCGGCGTTGCCGCCGCCACTGCCCATTCGGGCCCGATGAAGCCCCAATGGCCCTTGCCGCCCATATTGTCCGGGCCAATGTCATAGCCGGTCAATGACAGGTAGTAGCCAAGCGCCGCATTATCATCGCCGCGCGAGGGCTCTGGCCCGTTATCCGAGGTGACGACGAAGATCGTGTTCTCATATTCGCCCTTCGCCTTGAGGTGCTCAATGAACCGGCCGATGTGGAAGTCCATTGCCTCAAGCATAGCCGCGTTGACGGCCATGCGGGCGGCGTAGAGCGAGCGGTCTTCCTCGGTAAGGTCGGCCCAGGCGCGATAGTCGGGTGGCAGGTCCGCCAGCGCTGCGCCTTCGGGGATGAGGCCAAGTTCCTGCGCGCGGGCGTGGCGTTCTTCGCGCAGCACTTCCCAGCCCGCTTCGTACCGGCCAGCGTATTTATCGACGAACTCTTTGGGCGCCTGCACCGGGATGTGGATCGCCTGGAACGGCAGATAAGCCAGGAACGGCTTTTCCGCGTCGGTCTCGTCCAGGTACTTGATCATCGTATCGACGATGAACCGTGAGGAATAAAAGTCCTCGGGAAGCGCCGTTTCAACGCCGTCTTCAAACCAGGGCGCTTCAGCGTAATAAGGGATGTACCCCTTGTCTTCCCAGTTATCGGCGCCTGAGGCTGCCAGCGCGAAGCTGCGGTCAAAGCCGTGGGCTTGCGGCATTTCGTCAGGCGCCTCGCCCATATGCCACTTGCCCGCCATCAGCGTGCGATAGCCCAGCTTGCGCAGCCGATCGCCTAGCGTGAGGACGCCCGGCTCCAGCGCCATTGAGTAGCCCGGCTTGCCGCGTTGCTCTTCGGGAAGCACCTCGGGGATCGTGGCAACGCCAGTTAAGTGATTGTCCATGCCGGTGAGCAACATCGCGCGCGATGGGGAACAAAGGGGTGAGGCGCGATAGTGTGTGAACATGGCTCCGCGCGCGGCCAACATGTCGATATTGGGTGTGCTCGCTTCGCCGCCGTAGGGGCCGAAGTCCATCAGCGCGGCATCATCCGCGAGGATTATCACGATGTTGGGGTTTTTGGCAGGCGCTTGAGCTGGCAACGCCTCGGCGGATTGCGCCTGCGCCACCGGAGCTGTGTACGGCGCCAGCAAGCCAATGATGGCGAGGCCTGCGATGACAGCGCGTACAAGTTTCGACTGCAAATTCATTATCCTGTCCCCCAGAACGCCATCCCAAACGGCGCATGTCTCCAATGTGGAGGCCCTGCGAGCGGTTGAATCGCTCACAGGGCCTCGTGTTGAACCGTCAAAATGGCGCACACTCACTGCAATCGCCGTCTCTCAGGTTCGAAAGTGAAAGGTTTACTTGCTCTGCGCGTCGAGGCGGGCCTTGAGCTGGTCAAAGGTCACATAGCCGTCGCCATCGGTGTCGATGCGGCTGAAGAAGCGCGCCAGGCGGGTCATGCCACCGTCTTCGGCTTCCTTCTGGGTGAGCTTGCCATCGCCATCGGCGTCGGCGGCCTTGAAACGCTCGGTCAGCTGAGCGAGCTGTTCTTCATAGCTCTGCGCGTGGGCCGCCGGAGCGATGGCCACAGCGGCAACAGACAGGGCGGTGAAAAAAAGGGTCTTTTTCATGGTGTGTTTTCTCCAGTTCTAGAACCTGATCGGGCGAGGGGGTTTTGCGAATTTTGCCCGATATTCATTGGCGTGAGTGATGCTGAATTACGAAATAAGCACATGATATGAGGGGTTTAGGGTTTCGTATCGGCTTACATGATGAACGTATTGGTCTGCTCGATCGCGTCGCTCTCAGGAGCCATGGAAAAGAGCATCCCGTCCTCTCCGACTACGATCTCACCGTCGAACCGGCTTGGCGCATCACCCAGAAAGGCGGCGCCGAGATATTTGCTCGGCAAAGGAGGCACGAGGTGCGAGAGGACCAGCGTATCAACGCCGGCTGTCTGGGCGCTTTCGGCGGCCTGCTCGGGCGAGGCGTGGTAGTCGAGAATGTCAAAGAAGATCTTGGCGCCCATCGGGTTGCCGCGCTTCTCCATCGCGATGCCCATTTCCTTTACCATCGTGGGCTGCAGCGCATCGTGAACAAGAATGTCGACCCCTTCACACGCTGTCTCGAGATTGGTGGACTTCGCGGTGTCGCCGCTGATGCATACCGAGCGGCCCTTATAGTCAAAGCGATAGCCAACCGCCGGGAAGACCGGCGCGTGAACCACGTTGAAGGCGGTGATGGTGAGCCCGTCCTTCTCCAGCACTGTCACCTGGTCAGCGGTCATTTCGAACGGGATAGCCTCCGCTCCGCCGCCGCTTGTCGGGGCGCTTTCTTCGCCATGATGCGCAACGCGGTAGGTCTCATCGGTTGCGTAGGCCGCGTTGAACCCGTCAGTCACCGCCTCGACACCGCTCGGGCCATGCACGGGCAGCGGCTTGGTGTTGCCTTTGCGCATCCAGTGGAGCAGCATCATCGGCCCAAGGCCGTCTATGTGGTCGGAATGGAAGTGGGTGAGCAGCAAGCCATCGGCGTCCGACACATCGACGCCCATACGGGTAAGGTTGCGCGCGCCAGCTTCGCCCATGTCGATGATGTACATCTGGTCACCCGCGATCACGACATTGCAGGGGCCGGCGCGGTCGGGGTTGGGCAGCGGAGAGCCGGTGCCGCACAATCCAACATGCAGTCCATCGGACAGCCCAGACGCTGTGTCGCGGCCCATATTCTGCGCTACACCAGCCTTGAAGAGCCAGAAGCCGATCTGCGACTGGAAAACGAACAGGCTGGTGGCGATGAGCAACGCAATCACGCCTACGCCAACGGCGATCTTTTTAACCATGGAATTCACCCCTCTCTCTGCCTACGGATGTGTAATACGTGCCATTAATTGTCAAATCGAAAGGCAAATGCCCGCGACCGATGGGCGTACTCCACACACGGGCCATATTGCCGCTTTGTGCCACGCGTGCATCGCCATGTTGGTGACAGTCCCGTGAGGTAAGGCGCAGCATGGGGTTCGGACCCTTCTCTATCCGATGGAAAAAAGCGCGCCGACGAAGGGGTCGTTTGTCTAGGGGGCGTTTCAAAAGACTCACCTCCGCCGACGCGCAACAGGCCTGCCTTTACGGTCTTTGTGCCAGCGGACTGGCGGCCTGCAACTCGAGTGCCTTGTTGCCAATTTCGTTGAGATTGGCCGCGATTGCATCGGCGTCGAGCCCTTCGTAGCTCTGGATCGCCAACGAGCCGGTCTTGAGCAATTGGTCGACCTCGTCCTCGCCAATTTCCGCGGCTCGTGCAGCGGTGGCCACCAGCGTATCCATCTGGTCAGAGCTCAGGTATTCGCCCGGCGCTTGCGCAAGAGCGTCCCCCGCAGCAGCGCCAATCTGATTAGC
>JBCBYM010000034.1:0-20590 GCA_039815865.1 Pseudomonadota bacterium
ATCACCTATAAACACCAAATCCTATATAAAAATGGCACATTGACCTATAAGAGTGATTAAAGCATCGTACCTCGATATAACGAAGTACGGAGTTCAAAACCCCTATAGTTCCGTACTTTATAGGCCAAAAGCGATGTGCATTTTTATATAGGATTTGGTGTTTATAGGTGATATGCGGACACAGAAAAGCGAACTTTTGGGGCGCCTCGGTCAATAGCTTTTATTACAAAATCCGAGTATTTCTCTTACTTTCAGGACTTCCTAGTTTTATATAGGATAGCTTTTTCTGTTTGTAATGGCGGAGAGACAGGGATTCGAACCCTGGGTACTCGTGAGAGCACAACGGTTTTCGAGACCGCCCCGTTCGACCACTCCGGCATCTCTCCGCATGTCCTTAAGCCCAAGATCTGCGCCCGCATGTGGTCTGGCGCTCAATTTGCTCTCGGAAGGAAGCGCGCCCGTTAGCGCAGCCCCCATTCCTTGCCAAGCCCCATGTGCCCCCAATCGCTCCCATTGTTGCCCAAAGGCTGCAAAAGTCGGGCATATCTCAGAGCTGCTCAGCCTTCTGGGTTGTTTTGCGAAGGCTAAGAGCCATATTCCTATAATTATGGAACGCGCCGAATTCTTCTCGAGTCACGCCGGGCGCACGATTATCGCCCCGCGCCAAATCCGCAGCCGCTTTGGTATCGGAGATGTGGTTTGCCACCGTCTTTTCGACTTTCGCGGTGTCATTTTCGATATCGACCCGGTCTTCGCCAATAGCGAGGAATGGTACGAATCGATCCCCGAAGACATTCGCCCCAATCGCGATCAACCGTTCTATCACTTGCTCGCCGAGAACGAGGATTCGAGCTACGTCGCGTATGTGAGCCAGCAGAACCTTGTGATTGATAGCGATGGCGGGCCGGTGGATCACCCCACTCTGCCGCAATTGTTCGAGCAGTTCAGCGATGGCCGCTATCGGATGCGTCGTTCCCTCACGCACTAAGCCACCCGGCCCGCTAGACACCTTATCGCCGCTCAACTCTTCAGCTTCCAGCCGCTCTTGAGCAGCGCGTAGACGCCCAGCGCTATGACGGCGTTGAACAGGCCAATCCCCACAGCCGCCACCATCACAGCGCCCGCATCGCCAATGTCGCTCTGCCCTAGAAAGCCATAGCGGAAGCCCGAGATCACGTAGAAGAACGGGTTCGCCCGGCTCACCGTCCGGAAGGCAGGCGCGAGGTTCTCGATCGTGTAGAAGGTGCCCGAGAGCAGCGACAATGGCGCGATCACGAAGTTGGTGATGGCCGCGTTGTGATCGAACTTCTCCGCCCAGACCGAGGTCGCCAGACCCAGCAGCGCCAGCATCACCGCGCCCATCAAGCCAAACCAGACGATCGCCCACACATGCGCGACGCTGAGCGTGACACCGGGCCACAGAGCCATCGCCAGCCCCACCGTTCCGCCCACCGCCAGCGCGCGCGTCACAGCCGCTGCGATGATCCCCGTCATCAGCTCGCCCGGCGACAGCGGCGGCATGAGCAAATCGATGATCGTCCCCTGGATCTTGCCCGAAAGAAGCGAAAAGGAGGAATTGGCAAACGCATTCTGCATCATCCCCATCACAATCAACCCCGGCGCAACGAAGGTTGCAAAGGGCGCGCCCAGCACCTCGCGTCCACCGCGGCCCAAAGCGACGGTAAAGATGATGAGAAACAGCAAGGTTGTGACCGCCGGGGCCCAAATCGTCTGGGTCTGCACCTTGAGAAACCGGCGCACCTCCTTCATATAGAGAGACCACAGTCCGATCCGGTTCACTCCAACGATCTGCGGCACACCTCTTGGGGCAAAGCCAGCTTTGCCTGCGCTCTTTGCAGGAGAGGACGCGTTGGTCGCGGGAACGGTCGGATCGGAAGCTTGCTGAGACATGGCCTGATCGACTAGGCGAGCGAGCGAAGAGAGACAAGAAGACAGGCAGAGCGCGCCGGCCTTTATCCGGTGCGCGCGACCAGAAAGAGGCACTATGAGTTGGACGGATGAGCGTATCGCAACGCTCAAGAAGATGTGGGAAGGCGGCGCCACAGCGAGCCAGATCGCAGAGGAACTGGGCGGGGTCAGCCGCAACGCGGTGATCGGCAAGGCGCACAGGCTCGGCCTCAAGTCGCGCCCATCGCCTGTAAAGGCCAACGAGAAGAAGAAGGCGGCCAAGAAAGCGGCCTCCAAGGCGGCGGCCAAGAAGCCGACTGAGAGCGCGGCCAAACCCGCGGCAAAGAAGACCGCCAAGCCCGCAGCCAAGGTGGAGAAGCCCGAAGGCGACGCGCCCGCACCGGCCGCTGACACGCCCTCGCAGCCCATGCCCAACTCGAGCGCCGATCTGCCCAAGATCGTCTCGGTCGGCCCGGGCGGTTTCTTGCGTCAAGGCCCCGGCGATCAGCAAGCGCCGATCCCGCCCGCTCCGCCGCGCCGCCTTGTGCCCGCCAAGCCCAGTCCCGAGATCGCGGACAAGACCAGCCTTCTGGACCTGTCTGACAAGGTCTGCCGCTGGCCGATGGGCCATCCGGGTGAGCCGGATTTCCACTTCTGCGGCAAGCCTGTGAACCCGGGCTTTCCCTATTGCGTGGAACATTGCGGCCGGGCCTATCAGGCCCAGCTCCCGCGCGGCGCGCGCCGTCCCCCGCCGCCACTGCCCTTTGGTGGGCCCCGAGTTCGATAACGCGTCCGATAACGCGTGCGTTAACGCGTCCTTCTTGAGCGCAAGCGAGTCGCCCTGTGCACCCGCCCGCAAGCGCCAACAGCGCGCTTGCGGGCGGTTCCGCTTGCGTTCTGGTGCGCGTGTAGGAGACACGGGTTACACAGTCTAATACAAACAAACCTGCCTCCTCACCTCCCCCCTCACTGGCGCCCGCGCCTCTTTTTTGAAAGAAACGCAGCGCGCAAAAAGGGCGGTTTAAAAGGGCAGGCAGAGCGGCTCATACGGGCCCTTGTGCACGCGCGAGCACCCTGTAGGAAAGCGCAAAAGACCACTTCAACACGCACCGCTTCAGGAGAACCGCCCATGTCCATAAGTCTACACGAAGCCTTCGTCCCCAGCGCGCTCCAGATCGTCGGAGGCGTGCGCGCCCTGATCGACAAGGCCGAAAACCACGCGGCTGACAACGGGCTTGAGGATGCCGATCTGATCGAGGCCAAACTGGCCGAGGATATGTGGACCCTGCCATGGCATGTGCGCGCGTGCTGGGTGCACACCAAGCTGGCCCTGTAGCTTGCGCCAACGGGCGAGTTCTCTCCCGACTTCACCGATGTGCCCGCCAGTTGGGATGCGATGCGCGCCATGGCCGACGAAGCGATTGCCGCGCTCGAAGCGGCGGACGCCGACGCGCTCGCAGCGATCGCCGAAAACGAGCTGCACTTCGTTCTGGGCGGCACGCGGCGCATGTCTTTCACGGTTGCGAATTTCCTGCTGAGCTTTTCGCAGCCCAATTACTATTTCCACGCGACAACCTTTTACGACATCCTGCGCATGAAGGGGATGAAGCTGAGCAAGCGCGACTTCCTTTATGCGCCGCGCATTCTTGGGAGCTGATGTGATCCGCAAAGCCAACCTCTTCGCCGCCAGCGCCGCTGTGTGCGCTTTGGCCGCCCCGACCGCGGCTTTCGCTGAGATTCCCGATCCTGTGCGCGCCATGATCGACGCCGCGCTTGCCAGCGGCGATGAGGCGGCGGTGCGCACGGTCATTGACCTTGCCAAGCAGACCAACCCCGATGACGTGGCTGAGCTTGATGCGATCCTGGCCGGGTACGAGGATGACCTTGCCCTTGCCGCCGCTGAGCAAGCGGCCGCCGAGGAGGAAGCGATCCGCAGCGCTGGATTGTTCGACAATTGGTCAGGCGCGGGCGAGCTTGGCGCCTTCATGTCGACTGGCAACGCGGAAAACACCGGCCTCACCGCCAGCCTGTCATTGGTCAAGGAAGGCCTACGCTGGCGGCACAAGCTTTCGGGGCGCGCGGATTATCAGGAAACCGAAGGCACAGTGACGCGCGAGCAGTATCTCGCTGTCTACGAACCCAATTACAAGATCAACGATCGCCTGTTTGCCTACGCTTTGGCGCAGTATGAGCGCGACCGGTTCCAGGGTTTCTCGGCGCGCTATTCGGCATCGGGGGGCCTGGGCTATGACGTGCTGGTCGACGGGCCGACGCTCTCGGTCAAGGCCGGCCCCGCCTGGCGCCGGACCGAGCTGACCACAGGCGAGAGCACAAGCAATCTGGCGGGTCTGGCCGCGCTCGATTTCGACTGGTCAATCTCGGATTCGCTCACCTTCACTCAGGATGGCAGCGCGCTGGTGCAGAGCGGATCGAGCACATTCATCTCGGACACAGGGCTTCAGGTGGCGATGTCCGACGCGCTGTCGGTGCGGCTGTCCTATACACTTGAGCACGACACCGATCCGCCCTTGGGCGCGGTGAAGACCGACACGCTGAGCCGGATCACCATTATCTACGATTTCTAGCGTTTGCGCGCAAACCAGATCGTGTGGCGCGGGCCTTTATTGTTGGGGCGGGCGCGGACCTCGCGCGCCTCGACCGCAAAACCGGCGTCCTTGAGACGGCGGGTGAAGGCGGGATCGGGCGCGGCGGACCATACGGCGAGGATACCGCCGGGCCGCAGAGCATCGCGCGCCTTGGCTAGCCCTGTGCGGGTGTAGAGCCGGTCGTTAGCCGAGCGCACAATTCCGTCAGGGCCGTTGTCGACATCGAGCAGGATGGCATCGTAGCCCTCACCCTTTGCTCCCGGCCCGGCCTCATCGATGAGGTCCGCGACATCGCGCAGCTCTACAGCCCCACGCGGATCGTTCAGGCTTTCACCGGTTAGAGCAGCCAGCGGTCCCCTCGCCCAGTCGAGGATTTCGGGCACGATCTCCGCCACCACGACGCGCCCCTTATCACCCACGCAATCCAGCGCGGCGCGGTAGGTAAAGCCCATGCCATAACCCCCGATCAGGACACGCGGTGCGTGGGTCTGCAGCTGCTCGATGGTCAGGCGCGCCAGCTGCTCTTCAGAGAACTGCATGCGCGTGCCCATCAGCTCATCACGTCCGAGCATGATGATAAAATCGCGCCCATGGCTCACCAGCGTCAGCGTATCGCCGCCGGGGATTTGCGCGGTCGCCAGAGCATCGCGAGGCAGCATCGGGGTTCCCTTTCTGAAGAAAAAGGCCGCCCGGATTGCTCCAGGCGGCCCTTCTGTGCAAATCCCTGAAGGATTAGTCCTTGAGGAAGTCCGGCATCGCGGCGGGGCCGTCATTACCGCCACCGCCATTGTCGCCGCCGCCATCACGGCCGCCGCGACTGCGTCCACGGCCACCGCCGCCGCCTTCGCGACGCGGGCCACGACCACGGCCTCCACGATCACCGCCTTTATCGCCACGCGGCTCGCGCGGGGGGCGGGTGTCTTCGAGCTCTTCGCCGGTTTCCTGGTCAACCACGCGCATCGACAGGCGGACCTTCCCGCGCGGATCGATCTCGAGGACCTTGACCTTCACTTCCTGGCCTTCGCTGACGACGTCGGTCGGCTTTTCCACGCGCTCATTCTTCATTTCGGAGACGTGGACGAGGCCGTCCTTGCCGCCCATGAAGTTCCCGACGGCGCCGAAATCGACGATATTGACGACCTTTCCTTCGTAGATCTTGCCGACTTCGGCTTCCTCGACAATGCCCTGAATCCACTTCTTGGCGGCTTCGATTTCATCGACATTGGAAGAGCTGATCTTGATCACGCCTTCATCGTCAATGTCGACCTTGGCGCCGGTTTCAGCGACGATTTCGCGGATGACCTTGCCGCCTGTACCGATCACGTCGCGGATCTTCGACTTGTCGATCTGCATCGTTTCGATACGCGGGGCGTGCTTGGAAACCTCACCGCGTGCGCCCGAAAGCGCTTCGGCCATCTTGCCAAGAATGTGCTGACGCCCGGCCTTCGCCTGATCCAGCGCCTTTTCCATGATTTCCTGGGTGATGCCCGCGACCTTAATGTCCATCTGAAGGCTGGTGATGCCCTCTTCCGAACCGGCCACCTTGAAGTCCATATCGCCCAGGTGATCTTCGTCGCCCAGAATATCGGAGAGAACCGCGAAGTCCTCGCCTTCAAGGATAAGACCCATGGCGATGCCCGAAACCGGACGCGCCAGCGGAACCCCGGCGTCCATCATCGACAGCGCGCCGCCGCACACGGTCGCCATCGAGGACGAACCGTTGGACTCAGTGATGTCGGACAGAACGCGGATCGTGTAGGGGAAATCCTCGACCGTCGGCAGAACCGGACGCAGCGCGCGGAAAGCGAGCTTGCCGTGGCCGGTTTCGCGGCGGCTGGTAAAGCCAAAGCGGCCCACTTCGCCGACCGAATAGGGCGGGAAGTTATAGTGCAGCATGAAGTTGCTGTAGCTCAGACCCTCCAGACCATCGATCATTTGCTCAGCGTCTTTGGTGCCAAGCGTCGTGGTGCAGATCGCCTGCGTTTCGCCGCGGGTGAACAGCGCCGAACCGTGCGTGCGCGGCAGCAGGCCAACCATGGCTTCGATCGGGCGAACCTGATCGAGCGTGCGGCCATCGATGCGCGTGCCGTCCTTAAGGATCGAGCCGCGAACGATCGCGCTCTCGAGTTTCTTCACCAGTTTAAGCGTGCCCAGATATTCGGCCGGGTCGCTTTCCGCGAGGTCCGCAAACGCTTCACGAGCCTTTTCGCGCGCCGCGTTGACCGCGTCCTGACGCGCTGACTTGTCCGTGATCTTGTAAGCGGCTTCGAGATCGGCACCGATAGCGCCGCGCAGGCGGTCCATCTTGGCGGTCTTGTCTTCCACCGGATCGAGCGCCCAGGGGTCCTTGGCCGCTTGTTCCGCAAGATCGATGATCGCGCCGATGACCTTGCGGCTTTCTTCGTGGGCGAACATCACAGCGCCGAGCATCTGCTCTTCGGTGAGTTCCTTGGCTTCGGATTCGACCATCATCACCGCATCTTGCGTCGCAGCAACAACAAGGTCGAGACGGCCATCTTCACCCAAAGCGTCCGCGACGGTCGGATTGAGGACATACTCGCCATCATTGGTGAAGCCGACGCGCGCCGCGCCAATCGGGCCCATGAAGGGAACGCCCGAAATGGTGAGCGCCGCCGAAGCCGCGATCATCGCCACAATGTCGGGCTCGGTTTCGCCATCATAGGACAGAACCTGACAGATGACGTTGATTTCGTTGTAGAAACCTTCTGGAAAGAGCGGGCGGCACGGACGGTCAATAAGACGTGAGGTCAGCGTCTCTTTTTCGGTCGCGCGGCCTTCGCGCTTGAAGAAGCCACCCGGGATACGGCCCGCGGCGGAGAATTTCTCTTGGTAGTGAACGGTCAGCGGGAAGAAGTCCTGGCCTTCCTTGACGCTCTTGGCGGCGGTCACGGCGCACAGCACCACGGTTTCGCCATAGGTGGCCAGCACCGCGCCATCGGCTTGACGGGCAATACGGCCGGTTTCCAGAGTGAGGGTCTTTCCGCCCCACTCCACCGATACGGTTTTCGTGTCGAACATGAATTTTCCTTTTGAACCCGCATGCCACATTGCAATGCGGGGCCTACATGTGCCGGGTGTGCCCGCCCGGCCGGGTGTGGGGCGTGGTGTTCTAAGCCCCAAGGCTGGGCCGCCGAATTGCGAGCCCTTGCCCCTATTAGCGGGGAGTGCCGCGCGCCGTGAACCGGCCGCGCAAATCTCTCCCCATATGCAAGAAGCGGCCCCGTTTGGGACCGCCTCAAGAAACTCTTATTTACGCAGACCCAGCTTCTGGATCAGGGCGTTGTAACGCTCGACATCCACCTTCTTAAGGTAGGCGAGCAGATTGCGGCGCTTGTTGACCATCATGAGAAGGCCGCGGCGCGAGTGGTTGTCCTTGTGGTTGCCCTTGAAGTGCTCGGTGAGGTTGCGAATACGCTCGGTGAGGATCGCGACCTGCACTTCCGGAGAACCGGTGTCGCCGTCTTGCTGGGCGTTGTCTTTGATGATTTCTTGCTTACGCTCGGCGGATACCGACATGTCTTTGTCTCTCTTACTCAGCGACATCGGGTAGGTTGAAACCCCTCACCACCTTCGTGGATCCATCCATGATCTCTATGAGCGCCACCGGAACATCGTCCAGCATCGCACAATAGAGCCCGGATGGTTGGGGCATCCCAGACACGACCCGCCCTTGTCGGAGCGCCTGCGCGTCTGTCTGGGTGAGGGAGAGGGCCGGGATGTCGTCCAGCCCCGCCTCTAACGGCAGGAGGAGGTCAGTAACCCGCGCGCCATTAGCTATTTCGTTCAGTTTGTCCAGCGAAATCGCTTGGGTCTCCTGGAACGGGCCCGCTTTGGTTCGGCGTAGATAGGTGACGTGTCCGCAGCTTCCAAGAGCGCGCGCGATGTCGCGTGCCAGAGAGCGGATATAGGTGCCCTTGGAGACATGGGCGGTCAGGGCTATCTTATCGCTCGAGGCTTCGCCCGTAACGCTGAGCGAATGGATCGTGACAGCGCGGGTCTTGAGCTGAACCTCTTGCCCCGCCCTCGCCAGATCATAGGCGCGTTTGCCGTCCACTTTGAGCGCGGAATAGGCCGGCGGGACCTGCTCGATCGCTCCGGTGAATTGCGGCAACACCGCTTCGATCTCGGCGCGCGTGGGGATCGCATCGCTCCGGTCTATGACCGCGCCTTCGGTATCGAGCGTGTCCGTCTCTTCCCCAAACGCAATCGTGAACTCGTAAATCTTGCTCGCATCGAGCATGCGGCCCGCCAGCTTGGTCGCCTCGCCCAAGGCAATCGGCAACACCCCTTCAGCCAGCGGATCGAGCGTCCCGCCATGGCCGACCTTGGGCATGTCCTTCTTGGTGGGGGCATAGCCGCCTTCGCGAAGCACACGCTTCACCGCCGCCACGCCTTGCGTTGAGCCAAGCCCGCGCGGCTTGTCGAGGATGATCCAACCCGAAAGAGAGGGGCTCGGGGCGGGATTGTTGTCACTAGTCACGCCTGCCCCCTAGCCAAACGCAGCGCAAATCGCCAATCCCTGATGCTGCAATGCAAAACGACTTCGACCTTCTCATCATTGGCGGCGGGATCAATGGCGCAGGCATCGCGCGCGATGCGGCGGGGCGTGGGCAGCGCGTGTGCCTGGTGGAGAAGGACGATCTGGCGCAGGCCACCTCCAGCGCGTCGACCAAGCTGGTGCATGGCGGCCTTCGCTACCTTGAACACTTGGAATTTCGGCTGGTGCGCGAAAGCCTGATTGAACGAGAGCGGCTTTTGCAGATAGCCCCGCATATCATCTGGCCGCTGCGCTTTGTGCTGCCGCATGACAAGGGGCTGCGGCCCAAATGGATGCTGCGCCTGGGACTGTTCCTCTATGATCACTTAGGCGGGCGCAAGATCCTGCCCGCAACGCGCGATCTCAATCTGAGGGAACCCCCGCACGCCGCAATTCTTGACGAGCGCCTCACCCATGGCTGGGAGTATTCGGATTGCTGGGTGGAGGATGCGCGCCTTGTCGTCCTAAACGCGCTCGATGCGCATGAGCGGGGCGCCGATATCCGCACCCGCACCGAATGCGTGGGGCTCGAACGGCGCGAGGGCGCGTGGATCGCTACCCTGTGCAACCCCGATGGCGACGAAGAGCGGATCACCGCGCGCTGCGTCATCAACGCGGCTGGGCCATGGGTCGACACAGTCCTGGGGCGCGCTCTACCGGACGAAGATCACGCAAACCTGCGCCTTGTGAAGGGCAGCCACCTGATCTTCCCCAAGCTGTATGACGGCGATCACTGCTACATCTTCCAGAACCGCGACGATCGGATCATCTTCGCCATCCCCTATGAGCGCGACTTCACCCTCGTCGGCACAACCGATGTCGGCTTTGAAGGCGATCCTTCGGGCATCGATATCAGCGCTGAGGAAGCGGCGTATATCTGCGATGCGGCGAACGAATATTTGCGCGCGGGTCTAACGCCCGATCAGGCGGTGGCCAGCTACGCAGGCGTGCGCCCGCTCTATGAAAACAACGCAGGCTCCAATTCCACCGTCACGCGCGACTATCAGTTTGAACTGGACCGGGGGGATAGCGGCGATGAACCGCCCATCCTCTCCATCTTTGGCGGCAAGATCACGACCTATCGCAAGCTTGCCGAACATGCGCTGGAACAGCTGCCCGAGCTTTCCTCGCGCCAATGGACGGCTGATGCGCCATTGCCGGGCGGCGATATCCCGGTCGACCAATACGAAAACACCCTCGCGCAGCTGATCATGCGCACGCCCTGGTTCCCGGCTGAGGGGATGCACAGGCTCACCCGCGCCTATGGCACACGGGTGGCCGACATCCTTGGCAGCGCCAACAGCCTCGCGGACCTGGGCATGCATCTTGGCGGCGATTTCTACGAAGCCGAACTTCGCTATCTGGTCGAGACCGAATTTGCCCGCAGCGCAGATGACGTGCTCAAGCGAAGGTCAAAGCTTTATCTCCACCTGACGGCTGAGGAACAGGCGCGCGTTACGGATTGGTTCGAACAAGAATGCGAGCGCGAAACGGTCTGATCAGATGGGCTGATTACAAGGCGTCGGCTATCCATCCGGCAAGCTGCAGATACAGACCCAAGACCTGTTCCACCAACGGCAGGACGGTGCTTTCCAGCCAGCCTGTCCCAAACAGCCAGCTATACGCGATCACGCCAAGGAACAGGAAAATCCCCACGCGCTGAAGCCGGTCCCAATAGGGGCGGATCTTGGCAGGCAGCAGCCCGCCGACAATGTGCGAGCCGTCAAACGGCGGGATCGGCAAGAGGTTGAACAGGCCAAGAAAGATATTGATCAAAAGGAACATCGAGAGCCCCAAGCCCACCGGATTATCCTCTGCCATAACGCCCGGCCCGATCACGCTCATCGCGGCCCCCAGCGCCACCGCGCCTATGAAGGCAAGGACGAAGTTGATGCCCGGCCCCGCGGCGGCCACCGCCATCATGCCGATATGGGGGTTTCTGAGACGCCACTTATTGACCGGCACGGGCTTCGCCCAACCGAACACCGGCCCACCCGCCAGCGCGAGCGCTCCGGGCACAAGCAGCGTGCCGATCGGATCGACATGCGCAATCGGATTGAGCGTCAAGCGCCCGCGCTCGCTCGCCGTGGGATCGCCCAGCGCCTTGGCAGCATAGCCGTGCGCGACTTCGTGAAAGACGATTGCGATCACGAGGCAGGGCACAAGGATGAGGATGAGGAGCAGGGTGTCTGGCATAATGGCCATGTGGGGCTGAAAGAGCCAAAGCGCTAGCCCTGCGCCTTCTCAGCCACCAGGCGCGCGCGATACCAAGCCAGCGCCGCTCGCTCGGTTTCGACCACGAAAGCGGCTTTCCGCGCGATATAGTCATCGATCCCGCGCCAATCGGCAACAATACGCGCCTTCACCTGCGAATAGCTTCGCGCAATGTCCGGGTGGGCCAGAAGATAGTCGCGAAAGGCAAGATGGCGTTCAATGTGGTGCGAGCCTTTCTCGAAGGCATGGATATGGTGGCTGCGCACGCCTTCTGCATTGTCCTTCATGAAGTAGCGGCGCCCTTCGATGCCTTTCTCACCCTTGCCGATAAATCCGGCCCGGCCAAACGCAGCGTGCGCGCGATCCAGCGCTTCAAGGCTGGTGGCCTCGATCAGGATATCGATCACTGGTTTTGCCAGAATGTCCGGGATCGCGGTGCTGCCAACATGGTGAATGCCTAGGGCATCATCCCCCAGAATGCGCGAAATCGTCTGGTGAGCCGCGACAAAGGCACTCGCCCAAGCTGGATCATGGGGCACGGGCGGCTTTTTCGTGCGCCTCATGCATGCTAGCCCAGCGCGCCCGGATCACCCGCCAGCGCCGCGCTGAAATGCTTGCGGCACAGCGCCACATAGCGATCGTTCCCACCGATTTCGGTCTGCTCGCCTTCGGCCACCGGGCGGCCCATGCCATCGACGCGCAGGTTCATGGTTGCCTTGCTTCCGCACCAGCACACCGCTTTCAATTCCACCAGCGCGTCCGCAATGCCCAGCAGCACCGCGGAGCCGGGGAACAGCTCACCCTGGAAATCCGTGCGCAGACCATAACAAAGGACAGGAATACCAAGCTCGTCGGCCAGCCGCGCCAACTGCCAGACCTGATCCCTAGTCAGGAATTGCGCTTCATCCAGCAGCACGCAATCCAGCGCCTCTTGCGCGTGCGCGGCGCCCACCTCATCCCACATATCGGTGGCGGGTGTGTAGAGCCGGGCGTCCCGCTCCAACCCGATCCGGCTCTTCACCCGGCCTGCGTTGCGCGTGTCGAGCCGGGCGGTCCACACCATGGTGCGCATGCCCCGCTCACGATAGTTGAAGTCGGCTTGGAGCAGGCTGGAGGATTTGCCTGCGTTCATGCTGGAATAGTAGAAATAGAGCTTGGCCATGGGCGGATAGCGTAACGCCAAGGGCACGTCTGAGTCGAAGCCGCTCGGCGCGCTGGCTGTGGGTTTCTCGTCCAAACCCCCTCAACTGAGCGCACGAATAGAAACCTTTTTCGACACCAACGCGTAAAGCAGGGTATGGACTGCAACCTATGACGCCCCTCAACCGCTCTTGGCGCCGCTGGCCCTTGATCCTGCTTGCGCTGATTGCGCCGCTGCTTTTGGCGGCCAACACGCCGACGCAAACGCTAAACTATACAATCGACGTCGCGGCCAGCGATGTCTCGGCCAAGGTTCCCTTCTTCGGGCTCTCCAGCAAGACCGCGCGCTTTCCCAAGATGGCGGGCGCGGTCACCATTGTGCCGGGCAAGCCTGAGGCCGCGCGGATTGACGTGACCTTCGATGCGACCGCATTGGAAGCGCCCGACAGCGTGACGCTGAGCCGGCTAAAGGGCGAGAAATTCTTCTGGGTGGAGAAATATCCGCAAGTGCGCTTTGTAGGCAAAACGCTTAATTTGACCAGCGCGACCAAGGGCACCGTTACCGGTCAGCTCACAGCGCGCGGGGTGACGCAGCTGGCGACGCTCAAGGTGGAGTTTGATACAGACCCGCTAACCGCGCCGAGGGATCAGCCGATCAGCTTTACTGGCAAGACGACCATTGACCGGCGCAAATACGGAATGAAGAGCTACCAGCTGATTGTCGGCAACAAGGTGAAAATCACTCTGCGCGCCAAGATGCTGCCCAAGGCTGAGACCCCAAGCTGATCAGGGCTCTTCAGGCTCGTCATCGTCGAGATCGCGCGCGACTTTCGGATCGCGTAGCAGCGCCTCGATCCGGTCGGCCTCGGCAAAGCTTTCATCCTTGCGAAACTTGAGCTTGGGCGCGAATTTGAGGCCGAGGCGCTTGGCGACTTCGCGCTGGAGGAAGGCGGTGTTCTGCCGCAGCGCATGGACCACATCGTCGTCGCCAGCCCCCAGCAACGGCTTCACATAAGCGGTTGCGTGGCGCAGATCGGGTGTCATGCGCACTTCCGTCACCGCGATGTTGGAGGCGCTCACCACATCATCGTGCACTTCCTGCCGAGCGAGAAGCTCAGACAGGATATGCCGCACCCGCTCGCCCACTTTGAGGACACGGACCGAGTGCTGTTCAGCGGTGAAGTCGGAGCGTTTGGCCATCGCTATCCCATAGCCTCTCGAATGCGGTGGAGCGAGCGGATGTTGCGCGCCGTCCCCCGGTGGCCCAGCCGCTTGGCGATGAAGGGACCGGTGAGCTTGCTGCGCCCAACGCCATCGACATAGTCGATATGCAGCGCGCCCGTGCCGGGAGCAAGGCGTTCGGCGCCGCGCCCTGCGTGATCGGTTGCAAGTTGCACAAAGGCCTCAGGCGCGGGCGGGCCTTCGAGAAAGTGGATATGAACGAGGTTTTCCGCCCCGTCCTTGGTGAACGGGTTTTCTTCCATGAGGGCTGTGAGCGCAGCGGCGCTCAGGACAATCGCGAAGGTCGCAATCTCAAAGTCCTCAGCCAGACACCGGGCCATCCTATCAGCGCACTCAGCGCGGTGATCGGGATTGCCATCGAACAGGACATTGCCCGAAGCGGTCACTGTCGCGACATTGGCAAAGCCGCGCTTCGTGAGCGCGGCCCGCAGCGCGTCCATTGTGATCCGATTGCCGCCGGTGTTGATGCTCCCCAGCAGCGCGACGAGCCGGGCCATCAGCCCATCCCCGTCTCGGTGGGTGAAGGCCGCGCGGTTGGGATCGCGGTCGAGGTTGCGCGGGCGTAAAGCGTGCCGTCCTCAGCGAACAATTCGCCTTCGAGAAAGACCACGCGCCGGCCCGCTTTGACCACCCGGCCCTTGGCAAGAATGGTCGCGCCGTCGGGGATGAGGCGCAGAAGGCTCATCGAAAGATCAAGGTTGAGCGGCGCCATTTCGCCGCCGGTGGCCGCGACATAGGCGTAGCCCATCACATCGTCGAGATAGCCCGCGACCAGACCGCCCTGCACGCCGCCGCGCCAGGTGGTCATATCTTTCTTGACCGTAAAGCGCATGGTCGCGGTCTGGGTGGCTTCATCAAAGCCCACAAACCGCGAACCCAGCAGGTTGGAATGGGGGGAGCCGTCGGCTCCCTCCTGGATTTGGTCTCGCCAGTCCATCAAGCGATACCCTCTTTAGCCGACCTCAAGCGTCCGCTCGCGCTCTTCGACCTCAAACACCTCAAGCTGGTCGCCCGGCTTGATGTCGTTCGTGTCTTCCAGAACCACGCCGCATTCGAGGCCCGAGCGGACCTCGTCCACGTCGTCCTTGAAGCGCCGCAGCGAAGCGATTGTGGTGGCTGACACGATAACGTCCTCGCGGGTGAGACGCGCGAACAGGCCTTTGCGGATGACCCCGTCTTCGACGAGGAGACCGGCGGCCTTGTCCTTCTTGCCCGACTTGAAGACCTCTTTGACCTGCGCGCGGCCGACGACGGTTTCAATGCGTTCGGGGCCAAGCTCGCCAGCCATCTCTTTCGCCACCTCTTCGGTGAGGTGGTAGATCACATCGTAATACATCATGCGCACACCGTCGCGCTTCACCAGCTCGCGCGCTTTCGCGTTCGGGCGCACGTTGAAGCCGATAATCGGCGCGTTCGAAGCCGCCGCCAGCGTCACGTCGCTTTCAGTGATCGCGCCAACGCCCGCGTGCAGCACACGCGCCTTGATCTCATCGTTTGAGATGTTGTGCAGCGCGTTGACGATCGCTTCGACCGACCCTTGCACATCCGCCTTCACCAGAATTGGCCATTCGATGACGTTGGACTGGAGGTTGTTGAACATCGTGTCGAAGCTGGTGGGCGCCAAAGCCGTGCGCTTTTCGGTCGCCTTTTCCTGACGGTATTCGGCGACTTCGCGCGCGCGCTGTTCGTTTTCGACCACGGTCAGCTGATCGCCCGCCGATGGCACACCGCCAAGGCCCAGAACCTCAACCGGCATGGAGGGGCCCGCTTCCTTGATCTGCTTGCCAGAATCGTTGACAACCGCACGGACCCGTCCGCTTTGCGTCCCGACAACGAAGGTGTCGCCGCGCTTGAGAGTGCCGCGCGTGATCAGCACCGTGGCAACAGGGCCACGGCCCTTGTCGAGCTGCGCTTCGATGACGGTGGCGTCCGCGTCACGATCCGGGTTGGCTTTAAGCTCAAGCAGTTCCGCCTGAAGCGTGATCGCCTCGACCAGCTCATCAAGGCCGGTGCCCTTGGTGGCCGACACTTCAACATCCTGCACATCGCCCGAGAGTTTCTCAACGATAACCTCGTGTTCGAGCAGGCGGTTGCGGACATTGTCCGGGTTGGCCTCGGGCTTGTCCATCTTGTTGATCGCAACGATCATCGGCACGCCAGCGGCTTTGGTGTGGTTAATCGCCTCGATCGTCTGCGGCATGATGCCGTCATCCGCCGCAACCACGAGCACCACGATATCGGTCACGTTGGCGCCGCGCTGACGCATCTCGCTGAACGCTGCGTGGCCGGGTGTGTCGAGGAAGGTGATCTTCTGCTTGCCCTTCGTCGTGATCTGATAGCTGCCGATATGCTGAGTGATGCCGCCGGCCTCGCCCTTGGTCACATCGGTGCCGCGAAGCGCGTCCAGCAGCGAAGTCTTGCCGTGATCAACGTGGCCCATGATCGTGACGACCGGCGGGCGCTCTTTCAGAGTATCGTCCGGATCGACATCCGCTTCGGTCGAGATGTCGACATCATCCTCAGCCACGCGTTGGACGTTGTGGCCAAATTCCTCGACCAGCAATTCAGCGGTATCGGCATCGATCGTCTGATTGACGGTCACCATCATGCCCAAGTTGAAGAGCGCTTTCACAAGATCGGCGCCCTTTTCGGCCATGCGGTTGGCGAGTTCACCCACGGTAATCGCTTCGGGTACGATCACGTCGCGCACTTGCTTTTCGCGCGGCTTGGCCGAGCCGCCGCCTTGCATGCGGCGCTCCTTTTCGCGCGCGCGTTTCAACGCGGCGAGACTGCGCGCGCGGCGCCCTTCATCCTCGTTCAAAGCTTTGGTGACGGTCAGCTTGCCCGAGCGGCGCTTGTCCTTGCCTCCTCCGCCAGAAGCGGCCGCAGCGGCGGCCGGGGCGGCGCGCTTGTCGTCCTTCTTCTTGGCCGGACGTTTGGGTTCGGGGCGCGCCACAGGCGTGAACTTTCGCGCAGCCGGAGCGGGCGTTGCCTTGCCGGTGTCAGACGTATCGCTTTGCGCGGCGGCTTCGGCCGGCTTGGCCGCCTCTTCAGCCGCTTTGGCCTCTTCAGCGGCGCGCTTCTCGGATTCCTCCTCTTCGCGCTTTTTCTGGGCCTGGTTTTCTTCGGCGCGGCGCTTTTCTTCCTCTTCGCGCTTGCGAGCCTCTTCGTCCTCGCGCTTGCGGTCTTGGGCCTGCTGAGCAAGGCGCATTTCCTCGGCCTCGCGCTCAAGGCGCTTGACGCGCTCTTGCGGGGTCTCGCCCGAGGGCGCCTTCTTGGCCTTGGCCGCTGGCTTCTTGGCGGCGGGCGCGGGCGTCGGAGCGGGCGCAGGAGTCGGAGCGGGCGCAGCCTCAGGCGCCGCCTCAGGCGCGGGCGCCGCCTCAGGCGCGGCGGCCTCACCCGGTTTCACGAGCTTGCGGCGCCGCTTCACCTGCACCTCGACCTTGTTGGTGCGGCCGTGGCTAAAGGTCTGTTTGACCTCGCCTGCGTCCACCGCCCGTTTGAGGCCCAGCGGTTTGCGTGTGCGTTTTTCTGGTTCGTCGCTCATTCTAGCTCGTTAGTCCTTCACGTATTTTCGCATGCCGCCGGAGCGGAGGCGCGATCGCTCCCGCTGTCAGGTCCGGGCCTGGAATCGGTTTTGGCCGACCCGTTCTGGTCAACCTCTGCCGGATTTCCCTCGACAAATTTCACGAGGCGGGAAACCGCCTGTTCCACTCTCTTCGCCGCGCGCAAGTCGCCGGAGTGGCCCGCAACGCCCAAATGGACGACATTTTCGCGGCCCAATGCCACAGACAGCGTCGCCCGGTCCAGAGGCAAGACGTCTCCGCGCGCGCCTGATCCTTCCGCATCCATGCCCACGCGCCAGGCCTGATCCAGCTTTCGCCGCCCATCTTCGCTTGCATCACGCGCATGCAGCAGCCGCGCCACAGCGCCCATCCGCGCCTGATCGGCAATGCGGCCCGAACCCAGCACGATATTGCCCGCGCGCATCTCAAGCCCCAGCCGATCCGTGAGGTGACGGGTCAACGCGGCCTCGACCATAAAAGGCAGCGCATCAGGGATCGAGAGTTTCGCTCCCTTGAACGCCCGCGCGAGAGCGCCTCTTAACTGGCCATCGGCGATAGCCTTTTCAAGCGCTTGGGCATCGGGTGCAATCCACGCGCCGCGGCCCGGAGCCTTGGCGCCCGGATCGGGCAGCACGTCGCAGCTTCCATCCTCCTTGGCGGGCGAAATCGCCAACCGCACGAGGGCCTCGCGCGGGTGCGTCTCTCCAGAGAGGATGCAGCGGCGCTCGCTCCCAGCCGGTTTATCCGCCTTGCTGGAAGTGTCCGCGTCAACGATGTCGGCCTTCAGGCGCTCATTGGGTGGAGTCCGCATCGGCGGCCTCCTCAATGGGTGCCGCAGCCGGCTCCTCGTCCTCGAACCAGTGGGCACGCGCGGCCATGATGATTTCGTTGCCCTGCTCTTCGCTAAGGCCATAGTCGCCCAGAACGCCGCCCTTGTCCTGCTCACGCTGCGGACGCCGCAGCGGCGGCCCGTCGGCGTTGTTGCGGCGGCGCGGGGCCTCGCGCTTCTTGGCGATAAGTTCGTCGGTGGCCAGATCCGCCAGATCATCCAGCGTCTTGATCCCCGCCTTGCCGAGCACGACCAGCATGGCCTCGGTCAGGTGCGGCATCGTCGCCAGATCATCCTCGACGCCCAATTCACGCCGTGCGGTGCGATGCGCTTCTTCCTGACGCTCAATCGCTTCGATCGCGCGGCTCTGGAGTTCCTCGGCGAGGTCCTCGTCAAAGCCTTCGATCGCGGCCAATTCGGCCTTGTCGACATAAGCGACTTCTTCGAGCACCGCGAAGCCTTCGGCCACCAGCAGCTGTGAGAGCGTCTCATCGACGTCGAGCTCTTCTTCGAACATTTTCGAACGCTCAGCGAATTCCTTGGAGCGCTTCTCGCTAGCCTCTTCCTCGGTCATGATGTCGATCTGGTGCGTCGTCAGCTGGCTGGCGAGGCGCACGTTCTGACCGCGCCGACCGATGGCAAGACTGAGCTGATCGTCCGGCACGACCACTTCGATACGGCCATCATCTTCATCGAGAACCACACGAGCCACGGTTGCGGGCTGCAATGCGTTGACGATGAAGGTCGCGGTGTCTTCAGACCAGGGGATGATGTCGATCTTCTCGCCCTGAAGCTCCTGGACGACCGCCTGCACGCGGCTGCCCTTCATGCCAACACACGCGCCGACCGGGTCAATGCTGGAATCGTGGCTGATCACACCGATCTTGGCGCGGCTGCCCGGATCGCGAGCGGCGGCCTTGATCTCGATGATGCCGTCATAGATTTCAGGCACTTCCTGCGCGAACAGCTTGCGCATGAAATCAGGCGCAGCGCGGCTGAGGAAAATCTGCGGGCCCCGGTTGTTGCGCTCCACCTTGGTGATGAGCGCGCGCACACGCTCACCCACACGCGCGGCTTCGCGCGGGATCTGCTGGTCGCGGCGGATCACGCCTTCGGCACGGCCCAGGTTCACAATGACGTGGCCAAATTCGACCGACTTGATAACGCCGGTGATGATCTCGCCTGCGCGGTCCTTGAATTCTTCGAACTGCCGCTCACGCTCAGCGTCGCGGACCTTCTGGAAGATCACCTGCTTGGCGGATTGTGCGTCGATGCGGCCCAGATCAACCGGGGGCAGCGGATCAACGATAAAGTCACCAAGGGCCGCGCCATCCTGAAGCTTTTGCGCCTGCTTGAGATCGACCTGCTTGAAGTAGTCCTCAACCTCTTCGACCACTTCGACGACGCGCCACAGCGTCAGATCGCCCGTCTGCGGGTCAAGCTTGGCGCGAATGTCGTTCTCCGCGCCGTAGCGGTTGCGCGCGGATTTCTGGATCGCTTCTTCCATCGCTTCGATGACGATCGATTTGTCGATCATCTTCTCGGACGCCACCGAGTTCGCGATTGCGAGGAGTTCAGCCTTGTTGGCGGAAATGGCGCTTGCCATCAGTCGTCTGCCTTTTCTTCTTCAGGTTCTTCTAGAATGTCGTCGACACCGGCTGTGTCGATGGGTTTGGTCGCGGCGATCAGCTTGTCGGTGAGGACCAGCTTGGCCGTATGGATCTTGTCGCGCGGCAGGGTCACCGCGCCCAGTTTTGCATCGTCAAGGCTCACGACCCCGTCGCTCAGGCCCTTTAGCTCGCCCTTGTACACGCGCTGGGCCTTTTCGTCTCCCGTCCAGCCCTTTTGCATCACGATGCGCGCTTCGTGCCCGGCCCATTGCGCAAAATCCTTGTCGCGCGTGAGCGGCCGATCAATGCCCGGCGAGGACACTTCGAGGTGGTAGGCGCCTTCGACCAGCTGTTCTCCAGCTTCTTCCCGCTCATCGATCAGGCCCGAGACACGGCGCGAGAGCTGCGCGCATTGCTCGATGATCAACTGCCCGGTCGCCGGGTCTTCCGCCATGATCTGGAGCGCTTGCCCGCCTTCGCCGGCTTCGGACTGCATCATCTGCACGCGCACCAGTTCGAACCCAAGCGCCTTCGCCTCGGGTTCCACCAGTTCAACAAGACGCGTCAGATCGGTCATGCAGCTTTCGATTTAACTCATTACTGTGACAATGCCGCTTTGTGCCGGCCCCTTGCGGCGCCAACCTCTTCAAAGTGTCTCGACAATGTCGGGATGCACGCCACCTAGGCGGCTGGGCAGCGTTTGGCAAGAGAGCAATCGCATGAAGGCCCCGACCATCGTGCGAGATAGCAGGGTGTCAGGGCCCGCCCATCACCCAAGCGCGCGCCTCATTGCGCAAGGCGCTGCGTTCATCGGCCTCGTAATCCTCGGCAAAGCGGCGAATGGCCAGAACATCCTCATCCGTCATCGGTACGTCGAACTCGACCCCGTTCAGGCCTGTACTCACGCGGATGACGCT
>JBCBYM010000035.1:0-20425 GCA_039815865.1 Pseudomonadota bacterium
GCCATATGGAGCGCCTTGCGATTTCGGGCCATCCGATAGCGCGCGATCCGGCTTTCCCGTCGATCGCCAAGACGTTCAACTCCGAACTCCAGCAAGACATTTCGGTTCTGATGTCGCGGCTGTCGGGTGTTGACGGCCTGGCGCGGCAGATCGAGGCCTTGCGCGTGGGATCAAATGTAGAGCCCTTGGGCAGCGAGTTCGACCTGATTGCCATGCCGCTCTACCTCAACAGCCGGGCAGCCTCGATCTATGCAGGCAGCAACGAAGTTCAACGCGATCTGATCGCGCGCAGCCTGGCAATGAATTGAAGCAGGAACCGATAAACCGGACACCAATAATCCGGATACTGATAATCGGCTCTGGGAGGGACTGACACAATGGATTTTGCGTTTTCGCAAGAACAAGACATGCTGCGCGAGAGCGTCTCGCGCTATCTTGAGAAGAACTACGATTTCGACACGCGTCAGGCGCTGGTGCGCTCGGATAATGCGTGGTCGGGTGAGGTCTGGAACCAGTTCGCTGAATTGGGCCTGCTGGCCTTGCCGTTCAGCGAGGATAACGGCGGCCTTGGCGGTTCCATCGCCGACTGCGTCGCCTTCGCTCAGAGCTTTGGCAAACACCTCGTGGTTGAGCCTTACACCTACGCGATCATGCTGGCCGGAGCCGCGCTTGAAGCGAGCGACAATGAAAGCGCCGGTGAATGGATCGAGAAACTGGCCTCGGGCACAAGCGTCGTCGCCTTCGCCTATGAAGAAGGCTCGGGCACCAGCACCCCGGACATGATCCGGACAACGGCCACCCCCGATGGCGACGGCTTCACGATCACGGGGGAGAAGCGCCTCGTCATCGCCGGCGCGCAAGCCGACGCCATCATCGTTGTCGCACGCGTGGGAGAGGGTGGCCCCATGGGCCTCTTCATGGTCGACAAGGATACGCCCGGCGTCTCGATAACATCCTACGACACGATCGATGGGCGCAGCGCGGCCAAGATCGGCTTTAAGGATGTGAAGGTCGATGCCTCAGGCGTGCTCCTCCAGGATGCATCAAAGGCGCTTGAAGGCATTCTGGTGGGAGCCATCATCGTGCAGTCCGCCGAAGCGGTCGGCGCGATGGAGGCACTGCTTGCGACCACAACCGAATACGCCATGACGCGCAAGCAGTTCGACAAGCCTATCATTATGTTTCAGGCGGTTGCGCACCGGCTGTCGGATATGAAAATCGCTTACACAAAGGCGCTCTCAACGCTGACCTTCACCACAGCCCTAGCCAATTCCGGGGCCGCAACCGCGCGCGACATATCGGTCCTCAAGGGGCAGCTTGGGGTTTTGGGACGCGCAATTGGCGAAGCGGCGATCCAAACACATGGCGGTGTTGGCATGACCGACGAGCTTAACGTCAGCCACTACCATAAGCGGTTACTCGCCTATGACGCGCAACTGGGTGATCACGCCTATCACTTGCGCACAATCGGCAAGGCGGCTTGAGCCACTCTTTCCAGCTTTCACGGGCTTCTTAGCGGAGACTTGCCCCATGCTAACAAAGCGCACTGTCTTGGTAGGCGCCGCCGTTCTTGCGCTGGGCGTCGGCGTTCTCGCCGCCAGTCAGACCCTGTTCTTCCAGCGGATCCTCTTCGCCTTGAGCGTTGAGCGCGTTTACGATCGCTACGAACAGACCGACACGACCCAGACGGATGTGACGGCGCGTGTCGATGCGTCGGGGCGCGAGGCAGCGCTGGTCTCCGCGTTCTTTGGTCTCGACCAGGGCCTGCCAGACCCTGCGGCGGATTGGGCCGTATGCGAGGGGGCCGGCGGCGCGGATGGTATGCCCGTCATCTTTTCGCATGAAGTGGACGTCACCACTCTTGAGCCGGGCGACTTCAAGATCAACCAACGATCCGGCGCGATCAGTGAAGTGACCTGCCTTACTCTTGCGCCGGCGGATGATCCGGGCGAGCTGCGCACGGCTCTGCTGGCGGGGCAATTTGGCGATCTGCAAGATCAGGCCGTAACCGTCGAAGTCATCGGGGACGTTCTTTCGCGTGATGGAAGTGTGACCTTCAAAGGGGCGCAAGTGGACGTGACGCCGCTTGAAGATGGACCAAGCCTCGTTTTTGCCGAAGCGGTGCCTGAGGACGAGTGGTCGATAGGGCAAAAGCCCACCTCGGTTCCCTTTGGCGGAGGCAGCGGTTGCCCAGAGGGCACCCAGCAAGTGGTCCGAGCCACGTGGAATGGCGGGATCACAAAACCCAACAACACCCCGGCCGGAGACAAGGAACGCGCCCTTTATGAGGTCGTCATGGAGCGGGCCAACGGCGACCCAATTAGCGTCACTCCCATAGCTCTGGCCGATACAGGCGACGGCGATAACAATCACAAGCTTTGCCTCGACACGAGCGGAAGAGTGCAGTCGATTCGCTTCCCTGCCGGCTATCTGACCGACCCGGGAGACGACCTGAACCCGGCCACGCAGGTCGAATTGCAGCCATAGCATCGCGGCCCTTGCGCTTGCGCCGCGCGGCGGGTTGAGGCAGGAGCTTGGTCATACACACTCAGGAAGCGACCAAAATGAGCCTAGAGCTGCCACAACTCACTGTAACCGGCACCGCGCACGGCATGGGCCGCCAGTACGGCGTGCATTTTCGCGAGATGATCCATCCCTTCGTGACGGATCGAATCACGGCGGTAACGGCGTATCTCAAAGACGTTGGTCACAGCGATACCAACCGGCTGTTCAAAGCGGGCGCGGCGTGCCTCGATCTCGTTCGCACCGTTGATCCGGAAGGATACGCTGAGCATCTGGGCATCGCTGAAGGCGCGGGTGTTGACCCGGTGCGGCTGTTCACCACCGCCAACATGACCGATATTCGCGATATCCTTGCCTACCCCGAAGATCCGGTGGTGGTCGAAGATGAAGGCTGCACAGTCGCGCTTTTGCCGCCTTCCATGACGGCGAGCGGGCGCGCGCTCCAGGGCCAGACATGGGATCTCAACGGTCCCGATGTCGAATATGTGATCGCCCTTCATCGTCTGCCCGATGAAGGACCAGAGACCTGGACGGTGACCTGCGCAGGCTGCCAGACGCTGATGGGCATGAACCAGCACGGGGTGAGCGTCGGCACCACCAATCTCAAGACGTTCGGCGCCAAGGTCGGCGTGCCTTACCTGTCGCTGCTCAATATGGCTTTGCGCCAAGACACCAAAGCCGCGGCCAGCGCCCTGGTCGAGAAAACCCATGTCGCGGGCAGCCATTCCTACTGGATCGGCGATGAAGACGGCGCGGTTGAGTGGGAGAAAACCGCCAGCACCGCCAATGCGCGCAGCACGCAAGACGGCTTTCTCGCTCGGTCGAATCACTGCCTGTTCGATGAAAACATCGCGCTTGAGACCGACCTGTCGCCAAGCACCCATGACCGGTTTGCACGAATGGAAAAGCTGCTTGCCGCGAGCGATGATCACTCGGTTGACGGGCTCATGGCGCTGTTCGCTGATCGCTCGGACGGCCGGTTGAGCATCAACCGCTTTGCCGAAGACAATTCGGGAGCAACCACCAACGCCGTGGTTGCCTGCAACCCTGCGGACCTCGAATTTCACGCCTGCCGCGGCCCTGCGAATGTTGGAACCTGGACACAGCTCGCCTTCGAGCGGCAGTCGACGCCCGCTTACGCAGGTTGAGCCGCAAAGCGCGACCGACTTACACAGGTGAAGAAAGGAAATGGTGCCGCTTACGTGACTCGAACACGTGACCCCATCATTACGAATGATGTGCTCTACCAACTGAGCTAAAGCGGCACAGTTTGATTGCTCTCTTGCAATCAGTGTGGAGGCCCGAGCCGGAATCGAACCGGCGTATACGGATTTGCAGTCCGCTGCGTCACCACTCCGCCATCGGGCCGAGCCGCCCGCTGATGGCCAATCCACCGGCAAACGGAAGCGGCGCACTAGCGCTTCGGCTTTCGCTTGGCAATGGGGTTTGGGCTCACCTGCCGACACGATCCTTGATGGGTACCTCCAGACTGGCAAACGCGCATCAATCCGACACATCTGAGACTTTACGCAACGTCAATCTGGACCAGACCAAACCATGAGGGCACAGATCAAAGGCATGACCATTGCTAGCTTGCTTTCGCCCATCACAGGACGCCCCGGACCTGCCGAACTCTCGCACGCGCAAGAATGGATGCAGGGTCGTACCCTTTATGGCGGTGCCTCGGCGCTGATTGCCTACACCATGGCAACCCGCGCGTTTAGCGATCTGCCTCCTTTGAGAGCGGCGCAAGTCGGGTTTGTTGCCCCCGTTGGCCAGAATGTCGAACTGAGCGCCGAGATCATTCGGCAAGGCCGCAACGTGACACAGATTCGCAGCGAGATTCACTCGGAGGGCAAGATCGCGCTTACGGCTTTATGGCTGTTTGCGAATGAGCGCGAGGCGAACGCGGTCCGGCCCGCCGATCCGCCGGTCAATTGGCCTGGCGCGCCCGAAGACAACGCGATGGCCATGAAAGGCGAAGGGCCCGCCTTCATTCAGAACAACTTCGAAGTCCGGTTTGGACAGTCAAAGGATGGCGATCACGGCGCCACCATCCGGCGCTGGGCCCGGCTGACCGAAGATCATGACCTTGATCCCGCCGGAAAGCTTGTCCTGATGGGCGATGTCATGCCGCCTGGCGCGATCCGAGCTATGCAGCGTACGGGCCCGATCAGTTCGATCAACTGGTCGTTCAACGTGCTGGACCCCTACACGCAATCGCCCGGGGGCTGGTACCTCGCTGAAAACGCAAGCCAGCACGCAGACCTTGGCTATACCTCAGAGCGTCTGCGCATGTGGGATGCGGACGGAAAGCAGGTTATCGAAGGCCTGCAATGCGTCGCGGTTTTCGGCTGAGCGGTTTTCGGCTCAACTGGCCAGCCAGCCAGCGGTCTAGACGTCCTCGAAATTCGGCGCTCGCTTCTGCATGGCTGCCATGACGGCCTCAATCTGGTTGGGCGTACGCATGATGGCGTGCTGTTCGATGCTTTCTTCAAGCAGGATGGCATCGGTGTCTCGCTCCATCATGCCCGCATGAAGGCGCTTTGCTGCGCGGATAGCGCCGGGGTTCCTGTCGGCGATCACACGCGCAATACTCGTGGCGCGCGCTAGGGGATTGTCGTCATTGTAGGTCGCGAAGCCAAGCGTGAGCGCCTCCGTTCCGGAAAACTCGCGATTGGTGTAAACGAGCTCGCGCAGCACATCATCGCGAACCAGGCCACGCCACAGAACATAGCCGCCCATGTCCGGCACCAAGCCCCACTTCATCTCCATGACCGACATGCGCGTGTCGGGATGGACAATACGAATGTCCGCCCCGCTCGCGATCTGCAGTCCGCCGCCAAAGCACACCCCGTGCACGGCTGCGATCACCGGGACGGCAAGCTTGCGCCAGGTCATGGCGACCTGCTGAAACTTGTTGGAGTTGCCATAGGTGCGCTCGGTAAGTTCGGGCTCATTGGCAGAAGGCTGCGCGCCAAAGCTGGCCGTGTCGAGACCGGCGCAAAAGGCACGCCCCTCTCCTGAAAGAACGACAACACGCACGCCCTTGGTCTTCGCCAGGAGATCGCCCGCCTCGATGATCGTGGTGAACATCTGCGGGTCGAGCGCGTTCATCTTGTCGCCGCGGGTAAAGCGCACATGCGCCACGCCGGAGTCTTCGAGTTCGATCGAAATGCGATCGTTCGAATGGACCACATTCGATGCGTTTGCTGTCTTGGTCATGGTTCGCCTTTGAAATCCTCAAGCCCTCTTACAAGGAAAGAGACTGGCTTAAGGCGAAACGCAAGTCCAGCGGCAAACGCGGATTGCGGGCCAACGAATGGGATCGCTTACTCTTCCAATGGCTGACCGAAGACGAAATTGGCCGGCTCGGCGGGCGCGTCGAGAAAATAGCCGCCCTCGGGATGAGTGGCGAGTATGGGCGACAGCCCAAAGGGCTGCAACTTGGCCCGTACTCGCGCCACGTGCACTGCGACGCTGTTGGTGTGGGGTTCAAAGGTGATCCGCCAAACATCGGCCAGCAATTGCCTCTTGCTGAGCCGCCGGCCCGGTTCTTGCGCAAGTCGCCACAACAGCTCGAATTCGCGCGGATGCAAGCCAAGCCAACGATCATCGACACGCCCATCTCTATGGAGCAAATCGAGCGTAACATCACCAGCTTCCCGGAACCTGGGAATAAGCGTGTCGCTGTCTGGAAAAACAGTATAGGCCGGATTTGTACTCATAACTCACCACCCCCCCGCATGGAATAAGTACCACGGCGTGTAAAAATTAAATGATCAACAAGTTCGATTTCTAAAGCGTTAGCGATCTCTGCTATATGAGTTGTCGCCTCAACATCGCAAACGCTTGGCCTACAGTCTCCAGAGGGATGATTATGGGCAATGATCATGCTCTCAGCTCCAACACAAAGAGCGCGTGAAAAGAGCTCTCGGGGGCGCAAGCAGAGCCCGCATTGATCCCCAGATCCCATGGCCGCCTGACCCAAGACTGCCCGGTCCTTGTCCAAGAAGACGGCATGAAAACGCTCAATGTTTGCTGGGGGCGCAAGAACGATGCGCCTCAGGTCTTCAATCATTCGTGCCAGCATTCGCTCATGCGAACGCAGCAGTCTTGGATCCTTGGCCAAGACTGGTCGGGCTGACGCGTGGTCACCCAGAGCAAGCGTTTCCAGAACCTGGGCGGCTACCATTGCCTTGCCCCTTGTGGTTGCGACCGCCCTCCTGAAGGCCTCGCAAGCGGATTTCTCCACTCCCGGTAGGGCCCATAACGCCGCTGGCGTTGAACGTGGCGCATGAGACCGAGGCCCAAGATCGCCAACTGCAACCATCCGGGTGCAAGCACCATCGTCGCATAGGCAATGGGCGAAATCGTCTCGATAAGCCCCCGCGCCAGATGCGCCGCTACAACCAGAACCTGGAGAGCCGCGATCACCAGAGGGTAATTGCGATTGGCATTCAACGCGACACCTATGAAAGCGATACAGGCGATGGCGTCCATGAAGCTGTAGAACAGATCGACCTGCTCAAGCTGATAACCGATCTCCCAGACCCCTCTGTAAATCCGCTGTATCCCTTCAAACAGGACCATCCATACAGCGGCAATGGCTCGCTCCGGTCCCGCCCCCCAAATCAGGGCAAGCGCAAAGAGTGAGAAGAAAACGATGTCCTGGACAAAAGGCCGGGAGTCGGAGGCGAGCCATTGAAGCATAGGGCGGCGATGCGATCAGGCCGCAGCGGATGTCGTCAAGGCGTCAACATCCGGAACGATCTCTTCAATTGCAGCCTCCTCGACAACCGTCGGGATAGCCTGATCATCGCCCATAGTCTCACGCGCAACCTTGCTCAGTTCATCATGAACTCGGAGCACGCTGGTCGACATCGCCATGGCCTGAGCCTCCGCCTGGTTGAGGCGCATTAGGGCGCGTTGGCCCGTGCTCACTTCGACGCCTGGATTCTGGCGGGCCGCCAGCATAGCCTGCTTAAGCCGGGCAAAGGCAATCATCGATTCGTCGGCGATGGCTTCGGCTTCGCGAACCAGTTTCTTGAGGTAAAGAGCGTCAGCGCGGATTGTGTCGGTCATAGTCCGTTCTCCAGCTTCGCCTGTGCTCCTCAGGAAAAGCCATGTTCGTCCACGGGGACGGCTGCACGCTCGCTTAACGCTTCGCTTATCATGATCGCGGCTGTCGCTGTCAGGACTGCGGCGGCCAAAAGACCAAAGGCAATCCCGACAATCGCCGCGAGGCGAAGCATGGCGGCGTGCTCGCCATCGAGCAGCCCGGGGACAACCTTGGGCTCGCCTGGCCTGAGCCAAGGAACCCGTTCTATCAGCGGCGATGCGTCATTCAGTTCGACATGCGCCGGGTTATCCCGCTCACCCATATCGAAGCCAAAGACCGTCGCGGGGACCTGAGGAATGTTGTATGCATCTTCGCTTAAGGGCTTATCTGAAGTTTCAACTTCTTCAAAAACATCGATATTATTGGTAACATCGTCCTTGATTTTCGAGCTACCCTTAAGCCGGTACAGGTCAACCAGATCGCGCAGATTGTCAGCACCATAGATGTCTTTCAGCGCCCGGATGTGCTGATTGATTCGGGTCTCCGAGACTCCCAATTCTTGCGCGATGACTTTGATCGGTACACGCCGATCCACACGCTCCATGACAGCGGCTTGTCGCTCCGTTAGCGGCCGCATTGCATCCGGCGGCATTTTCTACCCCCCTTCCGCCGTTAGTGGCGATCAGTCTAATGCGTATAACGCAAATTCGATCCAAACACAGACTGCTAATTTTGCAAGCAATGCTCTCAAGGTTCAGGCTGCAGAACTGTTTATGCCAAGAGAAGATAGGTAGCGCTTGATGTTGCGCGCCGCCTGCCTCAGCCTTTGCTCATTCTCAACCATAGCGATACGGACAAAGCCTTCGCCTTCTTCACCATAGCCCACGCCTGCAGCCACAGCGACTTGAGCTTGTGTCAGCAGTTGTTTCGAAAACTCTAAGCTTCCCATATCTTTAAGCGCAGGCGGCAAAGGGGCCCAGGCGAACATCGATGCCGAAGGCGCCGGAATATCCCAGCCCGCCCGGCCAAAGGCCTCCACCATGACATCGCGGCGGCGTCGATAAAGGTCCCGATTAGTCTCGACTATGTCCTGAGGACCGTTAAGCGCAGCGCACGCAGCGGCCTGAATGGGTGTAAACGCGCCATAATCCAGGTACGATTTTACCCGGGTCAAGGCCGAGATAAGCTCACGGTTGCCAACCGCAAAGCCCATGCGCCAACCAGCCATCGAGTAGGTTTTGCTCATGCTGGTAAACTCAACTGCAACATCCTTGGCACCTTCAACTTGCATGATCGAAGGGGTTGGGTTGCCGTCAAAGTAGAGCTCGGAATAGGCTAAATCTGACAACACCCAGACCTTGTTCTCTCGCGCCCAGGCCACCAGGCGCTCATAGAAGGCGAGATCGACCGTTTCTGCTGTGGGGTTAGACGGATAACTCACGACAAGAACGCTAGGTCGGGGCACTGTGAACGCCATAGCGCTTTCGAGCGAGGACCAATACGCTTCGTCCGGCGTCGTGGGCACGGATCGGATCGTAGCGCCCGCGATTATGAAACCAAACGTGTGGATCGGGTAGGACGGATTGGGCGCGAGGACACAGTCACCAGGCGCGGTGATCGCGGTGGCCAAGCTCGCCAACCCCTCCTTGGAGCCCATAGTCACGACCACTTCGTTTTCCGGATCAAGGTCGACCCCAAAGCGGCGAGCGTAGTAATTGGCCTGCGCGCGGCGTAGCCCCGGGATACCTTTGGATTGGGAATAGCCATGGGCGTCCGGCTTGGCCGCAACTTCGCACAGTTTATCAATGACGTGCTGGGGTGGTGGCTGGTCGGGATTGCCCATACCCAGGTCAATAATGTCCTCACCGCTCTGCCGCGCTGCATGCCGCATAGCGTTGACTTCCGCGATCACATACGGCGGAAGACGCTTCATACGGTAGAACTGGTCATTCATTGCCTGCATTACCCTCTTATGCGCAATCATACTCTGCCTGCGCGCAACTTGTGTCTAGGCTATTAACGGTCGCGAGGGGAAGGCGTTTTCGCTAGAGTCCCATGACAATCCCGCGGCAAGGTCAAGGCGCGCGCAAAATAGGCGTTCCGCTTTCGCTCGTTGGATCATATGACAGGCTGCAGGAGGTTCGACTCATGTCCAGCGAAACCGAGCATCCAGGCAACGGCGCCGATCCCCTGCGCGCGCTCAGGGACAACCCGTTCTTCAAGATGCAAGAAGAGGCCATGAGAACTCTTCTGGCCACCGGTGTTTCGGCAACGGGTGATACCAACACGTCCATGGACAGCTCCCTTGCAGACCTGTTTCCGCACGATGGACAAGCGGGCGATCTTGGTGAGTGGGCCAAGGCCAGCGCCGAATTGCAACAGATGTGGCTCGAATTCGCGACTCATCAAGCTAAGCAGGCCGCTGAGAAAGCCGCATCGGGATTGAGCAATCCGGCCAACCTGCTGGATCCAGCGCAGTGGCTCACGATCTCGCAGGGCATGCTGCAGCAAATGCCCAAAGGGCTCTTTGAAGCGCAGGCAAAACTAGCGCAGGATTCGTTCGAGATGTGGCAGGGCGTCCTGGGCCGGGTTGGCATCAGCGTCCCAAGTTTTGGTTCTGGTCAAGGCGAAGCGGTGGATCCAGCCACTTTGCCCGCTTTGCCGAAGAAAGACCGGCGTTTCTCCGATCCAGCCTGGCAAGAACATCCCGCCTTTGCGCTCCTGCACCAATCCTATCTGATGTTGGCCGAATATTTTCGCCAGTCGGTTCAGTCGATGGAGGGACTCGACAGCGAGAAGCGCCAACAGCTCGAATTTGCCGTCAACGCGCTGGCCGAGGCGATGAGCCCTGGCAACTTCATTCTCACCAACCCTGTCGTGATGAAACGGACCGTGGAGACCCGCGGCCGCAATCTTGTGAACGGCATGCGGCACCTCATCGCCGATCTTAAACGCGGTCAACTCACGCACACTGACCCTGATGCCTTCACACTGGGCGAAAACCTGGCCTCAACCCCGGGCAAGGTTGTCTACGAGACCCCGCTGTATCAGCTCATCCAGTACTCGCCTTCAACGCCTGAGCTTCTGGAAGTCCCGCTTGTTATCTTCCCGCCCTGGATCAACCGCTTTTACATTCTTGACCTTAATCCCAAGAAGAGCTTCGTAAAGTGGGCGGTCGACCAGGGGATCAGCGTATTCGTGGTCAGTTGGAAGTCCGCCGATGAAAGCCTCGCTGACATAGTCTGGGACGACTACATTCGCGCCCAGATGGATGCGATCGACCAGATTCGCGATCGGCTTAACGTTCCGCAGGTGCATACGATTGGCTATTGCGTGGCGGGGACCACCCTGGCCGCAACGCTCGCGATAATGGCCCGGCGTGGGGAAGCGGAGAAGGTGAAGAGCGCGACCTTCTTTACAGCCCAGGTCGATTTCGAGAACGCGGGCGACCTTAAGCATTTTGTCGACGATTCGCAGATCGAGATGATCGGGACGCTCGGCAATCAGGGTTACCTTGATGGGCGGTACCTGGCGGCAACTTTCAACGCGCTGCGGGGCAAAGACCTCATTTGGAATTATGTCGTAAACAATTATCTGCTCGGTGAGGATTACCCAGCCTTCGATCTGCTGCATTGGAACGGCGATGTGACCAATCTGCCGGCCAAATGGCACAATCAGTACCTGTGCGATTTGTACCGGGACAATAAGATGGTGGTGCCCGATGCGCTGAGCGTTGACGGAACCCCTATCGACCTCACCCAAGTGAGCGTCCCCACTTTCGTGCAAGCGGGCCGCGAAGATCATATCGCGCCGGCCGAGAGCGTCTGGCGAATAACCGAGCACTTCCAAGGGCCGGTCACCTTTCTCCTCGCGGGCTCAGGTCACATCGCTGGAGTGGTCAACCCGCCCGCCGCCAAGAAGTACCAGTACTGGTTGGGAGACAGCAATGCGGCCAGCTTGGACGAATACATCGAAGGCGCAACAGAGCATCCGGGCAGCTGGTGGCCTCACTGGCTTGAGTGGCTAACCACGCAAGATGACACCAAGGTCCCTGCCTCAGGAAAGCGCAAACCGGGTGGCCGAGCCGACCCCGTTATCGAAGATGCACCAGGACGTTATGTGAAATCGCGGTAACAAGGCCCGCTTCACGACTGCATCGCAATATGTTGCATTAATTCCTGGAATACCTCGCCTTTTCAAGTCTTTGCGATATTTTTGTGCAGTGCACAAAAAACTTGACTTCGCGTTCGCAATGCGTATTTTGTGCATCGCAACATGACGCGAGGATAATATGGCTGAAGCCACCAACCAATCGAAGATCGACGCCGCGGCTGAGAAGGCTTACGCCGACGCCGCCGCAAAGAAAGCCACCGATGGCGCAGCCGTGAAAGCCGCGGCACCCAAGGCTCCGGCCAAAAAGGCGCCCGCGAAGAAGCCGGCGGCTAAGAAGGCTCCGGCTGCCAAGGCCGCTACCGCGAAGGCAGCGACGCCGAAGGCAACCGCCGCCAAGCCGGCAGCCGCCAAGCCGGTAGCCGTCAAGAAGGCCGCTCCGAAAAAGGCGCCAGCTACCGCGGTGAAAGCTCCCGCGAAGACCGTGGCGGCAAAGAAAGCTCCGGCCAAGAAGGCTCCTGCCAAAAAGGCGCCGGCAACCGCTGCGGCCAAGACCACCGAAACCACGACCACCAACCCCATTATCAAACTCAAGGATTCTATCATGGCTACTGCTGAAAAGACCGACATCACCGCCCAGGCCAAGGACATGGCCGCTGACATGCAAGAGCGTCTGAAGACCGCCTACGCCAAGACCGGTGAGTTCGCTGGCGAGTTTGGCGAATTCAACAAGGCCAACGTCGACGCTGTCGTTGAAAGCGGCAAGATCTTCGTCGCCGGCGCTCAGGAACTGGTTAAGGACAACGTTGAAACCGGCAAGACCGTTGTCGAGACCGTCACCGAAGACGCCAAGAAGATTGCCGCCGTCAAGTCGCCGACCGAGCTCATGCAGCTTCAGGGCGAACTGGCCCGTCGTAACTTCGACGCTGTCGTCTCCTACGGCTCGCAGCGCACCGAAGCTTGGGTGAAGCTCTACAACGACGCTTTTGCTCCGATCTCGAACCGCGTCAGCGTTGCCGCGGAAAAGGTCTCGAAGGCTGCCTAAGCCTTTGACGTCACGTTTCTGAGCCGGGCCTCTCCTTCCTCTCCCAAAACCCGGTTCAAGAAAGCGCGCTGAAACACGCGCAAGGCCGGACACCCCGAACTGGGTTGTCCGGCCTTTTTCGTGCTTGCTGGGGCTTAACTCGGGTCAGACACACGGACATGACACCGCATCAGGTGCAATTTGGAGGCACGCACACCTTGCGCACCCCCAAACGAATCCCATAATGGAGGCCGCATGTCTTCGATCCCGCCCCGCTCCACTGTCCGATTAACTGACGTCGGGGTCGTCCTCCCGCGTATGGCTGAGGACGATCAAGATCAAGGCAGTGACAGCGAAGTCGGGATCGCGACCAAGACCCGCACCAAGCCCAAGAAGCCAAGCCAGTACAAAGTGCTGATGCTGAACGATGACTACACTCCAATGGAGTTTGTGGTCATGGTTCTCAAACGCTTCTTCAGCATGGATTTGGAGCAGGCCACGCGCGTCATGCTTCACGTTCATCAGAAGGGCGTCGGCGTGTGCGGCATTTTCCCATACGAAGTTGCCGAGACGAAGGTGAATCAGGTGATGGATTTCGCCAAGCAGAACCAGCACCCGCTGCAATGCACGCTTGAGAAGGCGTGAGCCTTTCGCCGTGAGCCAATTTGGCCACCCTGAACCCGACGCTGCAGGCCCCGGACAGGAGAGCGTGTGGGATTACCCCCGCCCTGCGATTGCAGAGCCCACCTCGCGGCGCATTCAGATCATCCATAAGGGCGTGGAATTGGTCGACAGCGTAAACGCGTGGCGCACACTCGAGACCAGCCATCCGCCGACCTACTACATCCCTCCGCAGGACGTGGCGATGAACCATCTTGTGCCCAACCCCCGTCGCACGCTTTGCGAATGGAAAGGGCAGGCGCGCTATTGGGACATTCGCATCGGCGGTGACACGATTGTCGCAGGAGCCTGGGCGTATGACGATCCTACACCCAGCTTTGCCCCCATTCGCGGATTTATCGCCTTCTACCCCGATCCGCTGGAAAGCTGCCTAGTCGATGGTGAGCAGATCACCCCTCAACCCGGCCAGTTCTATGGCGGCTGGATCAGCCAATACGAAGCCGGACCGTTCAAAGGCGGGCCCGGCAGCCGCTTCTGGTGAAGGCACCGCGGCTCGCTGTTCGGGCGTAGTACAGGCGCGTGATGCAAAGAACCCCATGACCGCTACGCATTTTGCCGCTATGACGCCTGCCAACCGGCTGGAGCGCGCGCCAGCCTGATCGAGGCCTTCTAAGATAAGGGTCAAAAGACCGCCCGTGCCAAACTTTCTTCCCAGCGTTGACCGATATATTTTCCGGCTGGTCATCATCCCCATGTTGGGGGTGTTCGCGCTGGCCGCATCGCTTCTGCTGCTCGACAAGATGCTGCGCCTGTTTGACTTCGTGGCCGTGGAAGGCGGACCTGTGGCGGTGGTCTTCAAGATGCTGGGCGCGCTCATCCCGGAATACGCGAGCCTTGCGATCCCCTTGGGGCTGCTGCTTGGCATCCTGTTCGCGTTTCGTAAACTGGCGACCTCGTCCGAGCTTGATACGATGCGCGCTGTTGGCTTGTCGTATTGGAGGCTCCTTCGCGTTCCCTACGCCATTACTGTCGTGATGATTGCGGTGAATGTGGCGCTGGTCTTCTACATCCAGCCGATCAGCCGTTACTATTATGAGCAAATGGAATACGAACTGCGCTCTGGCGCGCTTGGGGCTTCCATCAAGGTCGGCGAATTCACCACGCTGGCCGACCGTATGGCTTTGCGCATCGAGGAAAGCGAAGATGAAGGCCGACGCCTCAAAGGCATCTTTGCGCGGATCACCAATGACCGGAAACAGACCCTTTCGATCAGCGCGCGCGAAGGATCATTCCTGGCGACCAGCGACAATCCCGACACGATCATCCTGCGGCTGACAGAAGGCACAATTGTGCAGGACACCGGCAGCAAAACCCCGCGCGTCTTAAGCTTCAGCCGGCACGACTTGCCGATCGATCTGCCAGCCATCGAGGAGTTTCGGGCACGCGGCGATGCAACGCGCGAATATATCTTGCCTGAGTTGCTCAGCATCGGCTGGAGCGAGGATGCCGCCGAGGAGGAACGCGACGCCAGCCAGGCGAGCTTCAATTTCCGCCTGGTTGAGGTGGTGATGATGTTTTTGATGCCTTTGCTCGCGGTCGCGCTCGCGATCCCGCCCAAACGATCCACGAGCGCTCTGGGCGTCTTTGTGTCGATCGTGATGGTCGTCGCCTATCACAAGATAAACCAGTACGGCGAAGATGTGGCGGCGCTTGGCTTGATCGATCCGATTTTGGCCTTGTGGGGGCCATTCTTCGTCTTTGCCGTGCTTATCTTGTGGATGTTCTATCAGGTGGCCTTTGTGCCCGGTGGCCAAGCGATTGGCTGGCTCGAGAACGGGTTTGCCAAGATATCCAAACGTATTGGAAAACTCTTTTCAGCGCGCCAACCGGACAGCCGCAGCGCGCGCGGCGCCGAAACCGCTTCACCTTCGCTTGCGCCCGCTGAGTAACCCGCGAAGAACACCGAGACCTCCAGAACCGATCTCATGCAACTCGACTTCTTCCCCTCGCGCACGCTGACGCTTTACCTTGCCAAGATGTTCGTGGTGCGCATTCTGGCGGTGCTGGTGATGCTCGTGCTGGTCTTGATGATGCTCGATTTGCTCAGCCGAACGGGCGACATTCTCACACCCGAGGGGAACGGTGAGGCGGAGATATGGCGCTATGTCACTCTGCGCGTGCCGCAGCTGATATCGCGGTTCCTGCCCTATTCCGTGCTTTTGGCAACCCTGATCACGTTGGTTACGCTCAACCAGAATTCCGAAGTTGTCGCGATGAAAGCCGCAGGGCTTTCCGCGCATCAGGTGCTGTTCCCGCTCTTGCTGACCGCGGCCGTGATCTCGGTCTTCAGCTTTGCCTTCAACGAGCGGATTGTCACACGCGCCAACACCGCGCTCAAGGCCTGGGAAGCGGTCGACTATGGAGAGATCCCACGCGAAAGCGGTGTTCGCGCTAACATCTATCTTACCGATGGCGACAATATCTTGGCCGCATCATCGCTGGTCGGATCGGGCAAGGACATTACGCTCGATGATGTCACTTGGTACAAGCGGGCTCCGGGCGGCTTGATCCTTGAGCGGGTCAAGGCCACCGAGGCGACCTACGCCAGTCCTGGCTGGCGGCTTGCCAACCCGGTGCGCTTCGATGTTGGCGAAGCCGAGTTGCAGGAACTGGATACGCTGGTCGTAGGAGAAACGCTGACGCCGGAGCGGATCGATGTGCAATCGGCGGACCCGGATGGACAGAGTTTCTTCGAACTGTCCGAGACGATCGACGCGTTCGACGCGCTGGGGCGGCGCACCTCGGAACTCAAGGCAAAATGGTGGCATCGCATTGCGGGGCCTTTGTCGGCGCTGCTCATGCCCTTGCTTGGGTCGGTGGCCGCCTTTGGCCTTGCGCGATCCGGCCAGCTTTTTGTGCGCGCCATAATCGGAATGGGCTTGGGCTTTGCTTATTTCGTGGTCGACAACGCGGCGCTCGCTATGGGGTCCTTTGGGGGGTATCCGCCCTTCCTCGCGGCTTGGGCTCCGTTCCTCCTGTTCCTTTTGGTAGGCGAAACCGTTCTGATCCGGACCGAGGAATGACGGACTGGTCCTTGCGCCTTGCCCGGCTCGATGACGCAGAAGCGATGCCACCAATTGAGAAGGCCGCGGCCAGCCTCTTTTCAAGCGACCCTCAGCTTGCCGATATCGGGGGTGAGGGCGCTTGGGCTTCGAACGATCTGCGACGCCTGATCCGCAAAGGCCATTGTCTGATCAGCCATGTGGCCGATGAACCGGCCGGCTTCCTTGTGTGCGAGCCCTTTCGGCGCGAATTGCATATCTGGGAAATGGACGTTGATCCGCGATTTCAGCGCCGCGGGATCGGAGCAGGCCTTGTAAGAGCTTGCCTCATCGACGCGCGCAATTCTGGCTTTCGCGCCGTTACATTGACCACCTTTCGCGACCTCGATTGGAACGCACCTTTCTACGCAAGGCTTGGGTTTGAAGAGGTGACCGCTCTTGACGCGCATCCCCGGCTTGCAGGAGGATTGGCCGTGGAAGCGGATCAAGGCCTCCCGGTCGAACGCCGATGCGCCATGATTGCGTTTCTTGATTGACGCCGCGCGCAAGGCTGAGGCTGAGCCACCAGAAAAGGACACAAGATGACCAATCTCTACCGAATGGCCCTGCTAGGGTCGCTCTTCGCCATCGCTGTATCCGGGTGCGCCAATGAGGCGGCAACCGACGACCCGGTTGTTGAGGAAATGGTCGAAGAATTGCCTGTGATCACGCCTGAGGAACAGGCGCTGATCAACCAAGGCACCGAGGCAAGCGATACGAGCGATACAAGCGGGGATGGCTCGGGCGCGATGGAGAGCGGCAGCAACGACGAAGGCGCGCGTCAGCCCGATCCCAAGCGAACAAAACTCATCAAGGCCGACCCCAGCTAAGGCAAGCAGAGCCGAAGCGCTTTGGTCAGGCGCGCTTGATCATCGTGCTCTTGGCGATCCGGGTCACCAGTGTGAGCATGCCGGGATGGTTCGCGCCTTCATAGGTCGATCCGGTTCCCAACGCGCTCGCCAGCCGCCGGTGCGCCTCGGGCAGGTCGTGATAGGGCATGGAGGGCATCAGGTGGTGCAGCGCGTGATACCGCAGGCCCACAGGCGCCCAGATTTCCGCCGCGATACCAGGCGGCGGGACGTTGACGCTATCAAGGAACTGCGCCGTCACCGTCATGGGTTCGCCTTCGTTTTCCCATAGATGCGCGACAAGCGTACGCAGCTGGTTCAAAAGCGCAGTGAAGGAAACGATCGCCAACGCAATCGCGAGCGGACGCCAACCGATCCAATAGACGCTGCTTAGCAAAGCGATCGCCCACACAGCGGCCCCAGCCTCTTGCCACACCACCCGTTTGGCGAAATCGCCGTTTGGCTTTTTGCGCCGAAAATCCGGATTGATGGAAAGGGCGGAAAAGCGCTCCCACACAAAGGTTCGAACACCTGGAAACAGCGTCCCCAAGGGCACCAGAATGGCGAACCGCGCCAACAAAGCCACCGGCGCCAGAAGAGAAACAATCACGAACAACGGAAGGCTCCAGGGCTTCATCAAGGCCAGCGGAAGATATTCCGGGTCCTCGACGGTGCCGTATTGCGTGCGCTTGTGATGGATGGTGTGGACGCCTTCATACATGAAGCTGGGTGTCAGAAGCGGGATCCCGACAAGCAGGTTCCAGCCCGTGCGAAAGCCGGGCAAGGCATCGCGATGAATGTGAGTCAGCTCGTGAATGAACATGAGCGCGCGGTAGAGCGCCAGCGCTCCGACGAGGCCTGCAATCACCGCAACAGCCAGAGAGCTAGTGAGGATCGCCGTCGCGATCGCGCCATAGCCAACAGCCGTGGAAATCAGCATATCTGGCCAGTAAACGCCGGGACGCGCCTGACCCAAGCCCTGGGTCAGATCACGAGCTGCACGCAGCATCGCCTTGTCATCGCGGGTCTGGAAATCGACGCGAGTTGCGCGCTTTTCAGACTGGGTAGCGCCATCAGCGGTTGGGAGGGGATTGGGTTGCATGTTCATCAGTTCAAACTCTGCCAGTGCGGCGCTTTATCTTAGAAACACCACTTTTGCCAATTGGACTTTGCTGCATTCAGTGATCGGGAAAATGCGGCTCGCGGGTTGCGCGCGTTAGCGCGGCAATCCAAGAGGCGCTTTGATCGATAGCAATTCCTCAAGAGCAATACGAGGCACACCGCGTGGAAGCTTCACAATCCGGCGCACCAATAAGCATCAGGGCTGTCGAGGGCAAACGCGGTCGCAGCGATTTCGTCGATCTGGGACGAGCCTTCGCCGCACGGCTTGAGCATTCCATACCCCAATTGCGCAGCGAGCAGCTGGAATTGGTGGATCCTGGCAAAAACCCTTTCTTCGGCCACGCGCGCGCCCAGCTTTTCATCGCTTATCGCGGCGCGGAAGCTGTTGGGCGGATTTCGGCGCATATTGATGAACTCGCCCTCGAAATGCCAGCCGAGCAAGGGTTTGGCCCGGGCGCTGGTTTTTTCGGCTATTTTGACGCGGACAGTGAAGACACCGCTCAAGCCCTACTCGCCGCCGCCGAAGCGTGGTTGGTCGCCCAGGGGATGACACGCGCGCTTGGCCCGATTTCGATGTCGATCTGGGAAGAGCCGGGCCTCTTGGTGAAGGGGCAGGATCACGCGCCCATGATCATGATGGGCCACCACCCGGCTCACTACGCGGCTTGGATCGAAGGGGCCGGCTATGCGCGGGCGCAGACGCTGTACACCTACGATCTAGCTGTCAGCGATGACTTCCCTCCACTGGTCCAACGCATCGTCAAGTCGGGCGAGCGCAACAAACGCATCACTGTGCGCCACGTCGACAAATCACGCTGGGATGAGGAAGCCGCGATCGTTCTCTCGATCCTCAATGACGCCTGGTCGGACAACTGGGGATTCGTCCCGCTCACTCCCGAGGAGGTGGTCTACACCGGCAAGAAACTGCGGCCGTTGATACACGAAGAACTCAACATGATCGCCGAAGTCGATGGCCGCCCGGTCGCGTTCATGCTGACCTTCCCGGACATCAACTCTGTCCTTGCGCGTATCCAGGGCAAGCTCTTTCCGTTTGGCTGGATTGCCGTGCTGCGTTGGCTGAAAAAGCCGATGCACTCGGGCATGAGAGTGCCGTTGATGGGCGTGCTCAAGGAAATGCACAACACGCGTCTTGCCAGTCAGTTGGCCTTCATGATGATCAGCGCAATTCGCGATGAGGCGCATCATCGCTACCAATCCAAGAGAGGCGAGATCGGCTGGATCCTCAAAGACAATCAGGGGATGGTGGCGATTGCGGATACGATCGACAGCCAGATCAATCGCGAATACGCGATCTATCAAAAGTCTCTTGCCCCGGCTTGAGCGTCACCGAGGCCGAAGGCGCTAAACACCCCATCGAAAAAAGGCCCCCACTCCTAAGAGTGAAGGCCTTTCGGGATCGTATCACCAGCCGCTTGGACGGGAGGGGGGTCTCGGCGGTGATAAGATTAGAATGCACCGCTGAATGGGCGGTTCCCATGAATGTAATTTTTTTTGAGGGCTAGTTTTTCGGGCCATGGTGAGCCGCGAAAGCCCCGCGCTTGACGCCCGTGAGGGATTGAGCTTTTTCAGTTTTTGGTCAAAGGCTTGTCAATGGCCGGGCGACGTTTGACGATCGAGCGGCTATGTCGGCTCACCAATCGAGTCGCGCTCATTAAGTCTGCGAGAGGATATCATGGCCCTGGGGCAAAACGTCGCCACCAATCTCCCTTTTCTGCGTCGCTACGCGCGCGCGCTGAGCGGATCGCAAGCCACCGGGGATGCGTTTGTGCGCGCGACGCTGGAAGCCGCGCTTGCTGATGAAGAGGTCAAGGCCTCGCTCGAAGGCGGCCGCATTCCCCTTTACCGAGCGTTTCACAAGGTCTGGGCAAGCGCCTTTCTCGACAGCGATCCGGGTGGGCCGATCGATCAGGACACCGGCGATCACGAGGCTGGCGCCCAGGCGCGGCTGGGCGCGATAACGCCGCTCAATCGCCAGGCGCTTTTGCTGACAACA
>JBCBYM010000036.1:0-19762 GCA_039815865.1 Pseudomonadota bacterium
CGCCACGGTCATGGAATCGCCGGTATGGACGCCCATGGGATCAATATTCTCAATCGCGCACACGATAATGGCGTTGTCCGCACGGTCGCGGACCACCTCCATCTCGTATTCCTTCCAGCCCAGAAGCGACTCATCAATCAGCACTTCGGTCGTGGGAGAGGCGGCGAGCCCTTCTGAAACAATCCTGTCGAATTCCTGCGTGTTGTACGCGATCCCGCCGCCCGTGCCGCCAAGCGTGAAGCTGGGCCGGATAACAGCGGGCAGTCCCGTCGTCTCCAGCACGGCGCGCGCCTCTTCCAGAGTGTTGGCGATCCCGGCGCGCGGGCTTTCAAGGCCAATCGCGTCCATCGCCTTGCGGAACCGTTCGCGGTTCTCCGCCTTATCAATGGCGTCGGCCTTGGCGCCAATCATCTGCACGCCATGCTCAGCCAGAACGCCCATTTCCTCCAGCTTGAGCGAGCAATTGAGCGCCGTCTGGCCGCCCATGGTAGGAAGCAGCGCGTCCGGCTTTTCCTTGGCGATGATCTTGGCGACAATCTCGGGCGTGATCGGCTCAATATAGGTCGCATCGGCAAATTCGGGATCGGTCATGATCGTGGCTGGGTTGGAATTGACCAGGATCACCCGGTACCCCTCCTCCTTGAGCGCCTTGATCGCCTGCGTGCCCGAATAGTCGAACTCGCATGCCTGGCCGATGATGATCGGGCCGGCTCCAATGACAAGGATCGAGGAAATATCTGTGCGTTTGGGCATTAGCGTTACGTCTCGCTCGAGGGATCGCTGGGCGATGATGAGGTCTTGTCGGTTCGGTCGTCGGCATCGCGCGCTGAAGGTGGCCGAAAGCGCGTCCACGTCACTGCGATCAGACGCATGTCTTTGCGTTGCCGCGCGCATCCGCTCGCCAGAATGCCGGACGCGGCCTGAGGCTTACCTCGCACCCGGTAAAGCGCCGGATCGCGCCCCATAAAGAACGCACCCTTTTCGCTCACATCCATGGCCATGAACCGCTCCACCGCGGCGTTTGTGCGATTGGTCTGCTGCATCAGCCGCGTGCCGGCGGTTTGATCGGAGCCTGGAACCATAAGCTCCTTGATCGCTTCAAAATCGAGCTTGGTGACGTCGTAAGTGAAGCTGGGTACCCATTGGCCCGAAGCCGCGCGCAGCGCTTCGGATTGTTGATAGGTCAAGCTGGTGCGCACGCGGCCCACGCATTCGTCTTCGGGCTCCAAACCAAGGCGCTTGTCCTCGGGAAACAGCAGGCTGCATCCTGAAAGGCTCACCGCAATCAAAGGCGTGAGAGCAAGCTGGCGTTTCATGATCCATCTCCCGGTTCAAAAGCATAGGAGATTTTGGTGTAGCGGTAGACGTAAGGCAGCACGTCCGGCCGCGAAATCGCTGTGCCATAGACAAAGGTGCAATTGCGGCGAATGTCGATCAGGCGGTCCCCATCGCGCACGAGGATGTAGCTGAGCACATAATGCTGGCGCGGATTGGCCCGGCGCCCGACGACATCGAGTTGGCGGATGTCATCGCCAATGTCGCGCAGGCGGTCCATGTCCTTGAAACCTTGCCGCGCGCGGGCCTCTTCGATCGAGGCGTGGCGCGCGTCGGGGTCAAAGTCTTCCTCAGTGAAGAACTGATCGGTCGCGACGATCTTGCAGTCCATGCGCCCTGCGACGGGTTTGTCGGTGTCTTCCTTGAAAAGGACGGGTCGCCAGAAAGCGAGGACCGGCAAACCGCCCTCAGCGCGTTCGAGCGTGACCGAGCCATCGCCCTGGAAGGCCACGCCCTCAACGATTTCGGCGCCGGGCCAAGTGGCAGACGGCGGCGGCGTCATCGCCGGGTTTTGGGCGGCGAGTGGGGTGGTGATCAACGCAATCATAGAGCAGAATAGAGCAAGTCGCATTCGCCTACCCCTTCAAGAGCGCAATTGCCGAGACCACTAACGCAGCAAATGCGATCCACTCCGCTCTCGGGATTGAGCGTAGCTTCTCGGCAAATGATGTCGGACGATCAAGCTCTATCAGCCTCTCAGCTTCCGCAAGTCCGTCGCCAGTGAGAACCAGCGCTTGGTCCAACGCACCATCGACCGTGGGTGGGCCTTTGATAAAGCCGTTATCGTGAAGGCGGGACACTGCCTTATTGACCCAAACTCCCTCGAAGATCAGCGAGTTCTTCTCTACGAGATCGCGGACAAGCAGCTTATCCGCAGAGTGCGTACCCCTCTCGGTGTAAGCGAGCTTCAAAAGCTTACGCTCGAAGTCTGAATATGATTGGCTGGAGTTCACCCCAGCCCCCCAACAAACTTCTCGAACAGGTAAAAGCTATCCATCGGACCCGGCGATGCCTCAGGGTGGTACTGGACGCCAAACGCCTTCTTCCCCTTCACCGCGATCCCACAGTTGGAGCCATCAAACAAGCTCACATGCGTCTGCTCCAGCGTGTCAGGCAAACTGTCCGCATCGACCGCGAAGCCGTGGTTCATGCTGGTGATCTCGACCAGACCGGTGGTCTCGCCCCAGCCCTCTCCCACGCGCTGGACCGGGTGGTTCGCGCCGCGGTGGCCCTGGTGCATCTTGATCGTCTTGGCTCCTGCCGCCAGCGCGAGCATCTGGTGGCCGAGGCATATGCCGAACAGCGGTACGTCCGCATCGAGCAAAGCCTTGATCACCGGCACCGCGTATTCCCCCGTCGCCGCCGGATCGCCCGGGCCGTTGGAAAGAAACACGCCATCAGGCTTCAGTGCCATGACGCCCTCGAAATCGGTCTTGGCCGGGACCACTGTCACCTTCGCGCCTGCGCGCACGAGGTTGCGGAAGATGTTGTCCTTGGCCCCGTAGTCAATCGCGACGACATGCGGTTTGTTCGACCAGTCGGCTCGCGAGTAACCGTCGCCAAGTCGCCACGAACCCCCGCCCCAGTCTTCCTTGCCCTCACGCGTTGCGGTGACCGCAAGGTCCAGCCCTTCAAGACCCGCCCACCCTTGCGCCTGAGCCAGAAGCGCGGGGATATCGAACTGGCCATCGGGAGAATGCGCCACAACCGCATTGGGCGCGCCGCTCAGCCGGATGCGCCGAGTCAAGGCGCGCGTATCGATCCCCGCCAGCCCGATCTTGCCCTGACGCTCCAACCACGCGGCAAAGCCAAGCGCGCTGCGGAAATTGCTCGGCTGGGTGACATCCTCACGCGTTATGCAGCCGACCGCGCTCGCCACGCCGTCTGCGCTTTCGACGTCTTCGCCGTTGGTGCCGACATTGCCGATATGCGGAAAAGTGAAGGTGACAATCTGGCTCGCGTAAGAGGGATCGGTCATCACCTCCTGATAGCCCGTCATCGCGGTGTTGAAGCACACCTCGCCCACCGCGCTTCCGGTCGCTCCAAACCCTCGTCCCCAAATCACCGTTCCATCGGCCAGAACTAGGACTCCTGTCGCGCCTGAAGGTTGCGCAGGGGAAGAGACGGAAGGGGCCATTGGGCGCTCCGGTTTAAGTGGGTTTCCAGCGATGCGTGCTAAGTCCCACCCGCTAAGCCCGGCTTGCATGCGCGTCAACCTAGCCTAGCTCTTCGGCACGCGTTAGAGCGCAAGCCAACGTCATTCCATCCACAAAAAAACGAAAAAGCACCCAAGCACATGATCAGAGACGACATCAAGGCCGCCACCATCACCGCCATGAAGGCGAAGGAGAAAGAGCGCACCGCCACGCTTCGCCAGATTTCGGCCAAGATCAAGGACCGCGACATCGAAGAGCGCACGTCGGGCAAGGAGATCGACGATGACGCACTGGTGACCAGCGTGCTCCAGAAAATGGCCAAGCAACGCCGCGAATCGATCGAGATGTACGAGCAAGGCGGGCGCGCCGAACTCGCCGCAGCGGAAGCGGCTGAGCTGGCTGTGATCGAGGAATTCCTGCCGCAAATGATGAGCGAGGAGGAAACCAAGGCCGCGATCGAGGCGATTAAGGCCGAAACGGGCGCCTCGGGCATGAAGGATATGGGCGCCGTTATGGGCGCGCTTAAGGCCAAGCATGGTGCGGTGCTCGACGGCAAGCTGGCAAGCGGGCTTGTCAAGGCGGCCTTGAGCTAGTTTTCGCGCTCAAAACCTCTGGACAACGCTGTGAGGAACTCGGCCGGGCGTTTGCGCCCTATCGACTTTCGCGCCCGTTCTGTGAGACAAACCTAAAATGACGATCACCCCGCAATGGAAGGACGAACTGCGCGCGCGCGTCACGCTTTCCACGGTGGTGAACCGCTCGACGAAGCTCACCAAAGCGGGGCGCGAATGGAAGGCGTGTTGCCCGTTTCACAACGAGAACACGCCCAGCTTCTACGTCAACGACGACAAGCAGTTCTACCATTGCTTTGGCTGCGGGGCGCATGGCGATGTCATCACGTGGATGATCGAGCAGCGCGGCTTTTCCTTCATGGATGCGATCAAGGAACTGGCTCAAGAAGCGGGCATGGAAGTGCCAGCGCCCGACCCTGTGGCCGCCAAGAAGGCCGAAAAGCGCGCGGAACTGGTGGATGTAACGACCGCGGCTCAGGGCTGGTTCGTCGATCAGCTCAAAGGGGCTGGCGGGCGCGAGGCGCTCGAATATCTGCGCGGCCGCGGGCTTTCGGACGCGACTTTGCGCGAATTCGGCTTTGGGTACGCGCCTGAAGACAAGCAAGCGTTGTCACGCGCGCTATCAAAGTTTGACCCGGCCATGCTGGCAGACAGCGGCATGCGCATCGTCACCGATGACGGCAAAGCCTATGACCGGTTTCGTGGGCGCGTCATGCTGCCGATCCAGGATCAGCGCGGGCGGGTGATCGCCTTTGGTGGCCGCATTCTGGAGAAACGCGACGCCGTCGCAAAATATCTCAATTCACCCGACACCCCGCTCTTCGACAAAGGCCGCACGCTCTACAACCTGCACCGCGCCTCCCCCGCCTCGCGCCAGAGCGGGCGAGTGATTGTCGTCGAGGGCTACATGGATGTCATCGCCCTTGCCCAGGCGGGTTTTGCCGATGCGGTCGCACCGCTTGGCACGGCCCTCACCGAGACGCAATTGGAGATGCTGTGGCGGCTGGTCGAAGCACCGGTGCTGTGTTTCGATGGCGATGCCGCCGGGCAAAGAGCCGTGATGCGGGCCCTGTCGCGCGCTCTGCCCAGGCTGGCTCCGATGCGTTCACTCAAGATCGTGCGGCTTCCAGCTGGCCTCGACCCTGATGACCTCATCAAGAGCCGCGGGCCGCAGGCCATGGAAAAGCTGCTCGCTGAGCCCGCCAGCCTGCTCGACGCCCTATGGCAAGCCGAGCGCGACGCACAGCCGCTGACCAGTCCTGAGGCCAAAGCGGGCCTCAAGAAGCGATTGATGGATCATGTCGATACAATCGGGGATGGCGACATCAAGGCGCTCTACAGGCGCGAGCTGCTCGACCGCTTCAGCGCCTTTGCCTACCCGCCAAGGCCGGCGCGCAAGGCGACGGGAGGTTTTCAGCGTGGCGCCAAGACCGGCTTCTCCAACCCTATCCAATCGCTTTCTCCCGCCGCGCGCTCCACCTTGCAAACGATCCTCGCGGGCGGCGGACGCGCCGGTCTTTTGCAGGCGGTGATAGCTGGGCTGGTAAGGTATCCGAGCGAGATTGATCGGCACGCCGAAGCGCTCTACCGGCTCGCCAGGCTTGACCCGAAAACCGCGCCTTTGGTGGAATCGGTGATTGAGTTCACCGAAACGCTTGATTCGCCCGGGCAAGACGCCATATTTGGTGAACGCGGCTTTCCCGCCCCACCGGACGACTTGCGATACGCTTTCCTCAGAGAAGGCACTCCCCCCGGTGAAGCGCGCGAGGAATTGGCCGAGGCTGTGGCGTTACTGGTTCAGAAACCGGCTCTTGAGGCGGCTCTGGCCGGAACGATTGCGCGTTTCGACGAGGATCCGGAAGGATGCTTTGCCGAACAGGCGCGTCTACGGACACAGCTCACATCCATTGAGGATCGTCTCAAGGCCTTCGGGCGCCGCAAGGCTGCAGCTGGTGGCGGTGACGATCATTCAAAGGATGACGAGGATAAGGCCGCGTAGTCTTACGCGGTGGGAACGGGATAATCGCGCGCGGGTAGAGTAACTATTCGGCCCACGCGCCCAAACGGACTGATACGACTGCATGGCTTCGACCGCAAAAACCCAGGACAAAGAAGACGCTCCGCTGATCGACCTCAACGAGGCATCGGTGAAGAAGCTCATGACCAAGGCCAAGAAAAAGGGCTACATCACGTATGATGAGCTCAACGAGGCCTTGCCATCGGGCGAAATGAGCCCCGACCAGATTGAGGATATCCAAACGGCGCTGTCCGAAATGGGTGTGCAGATCGTTGAGAACGACGAGGAAGCCGAGGCCGAAGCCGAGGCGGATGCCGAAGTCGAGGAAATGTCGGTCGGCGATGAAGACAGCGACGACAAGAAGGGCGCTAAGAAAGACACCAAGGCCGCGGCCAAGAAGACCTCAACCGGTGAGCGCACCGATGACCCGGTTCGTATGTATCTGCGCGAAATGGGCGCAGTGGAACTGCTCAGCCGCGAAGGCGAAATCGCCATCGCCAAGCGTATCGAGGCCGGCCGTGACATGATGATCATTGGGCTTTGTGAAAGCCCGATCACCTTCCACGCGATTATACAGTGGTCCGAAGCGCTGAACGCTGAAGACATGCAGCTGCGCGAAATCCTCGATCTGGACGCCATGCTCTCCAAAGAGCCGCCGCCCGACAAGATGGAGGAAGAGAACGAGGAAGACGACGGCTCAATCTCCGAAGAAACCGCCGGGCCCACGATCCGCGACGATGACGAGGTCGAAGACCACAAGGAAGAAGGCGAAGACGGCGAAGAGGAAGGCGAAGGCTCTAAGCGTGAAGAGGATGAGGAAGAGGACAACACCCTTAGCCTCGCGCAGATGGAAGCCGCGCTTAAGCCCGACGCGATCGAGCGCTTTGCGCGTATCACTAAGCTCTTCAAGACCTTTGAGAAGCTCCAGGCCGAACGCGTCGATACGCTGGCTGCCGGAGGCGATTTCCCGAAGGCGAAGGAAAAGAAGTACGAGGAGCTCGGCGAACAGCTGACGGCCGAAGTTGAAAGCATGCAGTTCCACGCGACCAAGATCGAATTCCTGGTCGACAATCTCTACGCCTTTAACCGCCGCCTGACCGCATTGGGTGGTCAGATGCTGCGTCTGGCCGAGCGTCACAAGATCAAGCGCATCGACTTCCTGAAATCCTATGTCGGCAACGAGCTTGACGACAGCTGGATTGCGGCGAATGCGAAGAAGGACAAGAAGTGGGCCGCCTTTGCGACAAAGGAAGAAGCAGCAATTGACCGCATCCGCGCGGAAATCACTGATATCGCTGCGCAAACTGGCATGGCGCTCCCCGAGTTCCGTCGCATCGTCAACATGGTCCAAAAGGGCGAACGCGAAGCCCGCATCGCTAAGAAGGAGATGGTCGAGGCGAACCTGCGTCTCGTGATCTCGATCGCGAAGAAGTACACCAACCGTGGCCTGCAGTTCCTGGACCTTATCCAGGAGGGCAATATCGGCCTGATGAAAGCGGTCGACAAGTTCGAGTACCGTCGCGGCTACAAGTTCTCGACCTATGCGACATGGTGGATCCGGCAGGCGATCACGCGGTCCATCGCGGACCAGGCGCGCACGATCCGTATTCCGGTCCATATGATCGAGACGATCAACAAACTGGTGCGCACGTCACGCCAATTCCTGCACGAGGAAGGCCGTGAGCCAACGCCTGAAGAAATGGCCGCGCGCCTTTCCATGCCGCTCGAAAAAGTGCGCAAGGTGATGAAGATCGCCAAAGAACCGATCAGCCTCGAAACCCCCATCGGGGATGAGGAAGATTCGCATTTGGGCGACTTCATCGAGGACAAGAACGCGATCATTCCGGTCGATGCAGCGATCCAGGCGAACCTCAAGGAAACGGTCACCCGCGTCCTCGCCTCGCTCACCCCGCGCGAAGAGCGCGTCCTGCGCATGCGTTTTGGCATCGGGATGAACACCGACCACACGCTGGAAGAGGTCGGCCAGCAGTTCAGCGTGACACGCGAACGGATCCGTCAGATTGAGGCGAAGGCGCTAAGGAAGCTCAAGCACCCGAGCCGCAGCCGCAAGATGCGCTCGTTCTTGGATCAGTGATCGACTTTTGGTTCTCGAGTCTGCAAATAAAAGGGGGCGGTTGGGCTGAAATCCGAGCACCCCTTTTTTTATGCGTTTGTAGAACAGTGGCAAGATAGGCGATCAGGGTTGCGCTTGTCCTGACAGGCGCGTTTGCTTTATGCTGCGTTGCAACAAACAAGAAGGCAGCAAGGACCACCGCCATGCCGACCAAAACGCCAAGAGTTATCGCCATCGCCAGCCAGAAGGGCGGCTCCGGAAAGACGACCCTTGCCATTCACATCGCCACCAAGGCTGCGCAGGCCGGCTTTGAAAGCGCCGTTATCGACACCGATCCTCAGGCTACCGCAGCGGCTTGGTCCGATTGGCGCGGCGACTTCCTCCCGGTCGTGGTCACCAGCCCGCCCGCTCGCCTTGGCCGCACCATCGCCAGCGCTCGGAAAAACGGCGTCGATTTCGTCGTCATCGACACCCCGCCCCACGCCGACGCCGCTACGCGCGAGGCGATCAAAGCCGCCGACATTGTCCTCATCCCGACAAAGCCTCGCGCCTTTGACCTGGCTGCGCTCGAACCGGTCGCCGAGCTTGTCAGCTTCGCCAAGAAGCCGGCCTTTGTCGTGCTGAACGCCGTGCCGGCTGGCGCCACTGTCCTCAGCGAAGAGGCCAAGACCGCAGCCAAGGACATTGGCCTTGATATTTGTCCGGTTGAGCTTGGCGACCGCGCGGCGTTCCACCGGTCCAGCGCAAAGGGCGAAACCGCTTCGGAAAGCGAGCCTGGCGGAAAGGCCGCCGGCGAGATCGAAGCCATGTGGAAATGGCTTTCCAAGCAAGCCGAATTCTAGGTCAGTATCGCCGCCCGCGATCATCCTCAAAACTGCGCGGGCGCAGCGGGTATTTGAGACGGAATTCCTCAGCCACCAAGGGTTCGCGTGCCTGTGGCAGCTCGGCAAACTTCTTGACGACCTTTTTCAGCTTGTCCGGGGGAATCACCGACCATTCCAACGTGTTGCGCGCGGTCAGAGCAAAATCGCCGGCGATGGTCAGCGCCCCTTCGCGCACTTCAAAGACTGGCGAGCCTTCTCCATAGCCGCGGCTGGGAAACGAGACAGTCTCACCAATGCCCGCCACTTTCACATCGACCAGACACCGCTCATCGGGCTCAGGGACCTTTGTGCACTTGGCCCCATGTCCGGCGAGCCGATAGCGACCAGCGGGAAGCTGAAAACTGAGCACCTTGTACTTGGTGGTCGTGTTGCCGAACGAAAGGGTCGGCTGAGACCGCGTGAACCGCACAATATCGGCTTCGTTGGCGATGTCCCCGCCCTCACGTACAAAATAGACGTTGAGCTTGGAAAGGAGGAATAGCTCGCTGCGCACCGACACAATCACCGCGCCATGGCCCGGCTCAAGCGATGAGGCCCGCGAGACTCGTTCGGGTTCGGCTCCTTGCTGAGCCACCGCGGGCGCCGGTAATAGAAGCGCGATCGCAGCGGCCAGGGCGGTCAGCCACACACTCGGCAAACGCGGATGCAAAACGCTCATAACAGGGACAATCCGAACGCTTACGTATTCCTTGCTTGGTCGATTGTGGGGCTGAGCACAAGGGTCACAAACCCCTTCAAACCAGCGGTTCGTTAATGATTGTGGCGGATTGCACACGTTTCCAGCGGCTTGTTCACGCGGCTGATCGAACAGCGCTTGCTTACCTGTGCGTTTGCATCCACCTTCGCGTAATGATCCCTCTCAAAACTCGGTCGACACTTTTCATATTCTGCGCGGTGAGCGCGTTTGTAAGCGCTCCTCTCCAAGCGAGCGCCACTGAGCGAGGGGACGATCCTTTGACAGAGGCGTCGGCAACGCCGGTTTCGGCGCCGCCTATTTCGTCCACTGCGCTGACCCTGGCTTCAGAGATTGTCGCGATCGGGTATCCCGAGGAGGAACGAGAGACGCTGTTCTTTGCCACGATGGACCAAACCGTAATCCAGATGCGCCGAGCGATCGCCCCCACGCTTCCCAGCGATGATCCGGGCGCGATTGCAATCCTCGATGATTGGATTGCGGAATACACTGAGCAATCCAAAGGCGTGCTTCGCAAACACATTCCCGACATCATGGCGGGCATGACCGAAGCTTACGCTACGATTTTCTCGGTTGAAGAACTCACCGATATTCTCGCTTTTGTGCAAACTCCCTCAGGGCAACGCTATTTCGAACTTTCGCCGGCCATTTCGGGTTCAAAAAGCTTTGCCGAGGCGAACCAGCGTTACCTCGATGAATCCATTGCGCTCGTTGGCCCCGCTCAGGATGTCCTGCGCAAGCGGCTGAATGAATATCTCGCTGACGAGCGCGCCAAGACCACCCTTCCCGACACCTGAGAGCTTCCACAGCACGCTCCCCAGCGAACGCCCACGTCGAAAACTGGTCGGCACGTACTGGAGTGTTGGCTCCCGCTCGCCTATGGAGCGTTCATGCGTATTGCTATTGCTTCCGATCACGCCGCAACCGACATGAAAGCGTCCTTGGCCGAATGGCTTATGGACGAAGGCCACGAGGTTGCTGACCTTGGCCCTGATCCGGGCGCGAGCGTCGACTATCCCGATTATGGCTACAAGCTGGCCGAGATCATCGCTGAAGGCACAGTCGAATATGGCGTAGCGCTTTGCGGATCGGGCATCGGCATCTCGATCAGCGTCAACCGTCATCCCCAAGTGCGCTGCGCTCTTGTGTCCGAGCCGCTCTCCGCCGCTCTGTCGCGCGAACACAACGATGCCAACTGCATTGCGCTGGGTGCGCGATTGACGGGCATCGAAATGGCCAAGTCTTGCGTAGCTACATTCCTAAGCACCGAATTTGCCGATGCGGGCGATCCTGATGGCCGCCATCAGCGCCGTGTTGCCAAGCTTGCTACCCCGCCCAATCTGCCTGACCATATAGAGACCCACCAATGAGCACGAACGCCAAGACTCTGGCCCAAGACGTCATCAACCCGATGAACGGTTTCTGGAACGACGATCTCGCCACCGCCGATCCCGAAATCGCCGCTGCCATTGCCAGCGAGCTAGGCCGGCAGCGCGACAAGATCGAGCTGATCGCCAGTGAGAATATCGCCTCTAAGGCCGTGCTTGAGGCCACGGGCAGCGTCTTCACCAACAAGTACGCTGAAGGCTATCCGGGCAAGCGCTATTACGGTGGCTGCGACTATGCTGATTTGGTTGAGACGCTAGCGATTGAACGGGCCAAGCAGCTGTTTGGCTGCAATTTCGCGAATGTTCAGCCCAACAGCGGCAGCCAGATGAACCAGGCGGTGTTCCTGGCCCTGTTGGAGCCGGGCGATACGTTCATGGGCCTTGACCTCAATTCCGGCGGACACCTTACGCACGGGTCGCCAGTGAACATGAGCGGCAAGTGGTTCAACCCGGTCAGCTACGGGGTTCGTCAGGATAACGAGCTCATCGACATGGACGATGTCGCGGCGACGGCGCGAGAGCATAGCCCTAAGCTGATCATATGTGGCGGCACCGCGTATTCCCGCACTTGGGACTTTGCTCGTTTTCGCGAGATCGCCGACGAAGTGGGCGCGATCTTGCTCTGCGACATGAGCCACATTTCAGGATTGGTAGCGGGCGGAGCGCATCCCTCGCCTTTCCCCCATTGCGATATCGTCACCTCGACCACGCATAAGTCACTGCGCGGCCCCCGCTCAGGCATCATGCTGTGGAACGATGAGAAATACACCAAGCCCCTCAACATGGCGGTCTTTCCCGGCCTTCAGGGCGGTCCGCTCGTGCATGTGATCGCGGCCAAGGCCGTTGCGTTCAGGGAAGCGCTCCAGCCCGATTTCAAGACCTACGCGCACCGCATCGTCGAGAACGCGCGCGCACTTGCAGCTAGCATTGAGGATCATGGACTGCGTATCTGCTCGGGCGGCACAGACAACCACTCCATGCTTGTCGATCTCACTGCAAAGGACGTTACCGGCAAGGCAGCCGAAAAGGGCCTCGATCGCGCATGGCTGACGTGCAACAAGAACGGCATCCCGTTCGATACCCGCTCGCCTTTTGTGACGAGCGGCATCCGCCTTGGCACACCGGCGGGCACGACGCGCGGCTTTGGGCCGGTTGAGTTCCGAACGGTCGGCGCCTTGATCGCGGAAGTGGTCGAAGGGCTCTCAAGGAACGGCCCGGAAGGCGACGCGCAAATCGAAGAGAGCGTGCGCACCCGTGTAGCGGAACTGTGCGCTGACTACCCCGTCTATCCAGGCATGTAAGACCAGTCATGAACGATAGCGAACAGGATTGGGTCGAAGACGCCAAGAGCGAAGTCTCAGGCATGGCAAAGGATGGTATGGCGCACCCGTCAACCAAGCCCGTGCTGGCCGGAGCTGCCATTGGCGCTGTTGCGGGGGCTTTGTTACCGGTTGTCTCGCTACCGCTGGGCCTTGTGGCGGGCGCCGGGTTTGCGTTTTATCAGCGGATCAAGAAGTAATCCCGAGACATGCGTTGCCCATTCTGCGCTCACGAAGAGACCCAGGTTAAAGACTCTCGCCCCACTGAAGACGGCACTGCGATCCGGCGCCGGCGCCAGTGTTCTTCATGCGGCGCGCGTTTTACGACTTTCGAGCGCGTCCAACTGCGCGAAGTGATGATCGTCAAGGCCGGTCCCGATGGCGCCGATACGCGCCGCGAACCGTTTGACCGAACCAAGCTGGAGCGCTCCGTAGCCCTCGCCTGCCGCAAGCGCGGTGTGACGCAGGAGCGGATCGACCAACTTGTCTCCGGCATTCAACGGCAGGTCGAGACAGCGGGCGAACCAGAAGTGCCATCGGCGCGTATCGGCGAGCTTGTGATGGATGGCCTCAAAGGGATCGATTCGGTCGCCTACATTCGCTTCGCCAGCGTCTACCGCGATTTTTCCGAGGCGCGCGATTTTGAAGAGTTCGCCAGCACGGTCGCCGAAGCGGCCCGGGACGAAAACGAGTGAGCGCGCACGCCCCTGTTATAGTCCTTGTGCGTCCGCAGCTTGGCGAGAATATCGGCAAGGCAGCGCGCGCCATGCTGAACTTCGGGTTGACCGAAATGCGGCTTGTCTCGCCGCGAGATGGCTGGCCAAACCCATCCGCTGGGCCCTCAGCGGCCGGTGCGGACAAAGTGCTCGATCAAGCGCAAGTGTTTGAGACGACTGCCGAAGCGGTCGCCGATTGTCAGCACGTTTACGCGACAACGGTTCGCAAACGCGGCGTGACCAAGCCTGTGGTCGGAGCGGATGAAGCCGGGCGGCTCATCCACGCCGAGGAGGGAAAGCACGCCATCCTGTTTGGCCCCGAACGCTCAGGCTTGGAAACCGATGACGTTGCGCTGGCCCGGCATATCCTCACCGTCCCGATAAATCCCGAGTTCGGCTCGCTGAACCTTGCGCAAGCGGTGATCCTGGTGGCCTATGAATGGTCGCGCATCGGACGCGAGCAATCGGCTAGTGATCTTGTCCAGCCCACGCTCGACGACGAGACCCTTCCGCCCGCCCCTCAGGACGAACTGGACGGGCTGATCGAGCACTTGGAACGCTTGCTCGAGCCGGGTGGGTACTTTCTACCCGAAGCGCGTGCGGGGGCCACCCGTCGGACCTTACGCAGCGTGCTGACGAAGCCGGCCTGGAACCATCTTGAAGTGCGCACCTTGCGCGGCATTTTGAGCACACTTGAACGCCAGCGACGCGACCTGTGAGCGGATTTCTGAGAAAAGAGCTAGGATTCAGGAACCTAACCACGCTAGCGGCCGTATCCCCACCACCCCCTGTCGAAAAGAAAGACACTCATGATCAAAAGCCTTTCCAAGGGCGCCATGCTGGCTGTCCTGCCGATCCTCGCTGTTCCCGCCTTCGCTGAGCCAGAGCCTGAAGAGAAGAGCGAGAAGACCGAAGAAACCAAAGAGGCCGAAGAAGAGCTGATCTGCAAGCGGATCGCAGCGGATGCGGCGAGCCGTCGCCGTACCAAAGTGTGCCGCACCCGCGAGGAGTGGAAGACCTTCAACAAGGATCAGCGCCGCAACTAAGCGCCGCCGATGTTTATGAGGGAGCCAACGCCCCCTCTCGCATCACACACAAAGTTGACACAAGCCGCGCGTCTGCTAATGGCGCGCCTTCGCAAATGGGCCCCGCACCCCGGTGAAGCGGTGGCCGCGTTCGGCATTTAGGCTGAGCGGTGCGATACCGGGTTGGATGCCTGAACCCAGTTCGACGGTCGGATTGGGGGTCGGGTCAGCAAGTTTGAAGGAAACGACTTATGTCGAAGCGCAAGAGCGCCAAGTATAAACTCGACCGCCGGATGGGCGAAAACATCTGGGGTCGCCCGAATTCTCCGGTTAACAAGCGTTCCTACGGCCCAGGCCAGCACGGTCAGCGCCGCAAGAGCAAGATGAGCGACTTTGGCCTGCAGCTGCGCGCCAAGCAAAAGCTCAAGGGCTATTATGGCGACGTGACCGAGAAGCAGTTCCGTTCGACCTACAAGGACGCCACCCGGTTGAAGGGTGACACTGGTCAGAACCTCATCGGCCTGCTTGAGCGCCGTCTGGACATGATCGTCTATCGCGCCAAGTTCGCGCCGACGATCTTTGCCGCGCGCCAAATCGTTAGCCACGGCCACATCTACGTAAACGGTGTGAAGTGCAACATCGCCTCGCGCCGGATCGATGTCGGCGATGTCATCAGCCTCGGCAGCAAGGCCAAGGAAATGGCGCTCGTCATCGAAGCGCAAAGCCTGCCGGAGCGTGAGATCCCCGATTACGTCGTGCCCGAAGGCAACGACAAGGTGGCCTTCAGCCGCGTGCCCAAGCTCGACGAAGTGCCCTACCCGGTGACGATGGAACCCAACCTCGTGGTCGAGTTCTACTCGCGCTAATTGGGCTCGTCCCAGTGAAACAAATCCAAAAAGGGCGGTGCTTTGCGGGCCGCCCTTTTTCATTTGGGCCTTTCCTTCCCCAGGCCGCAGGTCCAAGCTGCGAAGCCGGAACATCAGGAGAGGACAAGCGATGAACGTGCTGCTGATCGACGCGCATCCCGATGAAGGCCGACTGACATCGCATCTGATCGACGTCTACGAAGACTTCCTCCCAACCGATCTCAACCGCGCGCGGATCGCCCTTCGCGATCTCGAGTTCTCGCCCAATCTCAAACATGGCTACGCCAAGCGCACCGAATGGGAGCCCGATGTCGAACGAGTGGCCGCCGCGATCGATGCGTGCGATCACCTCGTGATTGCCTTTCCAATGTGGTGGGGCGCCGAGCCCGCTGAGCTCAAGGGGCTCCTCGACCGCATGCTGCTACCCGGCTTTGCGTTCGCCAATCACGAGGATGATCCCTGGTGGGATAAGCTTCTTCAGGGCCGGTCAGCCGATGTGATCATCACCATGGACACACCGCCGTTCTTCCTGCGTCTTATGTATGGCAATTCGATCATCCATCGCTGGAAGAAGCAGGTTCTGGGCTTTGTCGGGTTCAAGCCGGTGCGCGTGGCGGCGTTTGGGCCAGTAAAGGATGGAAGCGCGGAAAAATCGCTCGAAAAGTGGCGCAAGAAGCTGTTCTGGATGGCAAGCTCTATCTCGCCGCGCGATCGCCAAAAGAAGGAGGCGCGGCTCGCGCGCTTTCTTGGTGGAGATTAGCTGCGCGTTTTGTCCCAGATGTCGAACTCGTACGCGATTGAGCCCTCAACAAGCCGCTCCCAGAGTTCACCAATCACATCGCCAGGGAGCCCGCGCGACTCGGCTTCGGCTACAGCTGCGGCAATCACGCTGGCTTTGCGCCCTTCATCGCGAACCGCCTCGCGGGTCGGCTTGATACGGGCGGCCGCGCGCATATAGCCAAAGCGCGTTGCAAGCAGTTCCACCAGCGCCCGATCGGTCGCATCGACGCCAACGCGAACCTCTTTCATGTCCTGACAGTCTTCTGGGGCTTTGGGCATAGATTTACGAACATCCAAGATAATTGCGCCGGAATTCGGCGGCGAAAGCGGCAAAGCGCCGCTCGTCAATGGCATCGCGCATCGCCTTCATCAAGGCTTGGTAGAACGCCAGATTGTGCTCGGTCACAAGCATCGCGCCGAGCATCTCGCTCGATTTCACAAGGTGATGGAGATACGCCTTCGAATAATCGCGTGAGGCGGCGCAGTCGGAGGCCGGATCGATCGGTTCCTGATCTTCGGCAAACTTGGCATTGCGCAGGTTGATGGGTCCATTCCAGGTAAAGGCCTGGCCATTGCGCCCTGATCGCGTCGGAAGGACGCAGTCGAACATATCGATCCCGCGCTCCACCGCACCGACGAGATCATCGGGCTTGCCCACTCCCATCAGATAGCGCGGGCGATCCGCGGGGAGTTGCTCGGGCGCGTAGTCGAGCACGCTGAACATCGCCTCTTGCCCCTCGCCCACGGCCAGACCGCCAACCGCGTATCCGTCAAAACCGATATCGATGAGCTTGTCTGCGCTGATCTTGCGCAAGTTTTCATCCAAGGCGCCTTGCTGAATGCCGAAGAGCGCTGCGCAGGCAGCATGATCCTCGCCTGCGTCAAATCCCTCGCGGCTGCGCTTGGCCCAGCGCATGGAAAGCTCCATCGACGCCGCAATTTCATCACGCGGACGGTCAGCGCGTGGGCACTCGTCAAACGCCATGACAATGTCCGAGCCAAGCAGGCGCTGGATTTCCATCGACCTTTCCGGCGTCAGCATATGCTTCGAGCCATCGATATGGCTGCGAAACTCCACGCCCTCTTCGGTGAGCTTGCGCAGGTCTGACAGGCTCATCACTTGGTAGCCGCCGCTGTCAGTGAGGATCGGGCGCGGCCAGTTCATGAAGCGGTGGAGACCGCCAAGCCGCGCCATGCGCTCAGCCCCCGGACGCAGCATGAGGTGATAGGTGTTGCCAAGAATAATGTCCGCACCAAGCGCGCGCACGGCCTCGGGCTTCATCGCCTTTACGGTCGCCGCCGTCCCCACCGGCATGAAAGCGGGCGTCTGGATATCGCCGCGCTGCATTGAGATGGTCCCGCGCCGGGCGCGGCCATCGGTGGTATGCAAAGTGTAGGAAAACCGCGGTCTTTCACTCATTCGCGTATCACTCACGAAGCCGCCATCCGGTCTTGAAGATGAACGCAATGGTCGCAACGCACACCGCTAGAAAGCCGAGCGTCAAGCCAAGCGATACCGCAATCGAGACGTCGGAGGTGCCGTAGAATGTCCAGCGCAGGCCGCTCACTAGAAACGCAATCGGATTAGCGAGCGCGATCGTGTCCCAAGGCTTTGGCAGCATGTCGAGCGAGTAGAACGTGCCGCCCAGAAAGGTCAGCGGAGTGAGGATCAGAACCGGAATGATGCCCAGTTTCTCAAAGCTGTCTGCCCAGATGCCGAGGATAAAGCCGAACAGGGAAAAACTCGCCGCCACCAGCACGATATAGCCTAGCGCCAGCAGCGGGTACTTGATCTCATATTCGACGAAGAAACTTGCCGTTGTAAGGATGATTGCAGCCAGGATCAGGCTCTTGGTCGCCGCCGCGCCGACAAAGCCGATCAGCGTTTCCGCCACACCAATGGGCGCGGACAAGAGCTCGTAAATGGTGCCGGTAAAGCGCGGCATGTAGATGCCGAAGCTGGAATTGCTGGTCGTTTCTCCAAGCAGGGTCAGCATCAAGAGCCCCGGAATGATAAACGCGGCGTATTCAACGCCGCCGATTGGCTCCATACGGCTGCCGATCGCGCTGCCAAAAACGATGAAATAAAGCGACGTGGTGAGAACAGGCGCGAGGATGGATTGCATCGCCGTGCGAAAGGCGCGCATGAGTTCGCGTTTGTAGATCGACCAGGCTCCGATCAGGCTAAAGCTCACGCGGCCTCTCCCTGCGCGAGAAGGTCGACGAAGATATCTTCAAGCGAGCTGTCGTGAACATCGATCCCTGTGTAGTCGATCCCTTGCGCGATCAGCCCTTTGGTGAGCGCAGCCACCTGAGCGCGTCCGCCATCCTCTCCGCTTCCGCGATAGCGCAGCTGGCGGCCCTCGTCTTGCAGCTCAAGATCGAAGGCGGACAACGCTTCGGGCACAGAGGTGAGTGGCTCGGCCAGGTCAACAATCGCTTCGGTGCTGCCCAAGCGCTCCATCATCGAGGCCTTGTCATCCACCATCAGGATGCGTCCCTTTCGGATGATACCCACCCGGTCCGCCATCAATTCGGCCTCTTCGATGTAGTGCGTGGTGAGGATGATCGTAGTACCCCGCTCGCGCAGAGCGGCGATCTGATCCCACATGCCCTTGCGCAGTTCGACATCGACGCCCGCTGTCGGCTCATCGAGGAAAAGCAGGTCGGGTTCATGCGCCAGCGCCTTGGCGATAAGGACCCGGCGTTTCATGCCGCCCGACAGTTCGCGGATCTGGCTGTCTTTTTTCTCCCACAGGCTGAGCGAGCGCAGGACTTCCTCGATCCGGGCCTTGTCACTTGGGTACCCGAAAAGCCCGCGCGAATAGGACACAGAGCGCCACACGGTCTCGAACATGTCGGTCGCCATTTCCTGCGGGACGAGGCCAATGCGTGCCCTTGCCTTGCGCCAATCGGTCGCAAGGTCATGACCAAAGGCGATCATCGTGCCCGACGTAGGCCGAACCAGACCGCAAACCGCGCCGATCAATGTGGTTTTACCCGCGCCATTGGGGCCTAGCAGCGCAAAAATCTCGCCCTTGCGGATCTCAAGGTCCACTCCATCAAGCGCGCGGACCTGAGGCCCGCTGCCCGCAGAATAAACCTTGGTTAGGCCGTTAATGGAAAGGATGGGATCGGACATGCGTTCTCGCGCTAGGGCAGAAGCAGCGAGGAGTCACCATAGGAGTAAAAGCGATACTCGTTTTCGATTGCGTGCGCGTAGGCCGCGCTCATCCGCTCACGCCCCATCAGGGCGCTGACCAGCATCATCAGCGTGGATTTGGGCAAGTGGAAATTGGTCATCAGCCCATCGACCGCGCGAAAGCGATAGCCAGGCGTGATGAAGATGTCGGTGTCGCCTGCGAAGGCTTCGATCAAGCCGTCTTCTCGCGCTGCGCTTTCAAGCAGGCGCAAAGAGGTGGTCCCCACCGCGATCAACCGCCCCCCCGCAGCGCGCGCAGCGTTAAGCCGAGCGGCGGTCTCAGCGTTGATCCGGCCCACTTCGGAATGCATCGCGTGATCATCGGTATCCTCGGCCTTGACCGGGAGGAATGTGCCAGCTCCGACATGCAAGGTCAGCGTCTCGCGCCCGATCCCTCGCGCATCGATCGCCTGCACCAGACGGTTCGTGAAGTGCAGTGAGGCCGTGGGCGCCGCCACCGCGCCATCCTTGGCTGCAAACATCGTCTGATAGTCTTCGTAATCGCGCTCATCTACACCGCGCTTTTGAGCGATATACGGGGGGAGCGGCATTGTGCCCGCGCGGTCCAGCAGGACTTCGACCGGCTCCTCGCCTTCAAACATGAGCGTGAGCGAACCATCCGCGTACCGTTCTTCTGCAATAGCGGTCACGCCGCCGCCAAAGACGAGCTGGTCACCCTCCTTTACGCGCTTGGCGTTGCGGATGAAGGCTTGCCAGCGGCGCAGATCAATCCG